>CAWTZF010000050.1:0-18736 GCA_963920015.1 uncultured Nitrosopumilaceae archaeon | reverse complement strand
ATTTGTGTGATGGGATTTCTAAAATTTCCATTCGTTTACCGTCATCACTTTCACCAGAAAATTTCATGCCTTTTTCTTCAAAGGTTTGAAGAAAATCTTTGTTAAATTCATATCTGTGACGATGACGTTTTGAAATTATATTTGAATTGTAAATTTTGTGGGCAAGAGATTCATCTTGAACACTAATTTCATTTGCACCAAGACGTAATGAACCACCCATGTCTGAAACTAATTTTTGCTCTGGCAAAAGATCAATCACTGGATTTTTGGTATCTGGTTTTATTTCAGTTGAATTTGCATCTTCTAAAGAACATGCATGTCTTGCAAATGCAACCGCAGCAAGCTGAAATCCAAAACAAATACCAAGATACGGAATATTTTTCTCTCTAGCATAATTTGCAGTTTTAATTATTCCTTCAGAACCGCGTGTTCCAAATCCACCTGGAATAAGTATTCCATCATATTCTGATAATCTTTCAATATTATCGAGATTTTCTGAATCAATCCAATCTATTGAAACTGATTTTCCAAGTTTTGCACCTGCATGTTTTAGTGCATGATTTACGCTTACATAGCTGTCAGCTAATGTGACATATTTACCAACCATTGCTATCTTTACTTTCTGATCTTCATGGTTTAGCATACTTTCTACAATATTATTCCAATTATCCCAGTTTTCTGCAGCATTAACTAAACCCACTTTACCAAATTTTGTAAAAATGGAATCAACAATTCCTTGATCATAAAGAATCTGTGGTACTTGTAAAATTGATTTTACATCATGGCAGGATAAGACATCCTTTATTGCAACATTTGTAAATAATGCCAACTTCTTCTTTGATTTTTCTTGCAATGGTTCTGTACATCTTACTGCTAGAAAATCTGGCTGAATGCCGATTCTTCGCAATTCTTGAACACTATGTTGAGTTGGTTTAGTTTTCTGTTCTCCAACTACATCAAGGGACGGCGCCAATGTTACATGCACAAAAATTACATTTTGTGGACCATTTTCAACTCTGATCTGTCTTAATGCTTCTAAAAATGGTAAACTCTCAATGTCACCTACTGTGCCGCCACATTCTACAATTAAAACATCTAATTCTTCATCTTCTGCAATCTTTTTAATTCTGTTTTTAATTTCATCTGTTATATGCGGAATTATCTGAACACATGCACCTAGATACTCTCCTTTTCTTTCGGCTTCAATTACTGTTGAATAAACTTGGGCAGTTGTAATATTATGCGTTCGTGGAATGTTTTGATTTAGAAAACGTTCATAATTTCCCATATCCATATCACATTCTCCGCCATCTTCTGTGACGAAGACTTCACCATGGGCTACAGGATTCATAGTTCCTGCATCATAGTTTAGATACGGATCGATCTTTACGCAAGAAACTTTTTGATTTGATAATTGAAGTAACTTTGCAATTGATGAAGTTGTAACACCTTTTCCAAGGCCGGACATAACTCCGCCTGTAACAAAAATGAACTTTGTCTGCACATTAATGAAATGTGATTCGGGTTTTTATTCCTTTTTACAGATGCCTATTTTGTTTGCCGCTTCAAACTTTTTGTAAATGAAGCAATCTTTTGCTCTAGTTTGTTTGAAGGTGTTTTTTCGATTAGTCGTAGATATGCACTACCTACAATCACTGCATCTGCACCTATTGAAACATATTTTTTAACATCATTAGGTGAGGAAACTCCAAAACCAACGCCTACGGGGATTCTTCCTTTTACAATGCTCTTTACTTGCTTGATAGCCTTGATTGTATAGTTTTTGATATCAGTCCTTATGCCTGTGGTCCCATAAACTGCAACAAGATACAAAAAGCCTGAACTAGCTTTTGCAATTTTTTCAATTCTTTTTTTACTCGTATTAGGAGATATTAGAAAAATTGTATCCGCTTTTCTTTTTTTTGAAGCCTTAAGATAATCATGTGATTCTTCAATGGCCATATCCGGTAAGATAAAACCATCAATTCCAGAATTTTTTGCTTCAGAAATAAACTTCGAAAATCCTTTATGATACAGAATATTTGTATATGTCATCAATACGAGAGGAATCTCTGTTTCCCTTCGAATTTTTTTAACAAGTTTAAAGAATTTATTAATTTTTGTACCATTTTCTAATGCTATGGTGCTTGCATTTTGTATTACAGGACCATCAGCTAGAGGATCAGAAAACGGAAATCCTAATTCAATGATGTCAGCTCCACCTTTTATCAAACCACGTACTGCTGAAATAGTGCTTTTTTCATTTGGATATCCTACCATGATGTATGCAATCAGAGCTTTTTCATTTTTTGAATGAAGCTCTTTAAACTTATTTTGAATTCTTGACATTTCTCTCGAGATAATTTTGTACTATTTCAACGTCTTTGTCTCCTCTGCCAGATAGAGTTACAACAATTGATTCCGATTTTTTCATTTTTCTTGCAACTTTTATTGCTTCGGCTATTGCATGAGCTGATTCCAATGCTGGTAAGATGCCCTCAGTTCTAGTCAGCATCAAAAATGCATCAATCACTTCCGAATCAGTTGCACTACGGTATTTTACGCGTTTAATGTCTTTAAGATAAGAGTGCTCTGGTCCTACTCCGGGATAATCTAATCCTGCAGAAATACTGTGAGTTTCTTTGACTTGCCCTTCTTTGTCCTGAAGTAAGTATGTCATCATGCCATGTAGTACTCCTTTGGAACCAGCTGATAATGTTGCAGAATGATGTCCAGACTTTAGCCCTTTTCCTGCAGCCTCAACACCAATAATTTCTGAATCAGTATCTATTAGAGGATAAAATGTTCCAATTGCATTAGATCCTCCACCAACACATGCAATTACCACATCTGGCTTCAACTGTTTTTTAATCTCTTGACCAATCACACTTTGAAAATCTCTAACCATTACCGGATAGGGATGTGGTCCAACTGCAGAGCCCAGCAAATAGTAAGTAGATTCTACGTTAGTGATCCAGTCACGAATTGCTTCATTAATTGCATCTTTGAGGGTTTGTGAGCCTGATTTTACTGGATAAACTTTAGCTCCCAGTAGATTCATTCTGAAAACATTTAGCTTTTGTCGAATTGTATCTTTGTAGCCCATGTAAACTTCAGATTTCATTCCAAGAGCTGCACATGCCATTGCCGTTGCAACACCATGTTGTCCTGCACCTGTTTCAGCTATAACTCTCTTTTTTTTCATCTTTTTTGCAAGTAGTGCTTGTCCTAAAGTATTATTGATCTTATGAGCTCCACCATGTAACAGATCTTCTCTTTTCAGATAGATTTTTGCACCACCAATATGTTGAGTTAGATTTTTTGCAAAGTATAACGGAGTTGGTCTACCAGCATATTCACGTAAGTAATAATCTAATTCTTTTTTGAAGGACATGTCATTTTTGTATTTTAGATAATTTTCTTCTAACTCTTCAATTGCTGGAACTAGAGTTTCCGGAATATATTTTCCACCAAATTCTCCGAATCGTCCACCTTTAGGATATTTCAATATGCATTCACCAAATTCCTAACTATCTCTTCAATATTATCTTGTTTCATTATGCTAGAGCCTACAAGAAACGCATCTGCCCCACATTTTTTTAGATACTGTATGTCTTCAGGAGTTTCTATACCTGATTCTGATAGGATTGGTCTAGTCTTTTTCACTCCAGCAAGAACTTTTTCTGTAGTTTTAAGATCAATTTCAAGCGTATCCAGATTTCTGTTATTTATTCCAATTAAATCAGCATTGGTTTTCAATGCGTTTTGTAATTCTGATTTTGTGTGAACTTCTATTAGAATCTCTAATCCTTTTTTGTGACCATAATCGATGAACTCATCAATTTCATTGAGATAATTCTGGTCAAACAGTGATTGTATTAGTAACATATAGTCTGCCCCAATTTTTTGGGCTGCATCAATCTGAACCTTGTCAATCATAATGTCTTTCATAAGCATAGGTATGTTTACTGCATCTCGTACCTTAATGAAATACTCAGGAGACCCATTAAACAAATTTGGTTGAGTAAGTACCGAAAGTGCTTTGGCACCTCCTGAAATCATTAATTTAGCAATACTCACTGGGTTTGTGAGCGTACGAATCTTGCCTAACGAAGGAGATGCAAATTTTACTTCTGTTATTAATGGTGCATGAGAACTCATTTTGATAAGATTAATCAAATTTTGACTTGATTTTTCATTTTGAGTGGATATTTCATAAACTCCATCATCAATTGAAGATTGTGAATTGTTAACCAATTTTTTTAGAATATGTCCCATTTAGATAAACTCCGCTAGTTTTGAAATGTTACCTGTTTCTTCTACAAATTCTTGTAATAATTTTATAGCTTTTTTATCTTTGATTGTATTCAATGATAATTCAATTCCGTCATCAAAGTTTTTTACCACATTTGCAACAATTAAACCGCCCGCCGCGTTAAGTGCAGTAGTCTCTATCATTGCTTGATTCGCTGTATTATTTAATACGTCAACAAATGATTTGAGGGCTTGATGTTTTGTTTCAATTTTAATATCATCAAGTGATGATTTTTTTAATGCAAAAATTTCAGGATCTACTGCATTTGTTAGAACTTTGCCTCCTCGAAGAACACAAACTCGATTAATTGAACTAGTTGAAAACTCATCCAATCCATCATCCGAACGAACCGTCATGATGTTTTTTGCACCCTTTCTTTTGAGTAGTAATGGTAATCTATCAAGATATTCGTGATCAGATACTCCAATTAGTTGATTCTTAACTTCAGCAGGATTACTTAATGGCCCCAGTAGATTAAACGCAGTTCTTTTTTTGATTTGTTTTCTAGCAACTGCTACGTTTTTCATTGCAGGGTGAAACTTTTGTGCAAACATGAAGCAAATGTTGAATTTTTCTAAAATGTTAGTAACAGAATCAGGTTCTTGATTTAGATCATAACCAAAGTGTTCAAAAATATCGGCACTGCCTGAAACTCCTTTACTAGAGCGATTACCATGTTTTGCAACAATTCCACCCGCAGCTGCTACCACAAATGAGGCGGTAGTTGAAACATTGAAAGTTTGAATTTGATCTCCACCTGTTCCACACATGTCAATAATGGTTCCTGTGTTCTTGGGAGTGATTTTGAGGCTAAATTCTTGCATTTTATCAAGCATTCCAAGTAGTTCATCATCTGTTTCCCCTTTGTCAGCAAGATTTGAGAGAAAATCTGCATTTTGCTGATCATTAGTATTTCCAGAAAGAATATCTGACATTGCGGCAGATATTTCGTCATAAGTTAGATTAGTTTTATTTTGTAGTTTTGTGATTAACTCTGTAATCATTTTCTTTCTTTAACCTCCTTTACAAAATTTGCAAGAATTTTTTTACCATCTTCTGTCATAATAGATTCAGGATGAAATTGAACTCCTTCAATAAGATAATCTTTATGGCGTATGGCCATAACTTCTAAATCATCTTCAGCAGTAGCTGTTACTTGTAAGATATCTGGAATAATTGTTTTATCTCCGACTAAACTATGATATCTTGTTGCTCGAAATGGATTTTTTACACCATCAAACAATGGAACATTAACATGCCTTATTGGGCTAGTTTTTCCATGTCTTACACATCCTGCATTAGTTACTTTGCCACCAAATGCATGTATGATCCCTTGATGTCCTAAGCATACCCCTAGAATTGGTTTAGTTGGACCAATTTCTTTGATAACATCAGAGCATACACCAAAGTATTTCTTGTCTTCAGGTGTTCCTGGACCTGGAGAAATTATTATTGCATCATAATTTTTTTGTCTAATTTCTTCTAAAGTAATTTTATCATTTCTTATTACTTCACAATCTACTCCTAACTCACCAAAATATTGTGCAATATTGTAAACAAATGAATCATAATTGTCTATTATCAGAAATTTCATTTAGATGACTCCTTTAATGCTTGTAGCATAGCTTCTGCTTTGTGTTCAGTTTCTTTGAATTCATTTTCTGGAATAGAATCAGAAACAATTCCAGCGCCTGACTGAACAAATCCTTTTCCATCTTCAATGAAAATACTTCTAATTGCTATTGCAAAATCACAACATCCATTATATGAAAAATAACCTACAGCTCCTGCGTAAGGGCCCCTAGACTCACTCTCTAATTCGTCAATAATCTCCATCGCTCTCACCTTTGGTGCACCAGATACTGTTCCAGCCGGAAAAACCGCTTGAAATGCATCATACATGTCACATTTTGAATCCAAGTTTCCAACTACATGTGTAACTATATGCTGAACGTGACTAAATCGTTTGATCTCCATTAATTCTTCTACATGTACTGAACCATATTTACAAACCCGACCAATATCATTTCTTCCCAAATCTACTAACATAGTGTGTTCTGCTAATTCTTTTTCATCATGTAGTAATTCGTCAGCTAGCTGTTTATTTTTTTCTTCGTCATCAGTAATTTTACGAGTGCCGGCAATTGGAAATGTCTCTACCAAATCATTAGTAACACGAATTAGCATTTCAGGTGATGCACCAATTATTATTTTAGCATCTTGTTTTATATGATACATGTAAGGCGATGGATTCATTTTACGTAAAATTTTGTATATTGATAAATAATCTCCCTTAGCATCAAATTCAAATTTTCGAGACAGTACAACTTGAAAAATATCGCCATCATGGATGTATTGTTTTCCTTTATTTACAATCTTAGAAAATTTCTCTTCATCCATATTTGGTTTAATATCAGAAATTTTTATTTCCTGAAAATTATTTTCAGAAATTTTTAATTGGCTAAATCGATTTTTGTCATAATAAAAATAGAATAATTTGTTATGTTTATTATCGTAAAGAAGTCCATCATCATAAATTCCAAATTCTATTAATGGTTCTAGTATTGTATGTGATTTTGGAATATTTTCAATTAATCTTATGGCATCATAATTTACTACGCCAACTGCTCCTCCCAGATATCTATATGATTGATCTGAAACAATTCTTAGTAGTTTTTTTAATTCTTCAAATGGATTATTTGTTGAAATTGTTTTAATTTTTCCATCTTTGTATTTTATTTCAACTCTATCTGAATATCCTTTGAGAATGATTTTTGGGTCAAATCCCATTACAGAAGTTTCAGCTAGTACTTCAGGACCCGTTAGTGATTCAAAGAGAAATGAATGAGAGTAATTGCGAGAGATTTTATTGTAAATTTCAAACTGATTTTCAGATAAATCTAGGGGTATTACTTTTGGTTTGGGATTTCCAAATACATTCACCCATAAAAGAAATGAATTTTGGCGGTTAATTAAGACTTTGATGTCTAATTCGTGTGTTCATCGACAACATACAGAGAGTTAAGTCAGTTTTTGGTCTAGATTTAGAAAGAGTCGAGGAACATCCCAATGCCCAATGCCCCTCCATTCATTTGGGACCCTCGGTTCTTATTTTGGTTACGGTATAGTACGGTACCTTTATAAGCGATCTGGAGTATTATTCTATATGAGTCAAGTAATGGCTTATCCTCGATCTAGTAATACTCTAATTCAAGATATTTTTCTAAAAGAATCGAAAACTTTTGTTGAATCAGCAACAAAGCAAACCAATTGTTGTATTTGTAATAAAGGCCTTGAAGAAGGATTTTCAGTTACTGCAAAAAACACTTCTTTTGGAACTGTTTTTTTCTGTGAAATTCATTACTCCAATCAATAATCTCAGAACACAGGTTTTGTTATTGCACCCTGAGCCGCAGAACCAACTAATGATGCATATTTTGCCAAAGCCCCAGAAGTATAATTTGGCTTTGGTGGGTGCCATTCCTGTCTTCTGTGATTAAGTTCTTCTTCTGTCACATTTAGATCAATAGTATTTGTTTCAATATCAATTTCAATTTCGTCTCCATTTTTAATGAGTGCTATTGGACCGCCAACAAAAGCTTCTGGTGCAACATGTCCAATCATTAATCCACGAGTACCCCCTGAAAAACGACCATCTGTTACCAATGCTACTTTTTTACCTAATCCTTGACCTACAAGTGCTGCAGTTGTTGCAAGCATTTCTCGCATACCTGGGCCTCCTTTGGGTCCCTCATATCTAATTACCATCACATCTCCTTCTTCAATTTCACCTTTTGATGTTGCATCAAATGCAAATTCTTCTCTATCAAAGACTTTGGCTTTACCAATAAATTTTGCAGTTTCTATTCCTGCAGTTTTAATAACAGCACCATCTGGTGCTAAAGTTCCTTTCAATATTACTGCAGTTCCAACATTGTGGATTGGGGTATCAACTGATTTGACAATTTTCTGATCAGGTACGGATGGTATTTGCATCGTGTTAATGTTTTCTTTAATTGTTTTTCCAGTAATTGTTAATGCATCTGCATGAATCAAATTCTTATCAAGAAGTTTTTTCATAATAAATGGAATTCCACCAATCTTATCTAAACTATTCATGACATAATTTCCACCTGGTTTCATATCTGCAAGATGGGGAGTCTTTTTCCTAACTCTCTCAAAGTCATCATAAGCTAATTTTATTCCAGATTCATTTGCAAGTGCTAATAGATGTAAAATTCCATTTGTTGAACCACCTACAGCATTTAGCATCGTAATTGCGTTTTCAAATGCTTCAAATGTTAAAATGTCACTTGGTCTAATGTTAAGTTCTAATAATTTAGTACATGCTTTACCAGTATCATAGACCATTTTACCTCTTCTATCATCTTCAGCTGGAGGACTAGCGCTACCTGGTAATGCAAGACCAATTGCTTCAGAAATTGATGCCATTGTATTTGCAGTAAACATACCCCCACAAGATCCAGCACTAGGGCATGCATTATTCTCAATATTCTTAAGTTCTTCTAGTGAAATTTGACCTGAGTCATATGCTCCCACCGCTTCATAAACATCTACCACTGTTAGCTCTCGTCCTTCCAACATTCCTGGCATAATGGTGCCACCATAAACAAACACAGAAGGCAGATTCAATCTTGCCATGGCCATCATTGTACCTGGTAGACTTTTATCACAACCTGCAATTCCAACCAATGCATCATACTGATGAGCACGTACCATTAGCTCTATAGAATCTGCAATTACTTCTCTACTAACTAGAGATGATTTCATTCCTTCATGGCCCATTGCAATTCCATCACTAACTGCAATAGTACTAAATTCACGAGGTGTTGCACCAGCATCAATAATTCCTTTTTTTGCATTTTGAGCTAATTTGGGAAGATGAATGTTGCATGGTGTTGCTTCGTTACCTGTATGACAAACGCCAATGAATGGTTTTTCTAAATCTTCATCAGTAAGACCCATAGCTTTGTACATTGCTCTATGGGGTGATCTTGCTGTTCCTTCAACTACATTGCGACTTGAAATTTCCATATAATACAAATTGTTAAGCCTGACTATAATTTAGAGTTTCTTAAAATTTTCTTATTTTAAAATAGAATGAGCATCTACTTCAGCTAACTGTTCCTCAATTTTCTCAGAATTTTCATTACCATATGAAATCAAAATTCTATCTAGATCTTTAAGCACATATTCTCTAATGTCTGTTACTAGTTCATGATTTATGTAGAATTTCAAAGTATAGTCTTCATTTGTACAAAACTGTCTTCCATCAGCGAAAACAAAACATTCCTCATCTAACCCAAGATTAAGAGTATCAAAAAGATATCCTGCAGCTATTCCTGTTGAATGAATATGTATAGTATTTCCATCTTGTCCTTCAAAATGTATCCAACTACTCTTTATTTGATAAGCAGGAGTTGCAAAATCAAATTTATCTCCAAATATTCTTACAAGTATTGAGGCGTGATCGTGAGCGTCTCCTAACAGGCCAGCACCTGGAGGAGCTCCTGGTACACTTGCTTGGCTAGTAACAAAATTATAAGCTGAGATTCCAACTATTAAAGCAACTCCTGATAAAATTCCTATGGTAATTAGCATGTTTTTTCGTTTTTGTCTGCCACGCGTAGCTGCAAAGCTTTCACGCTTCTTCTCTCTTTCTTTTCTAGTCTTCTTTCCCATTAGTAACTCAAATTCAAAAATTACCCCTAATAACTGAATCGCTAAATAATAAATAAAATACAAAACAGATCGTAATTATGAATTGCATTTTTTGTGATATCATAGAAGGTAAGAGATCAGGTCATTTTGTACATGAGGATGAAAGCCATGTTGCATTTTTAGACAAATATCCAATAGATGTAGGTCACACTTTGGTACTTCCTCGAGAACATCATGAAAAAATCACCGATATGGACCCAGACAAAGTTGGCACGCTATTTTCAAAAATCCCTCGTATCGCATCTGCTGTTTTAAAAGCAACAGGAGCTGATGCATTTAGTATAGGACAAAATAATGGCAGTGCGGCAAAACAAATTGTCCCACATGTGCATGTCCACATTATTCCAAGATTTAACCATAAAGGAACAGTTTGGACAAAAAGAGGCATTTCAAATGATAATGAATTAAGAGAACTTGCTGCTAAAATCCATGATTGTTTAAAGGATAATTAACAAATTATCTATAATCGTCCGTTCGTGTTAAACAAACTCATTTTAAAAGATAATAAAATTCAAGTTTTTTTGAGAAAATTTGGTAATGAATATTCTAATTGCTGAAGATAATGCATTTACTTCAAAACAATATAAAATGGCATTTGAAAAGAATGGCCATACTGTTTCAATAACCAAAGACGGTGTTGAATGTATTGATGAATACGTAAATGAAGCACAGTACTCAGAACTATTTCGAAAAGATAAATCTCCTCCATATGATGTAGTTCTTCTTGATCATAATATGCCTAGAAAAAATGGTGTAGAAGTTGCCAAAGAAATTCTTGAATGTAGACCTAACCAAAGAATAATTTTTCTTTCTGCATATGGACAAGGAATTTTAGGAAAAATCGGAGAACTAAATGATGACACAGTTCAAATTATTCAAAAACCTTTCTCGTTGGGTTTTCTTTTACAAAAGATTGAAGGCCGTTTAATTTCTTCTCGTGTATTGGGTATCCCAAATACTGGAGAGCCACTAACAATTACCCAAGATCAAGCTGCGCTTAGATAATCTAACTTACGAATGTCTGGGATTGTATCTTAGTATGGCACCTATTTTTCCAATACTTGATAACATCATCCCATGTTCAGCTTTTCCTGCAATAACTTCAATTTTGGAACCTGTTTTTGTTGCAATTAATGCAAGATAATCAACAACATCTTGGTCGGTAGCTTCTAAATCCATCCCTTTACATTCAGGACAAGGGGTGCTTAATAATTCAGTTTTTCTTGGAATAAGTTTTGGGCGTTCAATAATTTCTTCTTGTATATGTTGACATCTTTTACATTTAATTTCTAATCTATGAAGATCAGTATCATCAGTAATTATCAAAGTACCTACAACATTATTTTTTAGATAATTAATCACTTCTTGTAATCCATAAGATCCTAATCCTGAATGTGAATTAATTTCTTGAAATAGTTTTTCTACAAGCTTTTTTTCTTCTACCATTCTAAAATCAGATAACAGTTCTCCTGATTTTGTAAATGCTTCTCTAATTCCTTCTGAACCAGCATATGAAGCATCAATCGTAGAAATTATCATATCTTGTAATCGGTATTCTAAATAATTTCCATTGATAAAATCTTCTTTTGTAGGACCGGGGCCTGAAATAATTAAACCTTTGATTGGGTAGATATCAATAAAGTATTCTCGACTAGTCTGTGCAACTCTGTTAAAATAATAAGTCAATTCCATTTCCCTGAGTTTTTGAAATCGTTTTGCAGATTGTCCTCCTTGACGATGTTTTCCTGCTACGCCTGAACCAGTTTCTGATAGTACTTCAATTTTATCTCCATATAACAATCCCCACCCTGCATCCTTTGCGTCTATTGCTAAAAATCCAATCAGATTATCGTCTTTTAGCATGTCTTTGAGAATATCTACATGAAAATGATCATCACACCTGTAAAGAAAAGTTTTGAGATCTTTTGGAGGATCCACTTCATAGGCTTTAATGACTTCACTACCTATTGGACCACCACCTTCTGGTGGTTGTGCCCCACAAAATACTACTATTCCTCTTTCAGGAGTTTTTTTGTATAGTCTTAATCTTTGAATAACTTTTCCAAGTGAATCAACAACATGCGTTCTTGTTAAATCTGATTTGATATTATCTGCTGTTCCCTGCTCTTCTTTTAGAATACTGATAACTTCGTGGAGTTGCTTTCCTTTAGGAATATACACTGAGATTAGCTCAGTTCCATGACCTTTTTTATTTGATAACTCTTCCAAAGTTTTCCTAATTTTATAGAGTTTAACCGAATCTTGTTTTTGAACCTGAACCTTTACCATAATCACAGATTTCGAAGATGCGAATATTAAGTTTGGTTGGAAATTAATCTTAGACTAAAAATGACGTGTAGAGGCATATGTGAAAGATATAGATCTCAAAAAAATCGTTATCAGGGAGGTGCAAAAAGATGTAGCTATTGTAATGTCTACATGTTTTGCCAAGAATTACGCTGCCCTTGTTGTGGCACTCAACTTAGAACAAAAAGAAAATCAAAATTACGCTAAAACTATAACCCCTCAATTGTTCTTATGAAAACTTCAATGGGCTGGTTACCTCTAATTTTAATTACATTTTCATTGTTAAAAATTAAGAAAGAGGGGGTAGCATCAATTCCAACTTCACGGCCAAATTGATATAATTCCATTACTCGTTGTTTGTGTAAATGTTCATCTAAACATGTATTGAACTGTTCAAGATCTAATTCAACTGTACTTGCAAATTGATTTAGTGACTCTCTTGTAACCCATCCAGTTTGTTCACCGCCCCAATTCGTGTATAATTCATCGTGATATTCCCAATACTTTTCTTGATCCTCCGCGCAGTAAGATGCTTCAGCTGCTAGTATAGAATCTGAACCATTTAATGGAAAGTCTTTGAATACTAATTTCACTTTTCCTGCATTAATGTAATCACTGATAATTGTTTTTAGACTAGATTCATGAAAACGATAACAAAACGTGCATTGATAATCTCCCCATTCTAAAATTGTAATTGTTGCCGAAGGATCTCCAAGAATCGGAGAACCGTTTTCTGTAAGTTTTTGAATTGTTAGTAACGTTTGCGTTTGTTCTGGTTCTAAACCACTTATTGAAAACGACAAGTATCCGCCAACCATTATTCCAACAATAATTGGTATTGCCAAAAAGTATCGATTATTCATATTCAAAAATCAAACCACATCATACTGAATAATAGATCGGCCCGATTCTTATAAATTGGGAAAATCATCCAACAACTTAAATAGATTTGAAAGATTTAGCATTTTAATGTCTCAATCCAGAGAGATAACTCTAACTAAAAGCGGGGTTCCTATTGTTGCTGTAATCGCATTAGCTATAATCTTTGCCTTTGGTTTATTCTTTGTAGGATATGATCAAGGACATTTATTTAGCATTGTTCTAGGCGAACAAGCCTTTGAGGATCTTTACATTCATGAATTAACTCATGATATGCGTCATGCAGCAGGTTTTCCTTGTCATTAAGGTAAAGTAAAATGAAAACAGCTATATTCATTGCCATTGTTTTGATCTCTGGATGTTTTGCAGGAGTAATTCATGGAATTGTTAATCTTGCAATCGTTGAACCATATCTTGATACTGCCATAGGAATTGAGAATCAAAATCTCTTTGCATCCGGTGAGGAAGAAGACACTCCCCAATTCCGAGCCGAATACGAATCATATAGAATATGGCAAAAAGGAGGACAAGTTCTTGCGGGTGCAATACTTGGAACTTCTGTTGGTGCATTATTTGGAATTGTTTATGCATATTCCAGACACGTGTTACCAGGAAATCATGAAATGAAAAAAACATTTGCACTTGCTGGCATAATGTGGTTTACAATGTTTATAATTCCATTTTTGAAATATCCTGGAAATCCTCCAACTGTAGGAGATCCAGAAACAGTAGTATTAAGAGCAACATTGTATTTGGCATTTATTGCAATCTCAGGATTTGGCGCAGTGGCTTTCTATCAATTATACAAGAGATTACAGAACAGCAAAAAAATTGTAGCGGTTGTAGGATATGCAATATTCATTAGTATAGTGTTTGTACTAATGCCTCCAAACCCAGATGAGATTACAGCATCAATGGATTTGGTTAATGGATTCAGAGCAATGTCCGTCTTGGCAGTAAGCACATTCTGGATAGCAGCGGCATTTATCTTGGGAGCACTTTGGCATAAATTCAGACCAGACAAACAAATTCAGACCACTACACATTAACTCAATTTTCATTTGTCATTCTAAGGTTTTAGAACAAGAATCAATGATTTCGTTTAAATAGATCAGTATAATGATTTATCGCTATTGGTAAAACGATTAACTTTGCCACAATTAAAAAAATATGATATTACTCAAAAAGTTATAGAGACATTAGCTGACGCTGAATCACGTTCTATTCTTTTTTCTATAGTTAGAAAAGGAAAAACTGCAACTGATTTATCATATGAATTAAAAATCCCACTAAGTTCTGTTTACAAAAAACTTTCAGACCTAGAAGAACTAACATTAATTAAGATAGATAAATGGCTGATTTCTGACAAAGGAAGAAGATTCAAGGTATACAAATCTAGAATAAGTAAGGCAGATATTAGTATTAGAAAACCTGAACCTACTTTGACATTATCTCCAAATCAAAAGTGATAGAATGGCCAAATCAAATATTTTTCAATTAAGTGAGTTTGATATAACACAAAAGATAATTGAATCATTAAGTAATGTGTGTACTAGAGCAGTTTTATTTTGTATAAAAAATGAAGCAAAAGATGCAACCCAAATTGCAGATGAGTTGAAGATTTCATTATCGACTGTTTACAAAACTTTATCTAATTTAGAAAATTTGGCTCTTATTGATGTTGAACAATATGTTATTTCTAATGAAGGAAAAAAGGTAAAACAATACAAAAGCCAAATTGGTAAAGTTGAAATCTCCATTAAAAACTCGGAACCCATTTTGCATCTTTATCCTAATGATGGAAAGAATGACTAGATAGTTCAAATCTGAATTTATTTTAATTCAAATTTCTTATTCTATCTCTTTAGAATCAATTTGTAGAATGAATTACTGATTTAAATAAAGTTAGCTGCACCTAAGAAAATTAATTGATTCAAAAAAATGTCAAATTGCTTATAATTACAATAGGATTAATCGTTACTGTAATTGGCAGTACATCTTTTGTTTCAAATGTATCTGCACAAGTCGATTCTCTTCCCGGATGGGTCAAAAATGTTGCAGGTTTTTGGGCTGAAGACCAAACAACTGATACTGATTTTGTTAACGCGATCGAATTTTTGATTGAAGAGGGCATTATCAAAGTTTCAGGTACTCAAAATCTTGTAGATGTTGATACCCTAACTATTGGATTTATTCCTGTAGAAAAAGCAGCTGAATTGACTTCAAAAGCAGAGGCTCTAGAGAAATATCTTGAAGATAAGATGCCTGGAGTAAATGTAGAACTTGTCGTTCCAACAAATTATGAAACAATAATTGAAGGAATGAGATTTGGCCACATTGATGCTGCATTTATGGATACGGGACCAGCTTGGATAACACATCAAAGAACTGGTGCTGAAGCAGTACTTGCAGAAGTAGTACAAGGCAAGGTAAATTATCAGGCAACAGTTTGGGCAAAAGTCGATAACACTTCAATTCAATCCTTAGAAGATACAATTGGAAAAAAAGTGGCATTTACAAGTATTACTGGCTCATCTGGTTTTGTCAGACCAATGGGAACTTTGGTTACGGAAGGTTTTGTGACAATTGAAGGAGATGATATTATCGCTTTAAAGAAAGCATTAGTTGATTCATTTGAATCTCATACATTTGCAGGTAGTTACAAAGCTGCTCTTGAAATGTTGTTAAATGATAATGTTGATGTTGCTTTTGGTTCCGATATTGCACCACAGAAATATCTTGACGCAGAAGATCGAGCAAAACTCAGAGCTGTTGCAACTATTGGACCTGTACCATCACATGTATTCATGGTAAGCTCAGATATGTCAGATTCAACAAAAATTGCATTAGTCGATGCGCTTGTACAACTAAACTATGATGAAAATAATAAAATCTTGACAGATATGTATGGTGCAGAAGCACTGCTTCCAACAACTACAAAAATGCATATTGGTGATTTTGGCAACTTTATTGATGCATTAACTGGTTTGGACTACCTAATTCTTGACAAATACAATAAGAGCAAATAATATCGCGAATTCTTAAAATGAAGCAATTAAACTTGAACAAAAATTTTAATTCTTTTTCTCGAATTTCTACTAAATCAATTATTCAAATGAATGATGTTTCAGCATCATATGATTCAAAAGATTTCGTTTTACAAAATGTATCTCTCTCTATTGAACGAGGTACAAATTATGCTATAGTTGGGCAATCTGGATCTGGAAAGTCCACTCTTTTGAAATTAATGAATGGGATGATGATTCCAAGTAAAGGCACTGTAAAAATTGATTATCAAACACCTGATATTAAAAATAAAAAATTCAAGATAATGATGCATAAAATTGGTTACATTCCACAAAGTCTTGGTCTTGTAAAAAATATATCTATTTTAGATAATGTTTTGATTGGTGCTCTACCAAGAATTAGCAAGTTCAAATCAATGCTAAAGATATTTCCTGAAAAGGAAGTACGTGAAGCGCACAAAATTCTCACACTTGTCCACTTAGATGATAAGGCAGAAAGAAAAGTGTACATGCTAAGTGGAGGGGAAAAAAGACGGGTTGCAATTGCTAGAGCATTAATGCAAAAACCAGATGTGTTACTTGCAGATGAAATTGTATCTGAATTAGATCATGTTACTGCTAGAGAAATTATGGATTTGGTGGCAGATATGCAACAAAAATTCAATTTAACTGCAATAATGGTTCATCATGACATTCAACTTGGATTAGAATATGCAAATCGTGTTGCAGTTATAGACAAGGGACAGAAAATCCTTGAAATTGGAGTAGAAGGCAACAAGATAGTTGATTTCCAATCAGGAAATTTGACTAGAAAAGAAATTTTGGAGATGTATTCAGATAACTCCTAAGAATAATTTGTTAATTGGAGTGATTATTGCTGTAATCATCGCTGCCTCATATAATATAGATGCAAACCCGGCTGATTTTGTTGAAGGCATTCCTAATCTTGTAATAATAGCTGAAGAGATGACTCAGGTTGAACCAAAACTCTTTGAAACCGCTTTTTGGTCAATGTTAGAAACTATTGAGATGGCGTTTATTGGAACTATGGTTGGTGTTGTAATTGCGATGCCCTTGAGTTTACTCGCTGCAAGAAATCTTAACAGTAAATGGGTTTATGCGCCAATTCGGGCATTACTAGCTGCAATACGTACATTTCCTTCAATTTTATGGGCCATAATTTTTGTAATAATGGTTGGATTAGGACCATTTGCAGGAGTTTTAGCAATTATCATGTATACAATTGGATTTATCGCAAAATTACAATACGAATCAATTGAAACTATAGATTCGGATCCAGTGGATGCAGTTAGTTCCATCGGTGTATCAAAATGGCAATTAATTCGATATGTGGTAATACCGGAATCTGCCCCACATCTTCTTAGTCAAATACTGTACATGTTTGATTACAACGTACGTCAAACAAGCATCCTAGGGTTAGTCGGTGCTGGTGGAATTGGATTTTACATAATTAATTATATCAAATTCTTTGAATATGGAAAAGCTGCAGTATTCATGCTAGTAGTTCTGGCAACCGTTCTAGTAATAGATTGGTTTAGTGTCAAAATTCGTGACAAGTATATTGTAAAATCTCAAAGAGGAATAGAAATCAAAGCAAAATAGATCTTTCTACGATAAAGATTTTCCAGTTTTCCATAAAAATGTACAAAGACTGAAGATATTGTTCACCATTTCATATGAATTGGTACACAATGCAAAATCAGTTTCAGCTCCTGTATTCATAGAACCTCTTACTGTTGCGTCTGACATTATCATCTGCTCACCTTTTGATACAATTATTCTACCCTTTGATGGAAGTTTTCCAATTTTTGTCTCTGATGCGCCAAATCGTTTAATGAATGGATACATTTTTTCATCTTCAAGTTCTATTAGCAGTCTTACTCGCCCACCATTCTTTTCACAGACTTTAATTTTTTCAGGGATGTTAGTATGATACATTTTTGAAATATCTTTAATTGTTGTTACAATGTAAACCATATCTTTTGATTCCTCAACTAATTTTTCTATATTAGCATAAATGTTTGATGCACCTTGTGCTATTCTAAATGTAGGAATATTAGTTCCATATCCTGCGGTAACTACTCCTTTAACTCGTTTGATAAGCTTTTCACCGACTTTTTTAATTTTGTTTATTTCATCTTGTTTTTTTCGTAAAACAATTTTCAATGCTTCTTCAGGATCTATTGGAATACATAATTTAGGATTTGAAAAAGTAGTTGAAACCATACTTTCACTAACGAGTTTATCAATAGTTCTGTATGTCTTTGCACGATCAATATCTAGTTCTTTTGCTAACGCACTTGCAGTAATTGGACCCGTTCTTAATAGATTCAGATAGATATTGCCTTCTAATTCCTCAAGATCAAGTACAGAGGATAATTCTTTTCCCAACTCCACTATTTGATGAAAGTGTGGGGTTTTTTCTTTCTCTCCTTCATTGGCACTA
>CAWTZF010000049.1:0-18637 GCA_963920015.1 uncultured Nitrosopumilaceae archaeon | reverse complement strand
AGTTGTCTAAATAGTTTAAAACCGATTAATTGGATTCGTATCTCAAATGTTTCCAAGTATTGATTCCATTAAGCAAATGAGAATAAAGTTAGGAATCACCCAAAAAAAACTGGCCTTGATGACTGGAGTTAGTACATCCATGATTAACCAGATAGAGTCAGGTCGTAGTAAACCAAGTTATGAAACTGCAAAAAAAATCTTTGATAATTTAGCTGGCCTAGAAGGAAAATCATCATCTCATAAAGCTGGTGATTTTTGCAGTAAAGATATTGTCAAAATGAAACCAAACGATACATTGCATGATGCAATCAAAAAAATGCAAAAATTCTCCATTAGTCAAATCCCAGTATTCGATGGAAAAAAGATTGTTGGAGTTATATCAGAAGAAGGAATAATGAGACACTTAGCAAATGTTGGAGAATCAGAATTAAAACATGCTAAACTCACCGATACAATGGATCCCATACCACCAATAGTTGATTATGATACGCCTGCAATTGTTCTTGTTCCTTTGATTCGGTTCACAAAGTGTATTTTAGTTTCAAAAAAATCAAAGATTGTTGGAATAATAACTGCATCAGACACATTGAAGATGATGGAATAATTTCTCTATTTTGGATGTGAGCAAAGCTCAGCTAAAACACCATGTAATGATTTTGGATGGATGAATACAACTTTAGTACCTGCAGACCCAGGCCTAATCTTTCCAAGAAATTGAATTCCGCATCCCTCCATTCTTGAAACTTCCTCTTCAATTTCATCAGTTTCCAAAGCCATGTGATGTAGTCCCTCACCTTTTTTTTCTAGAAATTTTTTAATTGGGCTATTATCATTGGTTGGTTGCATTAATTCTATTCTACCATTTTCGAGGTGAATTATGGCAATTTTTACTCCTTCAGTATCTACAGTTTCAAACTCTACATCATCTACTCCAAGTGCATCTTGGTATTCTTTGGCAGCAGACTCTACATCATTAACTGCAATTGCAATATGATCAATTTTCATTTAGAATATCTCCTTTGGCCTATATTCGCCAAATACTTCTCTGAATGCATTACTAATTTCACCAGTAGTAGCATATGCCTTTACAGAAGTTAGTATGTAAGGCATTAGATTTTCATCAGTCTCGGCAGCTGATTTCATTTTAGATAACGCAGATTCAACTTTTTTCTTATCTCTTGATTGTCTTAGTTTCTTCATTGCTTTCCTTTGTTGAATTTCTACCTCATCACCAATTCTCAAGAGTTTTTGTTCTCCTTCTTCTTTTTCAACAAATTTGTTTACACCGACAAGAATACGTTCATCGCTATCAATCTCTTTCTTTAATCGATAGGCATTTTGTCGAATTTCAGATTGGAAGAATCCATTCTCAATTCCTTTAATAGAGCCACCCATTTTTTCAATTTTCTTGAGATATTTCCAAACTCCAGCTTCAATTTCATCACATAAGTATTCGAGGTAATAAGAGCCAGCCATAGGATCTACTGTTTTAGTAATTCCACTTTCATGAGCAACTATTTGTTGAGTTCTTAATGCAATTTTTGCGGATTCCTGAGTAGGTAACGCAAGTGCTTCGTCCCTAGAATTAGTATGCAATGACTGTGTACCTCCAAGAACAGCAGCCATTGATTGAATTGCGACCCTTACAATATTGTTATCAGGCTGCTGTGCTGTTAGTGATTCACCACTGGTTTGTGTATGGAATTTTAGTTGTAATGATTTGGGATTTTTTGCATGAAATTTTTCTTTTAAAATTTTTGCATATATTTTTCTAGCAACTCTGAATTTTGCAACTTCTTCAAAGAATTCAATTGTACAACAGAAGAAAAATGATAGTCTAGGTGCAAAATCATCTATTTTCAAGCCCTGATCTAAACAAGTTTGAATGTATGCAATTGCATTTGCTAAAGTAAATGCTACTTCTTGAGTAGCAGTGGCTCCAGCTTCACGCATATGATATCCGGAAATTGATACAGGATACCATTGAGGAATATTTTTAGCACAATAACCAATCATATCGCCAATTATTCGCATTGATGGTTGAGGAGGATAGATGTAGGTATTTCGTGCAATGTATTCTTTGAGAATATCATTTTGTGTTGTTCCTCGTAATTGATTACTAGAAAATCCTTGTGATTCTCCCACAGCAATGTAATAAGCTAGAAGAGTTGAGGCAGTAGAATTAATTGTCATTGAACTGCTTACTTTGCCTAATGGAATTCCATCGAATGCAATCATCATATCTTTTAGAGATGCAATAGATACTCCAACTTTTCCAACCTCGCCTTCGGCTGGAAGGGAATCAGGATCATGCCCAATTTGAGTTGGCAAGTCAAATGCCATACTAAGACCAGTCTGACCTTTTTCAAGCATGAATTTGAAACGTTGGTTAGTTAGCTTTGCATCTCCAAATCCTGAATACTGCCTCATAGTCCAGAATCTATCTCTGAACATTCCTGCATGTACTCCGCGAGTAAATGGATATACACCTGGCTCTTCTTTTTTGGTTTTATTGGATGGCTTTAGGTAGAATTGTTTAACAATAAAATTAGAATCAGTTACAAAAGTTTTTTCTTCTTTTTGAGTAATTTTTTTTACCAGATTATTTCACCAATCCTTTTGAAATTTTGTCTGCAGCTTCATAAGGATCAATTTGTCGTGTTTGTAATTTTTTGAGATATTTTGCATAGGTTTTATCAGAATCTAGCACAGCGTCGATCTTTTCTTTTATGTTATTTAAAACAATTTCTTTAAGTTCCGATTCAAGACGAGTTTTATCATGATATTTCTTTTCTTTGCTTTTAATTTTCATTAATTCTTTGAGTTTTTCTGCAAATTCAGAAATGCCCTTGTTTTTCTTCGTAGAGGTCTTTAAGATTATTGGATTCTTATCAGTAGTTCCAATGAAATCTCTTACAGAATCGAATAATTGTGGTGCGCCAGCTAAATCGCTTTTATTTATGAGATAAACATCACCAATTTCTGTTAATCCAGCTTTAATTGTTTGAATACTGTCACCAGTATGTGGATTAAAAACAACTACAGTGATATCGGCAATATTTGAGATTTCAATTTCAGTTTGTCCAGCACCAACACTTTCAATGATAATTGGATCAAAGCCAGCATACTCTAATAGACGTACACTATTTCTTATTGACCTAGAAATAGCACCTGAGGCTCCTCTTGAGGCAATACTTCGAATGTATATACCTGAATCAGTTGATTCAGTCATTCTGACTCTATCTCCCAAAATTGCCCCGCCAGTTACATGACTAGTAGGATCAATTGCCAATACTGCTGGTTTTGTCTTTAGTTTACACAATTCTAGAACAGTCTTGTTAATCAAAGAGCTTTTTCCAGCACCAGCAGGACCAGTAATACCAATTACAATTGCTTTTCCAGAATTTTTAAATATTTTTTTAAGAATTTTTTTTGTTTCGACAGGATCGTTTTCTATTATTGAGATAGCTTTTGCAATTGCTCCACGTTTGCCTTTTTTAAGATCAGTTAGTAGAGTCAACACTATGATGAATTTTGACCCACAATAAAATCTTGTAGTTAAGGAACACTATGATGTGGTGAATATCACTGGTGGAGTTGGTTCATTTTGTGAGTGGATTTCTGTCTTTAATCCAATTTTTCCTAATTCTTCATGTTCCACCAATATAGTAACAGGATGTATTTTCCAACCATACTTTGGTTCACTAAAAAATTCTATTCGTTCAGTAAAAGTAGAACCTTCAAAAGTTTTTTGAAATGTCGTCTCCATTCCTAAAATTTCTAAAATAGCAGAATGTGTTTTTTGAGTAGTATCTTCAAATATTATTTCAACATAGTTTTCATTTTCATAATAAGTAGCATCTATAGAAAATGTATCTTGTAAGATTTCATCATCGATGCTTTTTGTATCAAAAAAGAACATTAATGCAAAACCACTTATTACAATCAAAGAGATGATTGGGAAAACCTTTCTGACCATCGAGGAATTATACTATTGCTGTATTAATAATTGAATTCTTGTCGCATCCTTTTTAGAAATCTTGTGTTAATTCGAACTCTTTCTAGAGTTTGCTCTAAAGTTCTTTCTGTTCCAGGAGCCGGGTTCTTTTTAAAAAATTGACGGATCTCTTTTTCCATTGAATCATCTACCACCAATGAAATACTGGCTACTATTTTGTTAAAGAGTGGATTTCCATGTCCGACTTTTTTGTTTAATTTTTTCCAGTTCTTCTTTAGCCAAGGCCAGAGAATATTTTTGCCGTAGGGATTGGTAGAAACTCGCATTATTGGAAGTTGCATGTTTTGTGAGCGTACAGCAGAAGTTTGTGAAAAATCAAGTGATTTTTTGAGTAATTTTCCATCCTTAAAAGAACACAATGCTCCAAGGAATCGTAGTTTTTCTTCCTGAGTTTTTGCTTTAGTGAACAATCGAATGAGTGTTTTGTGTGTTTTCGCATTACCGTTCCATGCAATTATGGAGAAAACAGGTTCTCGTAAATCTGCTGATAAAAAGTCAGGATTTTTCAAAAATTTCTTGAATCTCTTATGCGCCTCTTCTGTAATTCGTGAATCACCTAATCGCCCTAATACTCCAATCACCAAACTTCGTAACAATGCATCGGTATGTTTTTCATTTTTTTGTGCATCCCAACCTAATCGAGTAAAGATTTGAACAAAATAATTTATTGTATAATCTTTAATTTGATAGGAAAAGTCTTCATTAAATGTTAGATTATATAATGAATTAAGATTTTTAGCTACATTGACTGTTGGTAAATAGTTGTCTTCGTCATTATATGCATCAGAAAAGTCAAGGTAATTTTGTACGGATTCTTCTCCAGCAAGGCATAATGCGAATAAATCATTTTGAATAGCCCACCTGTCAATATGTGGAATTTCTTTTTGAGATACAAGATATTTTAAATCCAAAAGAATGCCTTCGTCATATTTTACTCTATAAAATCCATTTCTGCCAAAGTTGACAATAAAGTTTCTATTTCTTTGAGGAAGTTTTAGGCTATCAGTTTTTTTGCTAAACAGTTTTTTTGAGAATTCTTGAGACAAGCCAATTGAAAGAGGAATAATCCACTGATTTTTCTGGGGTTTATGAGACTCTAATAAAAATTGCTTTTGCCGTAATTTTAGAGTAGAGTTTGATGTTGAGACTTCAATTAATGGAAAGCCAACTTGTTTAATCCAAGAATTTACCATTGAAGTTACAGGTAGTTTAGAGATTTTGCCAATAGCATCCCAAAGATTTTTCCCTTCTGCATTTTTGTACTGGTATTTTTTTAGATAGTATTTCAAACCTTTTCGAAAATTTGATTCGCCGACATAATTCTCAAGCATTCGTAAAATACAACCACCCTTATCATAGGAAATCGCATCAAAGATCTCTCTAACTTCTGCAGGAGAATTTACTTTAACATCAATTGGATGAGATGATTTTAGTGAATCTATTCCCATTGCTTGATTCATTGCATCTTCAACAAACTGGTCCCACAAATCCCACTCTGGGTAGAATTTATCAACAAATTTTGTAGCCATAAATGTTGCAAAGCTTTCATTTAACCACAAATCATTCCACCACTTCATAGTGACTAAATTTCCAAACCATTGATGGGCAATCTCATGAGAGATTACTTCAGCAATGTATTGTTTTGTTTTTGTAGAAGATGTTTTTGGATCATATAACAAAATCGTCTCTCGGAAAGTTATTGCACCCCAATTTTCCATTGCACCTGCTGCAAAATCAGGAACTGCAATAAGGTCTAATTTTGGTAGAGGGTATTTAATTCCAAAGTATTGTTCATAAGAATTGAGAAGTTTTTTACCTAATTCAAGTGCAAATTTTCCTTTTGATTTATTTCCTTTCGTTGTCACTACACGAACATCAATTTTTCCTTGCCTGCTTTTGAGGAATTCAAAATCGCCAACTCCAAGATAGATTAGATATGTTGACATGATAGGAGTTTTTGCAAATTTATGGAGAGATTTTTTTCCAAGTTTCTTTTTTGAAATTTCAGGCATGTTGGATATTACACCAAGATTATTATCAGCAATAATAGAAATTTCAAAAGTTGCTTTTGCATCTGGTTCATCCCAACAAGGAAAAACACGTCGTGCATCTGCAGCCTCAAACTGAGTAGTTGCAAGGAATTTAGTTTTACCTTTTTGTTTGTATTGACTTCGATAGAATCCTAGTAATCTATCATTTAAAATTCCAGTAAATTCTATGTAGAGTTTGGCAGTGTTAATAATTTTTTTAGAAAGTGTAATTCGAAGTTCTTCTTTTTTCTTATCTAGTTTGAGTTTTGCAAAAAATTTTTCTCCATTATATTCAATATGACATTTAGTAATTTTTAGTTCAGCAGAATTAAGTATTATCAAGTTTGTAGGCTTTGAAATCTTTATTTCAAGAATCTCTTTTACTTGAAAAGTGAAATTTTTGAAATTTGGATTAAATTCAAGTACATAATTTATTGGTCTAATGGATTTCACGTTTGGTTTTCGTTTTTCAGCCTTTATGTAGATTTACAAAGATGATACCATAAAGAAAATCAAATAAAGCCTTAAAACAAAATATTAGATCGTAAACTATGAAGCAAACATTGGCTAAAAGACAAATCAAAATTCTCGTTGCAAAATTAGGTTTAGATGGACATGATCGTGGTGCCCTCATTCTTTGTAGAGCCTTTAGGGATGCAGGAATGGAGGTAATCTATTCAGGACTATTTGCCACGCCTGATAGAGTGGCCCAAATTACTGAAGATGAGGATGTAGACGCCGTTGCACTTAGTCTTCTAAATGGTGCTCACAATACTCTTTTCCCAAGAGTAGTCAAAGCCATAAAGAAAAAAGGAATCAAAGACGTTCTTGTAGTTGGTGGTGGAGTTATTCCAAATGAAGACAGGAAAGGACTTGAGAAAGCTGGAGTTGATGGAGTATTTGGACCAGGAACACCGCTTCCCACTGTAATTGATCACATTACAAAAGGGGTCTCAAAATTAAGAAAGATTTGAGTACTTTAAACTAAATAACTTTTCCAATATTTACATTGAATGTTAACATATTTGGAGTGGTATCAAAATTAAATTCATTAATTCCAAACTTTCCAAAAACAAATTTGAATAACCAACCAAGATAAACAGAACAGTTTTTCCCCATATCATGTTGTATGATAAATTCGTGTAAATCATCATTATTTTCATGTCTAAAAGGAAAATTCGAAGCCTTCATCCAACATTTGATCAAATCTATAAAACGAATTGGTTCAGGTTTTTTTCTCAACATCAGGAGAATCTCTTTCATTTCATTTTCTGCCATGTTTTCTGCAATAACTATAATTTCTTTTTCAGATAATTTACTCATCAGATTTACTAAAAATGATTTTGGGAAACAAACCATTCCTGCTTTTGAAGCATTAGAATGCCAATTAACGTGATCAGTAAAAATTTGGTTGACGTATGAATTTAGTGATATTGATTTTGCTTTGACATCATTTCTTAGCTCATCCAAATTTTTTCTTTCTAATCTAAATGATGCCACTTCACTCTTCAATGCCATTATATGTTTACGAAAATATCTACATGGCCAACTTTGTAAGTTGGCTTGATAGATTGTTCTCGTGCCCCCATAAAGAATATCATTGTAAAATGTGGTATTATTCTTCTGTTTGTAAGATATCTACAGACATTTGGGGTAAATATTATGGTATGATATTCTTAGAACGCAGTAAACTTTCTAAACCATCTAAGAAAATATAATCATTTATTGCTCCATCAACCCATAAGGTAGCTCGTTCCTTAAACCAATCAGGAAACCTATCATCTTGGAGTTTTTCTACGCGTGCTCGATCAAAAGGCACAAGATCATCAATAGTTTTGAGATACTGCTGGATTGTTTCCCTATTGCTTGTAATATCTTGATTTTCGCCTTCTTTTTCAAATGAAAATACAGGTATAACAAATCCATCTCGAATTTCCAGAAGTGGATAATATGGAATTTCTGTTGAAGGGGATGAAGGAATACGTGCGAAATATTGTAGTGTATCTATATAATCATCATCACTTATTTTTCCAGAAATCCACCATTTTGTTATTTGTCGGTATAAATTTTTTACAATTTCTGATTCTGAAATATCGCTTTCTATATACTGAATAATATTATTTCCAACAGCATTCTCAAATGGTGGGATGACAAGAAAATCTTTACTTAAGTTTTGTACAGTTATGAATAGTTTTACTTCTTCACAGTTTCCTGAGATAGTAGTTTTACCAAAGCAACTTCTGTAGAATGGTTCATCGGGTTGTATCAACTGTTCAATTGTATCCGCATTATAGCCCTTATAATATAAAATAAAATGAGAGAGGCTGTTAGATAAAACCCATGAAGGATTTTTTGAATCATAATTTGAATGATAATTTGGTCTGTCATTAAATAAAATGAAATGATTAGTAGGCCTGTCAATTCCTGTATGGGCATACAAGCCTTTCAAACCCACATTTCCTAATGTATGACTAGCCAAATTTTCATCAAAAAATAAAATTAGAAGATCCAGATAATATGGTTCTCTATAGGAAGAATATTGTGTTAATGACATACAATTAGGTTCATAGTTAAAAGTATCAAATTGATACAGTCCAAAGTAATTCTTGACTAGTTGATCATATTCCTGAATTTTTTGAAGATCATGTTCTAGGCATTTATTCTTGTTATCCACATAAACTATTTGCCAATGGAGTTTTTCAGATTCCAATAATGCAAACGAATCTGAAATTAAACTGGGGGATAAAAGTATACCAAAAAATACCAAAAATATGACTAATTTATGATACCTTGGCATAGACATGTTTTAGGAGAATTAGATTACATTATCGATGATTTTTTCCACGTCGTATGGTTTGTAAATAACTCCAGCAGGCTTCATCTCCCTTAATTTCTTTCTCGTATCAGGCGACATATCTGCTGTTAGCATGACTACTTTGGCGTCAGGGTTTATCTCTCGAATTTTATTTAACGCATATAGCCCGTTATATTCAGGCATTATTACATCCAGGAAAACAATATCGGGTCTTAACTTCTTGTATAACTCTACTCCTTCCTTTCCATCATGAGCTTTGCCAGATACTTTAACTCCTTTAATCTCCAAATAATCAGAGAACATTTCGACGGCATCGTTATCATCATCAACCACTAAAGCAGTTGTAACTTTAGCTTTTTGATTTGTTTTTGTTTCAGAAGGAGTTTCTAAAGTTTTCTTATCAACTCTAATTTCTTTTCCAGTACTCCACATGTATTTACACAAGCTACGCATACTTCCACCTATCTCATCAGAATTAGTAATTAGAGCAGAATCTTCTATTGTTTGTTGACTAGATGATGTAGAAGTATATCCAGAAACTAAAACTTGATCAGGATTACATAATATTCTTCCTTGAGATGGAAGTTTTGTAATTTTGAAATAATTAAAACCAAGTCGTTGAACACATTCAAGTTTTGTCATTATTTCTAACTCAGTCATTAATTTTATGATAACATTTCTCTTTCTAGCTTTCTCTAAAGCTTCGGGGATGTTCGTATAATACATTCTAATTAAATCAGAAACTGATACTGCCAGATACAGATCATCCTGTGCCTCGTCTATTATCCTAATCATTTGATAATAGATATTCGTTCTTCCAGAAACTATAGTAAGACGAGGAAGTATCGACTCGCTTTGTTTTATTGTGAATGTGTCTAACAATTCAAGTAAATGAGGTTTGTATGCTTGTAACTTTTCAGATTCGTCAATTTTTTGTTTTATTACACCATCTAAAGTTTTTTCAATATCGTTAGCAGAAAAAATTGCAGGAGACGATAAGGAAGAAGTAATAAATCCTCGATTCTTTAAATTTTCTAACATTTTGTAAGCTTTAACTCTTTCAATTTTTGTAAAATGACTAATTTCACTTGCCTTACCCCCACCCATTCTTAGGAGTCCAAGATAGACTTGAGCTTCATCATCAGATAGTCCAAAATCTTTCAGTAAAATGAAAATCTCTTGTTCTTGTTCTAACATATACATCCCTCATATAGTAAATTGGATATTAAGAAGATTGGATCGTTTTTTAAATTATCCATTCCAAAATGGAAAAAATCAGCCTGAGGGCTAGTCATGTAGGCTTTTCTCCAATTCAACAATACCAGGAATTTTTGGCTTTTCTGAATTTTCAATTGGTTCTTTAGGAAGAGTTATTGAAAATTTAGTAGGATTGTTACTAATGGATATTGTACCGCCATGTTTCTCTATGACACTCTTGCATCCAGGTAACCCTAGACCTGTTCCAACTTGTTTTGTTGTAAACAGCGGTTCAAAAATCTTTAACATCAGATTTTCCTCAATCCCAGAACCTGAATCTATAAAATCAATAATTACATCCTTGTGAGAATCTTTTATGTTGATTTTAATTTCACCGTCGCCATCAATAGCTTGAACAGAGTTTGTAATTAAATTACAAAAAGCGCTTTCTAATTTGTAAGGATCACAATTAATTGTAATATTATTTTTTGGCAGTACAACTTTGATTTGCTGTGGAATATCTACTCCCAAAAGTGATGATTCAATTACCGACACAAGAGAGGTTGGTTCTAATTTTAATTCAGATACATTGACATAATCTAATACATCTTCAATTTGATGTACCATTCTATCTACCGCTTTACCAACTCTTGCCATCTGAAGACTTGTTTTCTCATCCATAATACTATCAAATTTTACATTTAAGATTGCCAATGAGTTTTTAATAATTGAAAGAGGGTTTCTTAGATCATGAGCTAAACGACTAGCTAATTGACCAATTGAAGAAAGTCTTTCACTTTTAACAATATTTTCGTTTAATTTTTCAAGATCACCAGACATTTTGTCAATATGTCTACCCAGATCAGAAATTTCATCATCACCTATAAGATCTGATTTAACAAAATTCCCAAGTGCAATTTCCTTCGTAGTGTTTTGAAGTTTTTGAAGTGGTTTAGAAATTGATTTTACAATTAAAAGTCTGGTTCCTAATGCTATCGCAATAAATAGATTAAGAATGATAAGAGCAGTCAAAGTAGTGTTACCAACTATTGAGTCAACTGCTCCTTGTTTGGTGCTGATTTCTGATGATGCAATGACGATGGCATTTTCAATTGTTTCTTCGATTAATCGTTGATTATTTTCGAATCTTTCTGCTAATACTAAAATATCACCACCACTCACTCCGCTGTTTTTTGCAGAAATCAAATTGTTTGACGCAATAAGCATATCATTCCATCTTTCTGCAATCAATTCAGCATTAGACACTTGATTTGGATAATTACTTTCTAAGAGGGAAAAATATTGAGAAAATGATACATTAAACAATTCCTTGGCTTTCTCAATATCATAAAATTTTGCCTCTAATTTTTCTTCTATACTCAGAGCTTTAGAAAAACTAGATTCGTCATGTAGAAGGATCATCTCCATGGTTGTCGCAGAAATTTTTGTAGAACTGTATCTCATATCTTTCAAACTATCTAAGACAGGCATGGTTCCTGTCGTCAATTCAAGAAATTTATTTTGGACTTCTTCTGTGTTTAAGACAGCAGTAAGAGAGACTGTTCCTACAAGACTGACTAGCAAAATTACTTCAAGAGTAAGTTTAGTCCTTATTTTCAAGATTTCCCAACCCCCCATAAATTAAGCAGGTAAACAGGCATACCTGATACATTTTGCCAATGCCCCCTAACATGAAATATGATAATATTATGACTGTTATTGTGATCAAGTTTGTGATTTTTTTACAAACAGATCATCATATTCACCTTAAAAGTAGAGTTTTTGGGCATAATGAATGGGCAGAGGGTAGTTGTAGGCGTAATTGTAGTATTTCTTTCTCTTATACTAATTACTACTACACTAACCGATTATTCCTTTGCTGCGGAGGATAAGGATAAAGGTAATTCAAACAGTAACAGCAATTCTAATTCAAACAGTAACAGCAATTCTAATTCAAACAGTAACAGCAATTCTAATTCAAACAGTAACAGCAATTCTAATTCCAAAGAAAAACGTCTAATTGAAACTGAAAATGAAATTCAGCAATCAAAAAATAAACATATAAAAAAATTATTAGAATTAGGTAATCCATCTGAAGCACAAAAGCTTAAAAAGAAACATGACTTGGAAATTAAGGAATTAAATGAGAAATATGAGAAGGAAAAGAATAGTCTTTTAAAAGAATACAATAATGAACAAAACGAAATACTGAATTTAATTAGCTCAGAACAATACAAACGTACACTTGACTATAAAATCGAGAAATTAGATGAGAAATATGAGAAGGAAAAAAATCAGATTGAGAAAAAACAGATTAATGAAAAAATAAAAATTCTGTCTAAAGAATTTCGAGATAAATTAAAAGACCTTAAAAAACAGTTTAGAACAGATAAAATATTTCAAGAAAATTTAAGGGATCTAGATGCAGAATACAAGGAGATTCTTAGATTCTTAAAACATAGTTTAGATGATCCTGCAGAAGTTATCCAAATGGTTGAAGAGCATACTGAAAGGATGAAGAGTGAACTCAATCTTGCAAAAGAAAAGGAGTTAATACGCTTAAAGGAATCAGGTTTTAACAAAATAGATCCGAAATTACTTAGTATCTTATCTGAAAGTGATAATGTTATACGAGATGCAGAAGAGTTAGGAATCGATCTAAAAGATGAGGAAATCAAGTTAGTGATAAAACTAATCAAATTTAATCCTCAGATCCTTGAAGAATTAAAAGCTCTGGGAATAGTTGAAATCAAAATTCGGGAAACACTTGATGGTAGAACCATTTACATTGTCCAGATGATTACAACAGTCGATAAGATCTCTTACATAAATTCAATGGAGGAGGTAATACGAATTCGTCTCCCATCTTACTTATCAGAGTATAATCCAGAAATTAAGGAATTAATTGAGCCAAATTTGTATACTTATCACAAAGACGATAATGTCCTTTTTGAACCCAAATTCGGGGATCCACATTCTGAGGATTTAGAGATTAGTGGACAATCAGAATTAAGAAAACTACATCAAGTAAAATCTGAAGGAACGTATCTAATAAATGCAGATATGGTACATAGTGCCGGCATAACTGGGAATGATGTAAAAATTGCTGTATTAGATATTGCCTTTGATTCGAATCATCCAAAAATTTCTAAAAATATAGTGGAAGTGAAATCTTTTCTTTCTAAAGTTGAAAATTCAATTGTTCAGCAAAGTGAAAGCAATGATAATAGAATTGCTCATGGAACAGCAGTAGCAGAAATTATTGTAGATGTCGCACCAGATTCTGAATTATTTTTGTACGAAATGGATTCGGATGTAGAATTTGCTGCCGCAGTTGATGATGCTATTGCTAAAAAGGTAGATATCATTGCCATGTCAGCTAGTTGGCCAAATTTTCCAACTGATGGTACAAGCCACATTACTAAAAAAGTTGAAGAAGCAATTAGTCATGGAATTACTTTTGTAGTTCCCTCTGGTAATTTTGCCAATAAACATTGGGAAGGAAATTATGTAGACATTAATGATAACGGATGGACCGAGTTTGAATCACTCGATGAGGGTCTTTCCTTTAGCGTTACAAAAGATAGAATAGATAAACAAAAACCAATTATCATTAATCTTCTATGGAATACTGGCAATCAAGATATTGTAGATTTAGATTTAGCTTTGATGGATCCATCAGGGAATATTATAAAGTATTCAGCTATTAGGCAAAAGACAAACCAAGCTACAATGCAAGAACAAATTTTTCATGTTCCTGCAGTTGAAGGAGTATATGCAGTAGGAATCTTGCATTCAGGTCATACAAATCCTAAAGTAATCGATATGGAGATTTTTTCAGTAAATGATGAATTAGAACATGCAATTAGTAAAGGTAGTGTAACAGTTCCAGGAGATGCAAAAGGCGTTATCGTAGTTGGTGCAGTAAACTCTCAAAATGGAGATTTAGAAAACTTTAGTTCCCAAGGTCCAACGAACCATGGAAAATTAGCACCTCACGTTGTGGGTCCAGATGGAGTAACAACTTTGGCTTATGGTGGAAATCTTTTCTATGGAACTTCAGCTACAACACCATATGTTGCAGGAATAGCTGCATTGCTTGTTGAGGCAGAGCCAGAAATGACTAATGAAGATATTATGAACAAAATTCTTCAAAACACAAAACCATCAGAATTTGATTTTATTTCGGAGTATGATAATTATGTCGGATACGGACTTGCAGATGCTTCATTTATTGTAGGGGATTCACGAAATGAGTAAACAATATTCAGACAATGAATTGTTAAGTAAAAAATTTATTAGTCTTTTAATAGTTTCTGGAATATTAATCTCAACTGTAGCTTTTGTTGTTCTGACAGATAATTTTGGAGATTCAGAATCAAAATTTTCAAAAGAAAATTTTAGAACTTTGTGTGATAATGGTTTGTGTATCACAAATCCAACGGATATAATTCCTGTAGAGACATTTGTGCAGCAAAATGAGGAACCAAATTCTGGCATGATTATTCAAAAGAATGAAGAATTCCCATCTCTCAATCAACTTAATACAATTGAAAGTGATTATACCCTAACTGATAATACAGCAGTACTATATGCTGCTAAAGACAGTTTCTTAAGAGAAGGCATCAAAGAATCCAATGAAGGTTCTAATGAGATACTAAGAGTAATGGGAACAGGTCCTACAAACAATAGAGCGCTCATTGCATTTGATCAAAGCCAAATAGTAACAGCTATAGATGCAAAGTCGCTTGAAGCTGCAACTTTGAGAATTTTTATTGTTAGTAATGATGGTCAATGGACAGATAGTCAAACATTAAGCATTTACACCCTAACAGCTGATTGGAAAGAAGGTAATGGTATCAATGCACCTTTTGGTAATTTTATTGGAACACAAGAGGGAGTAAATTGGAACTGTGCCTCAGATGGTAATGATTGTACAAATTGGAATGGCGGTAGTTATGATGAAGCCCCAACAGATTCAATTCTAATCACAAATGAAGTATCTGGACAATGGATAGAATTTGATGTGACTAGTGATATCAAAGCCTTCATCGACGACTCAGAAAACAATGGCTGGATAATTATAAAGAGTGATGAAGAATCTCCAGGAAGAATAAACTTTGCCGCAAGAGAAGCACGATCAAACATTCCACAACTTGAATTACAGTTTTCTTAGAAAATAAAGTAATAAAATCAAATTAAGTTCTTAAAATTTTAAAAGTCTTGAAAAGAATTATTATGTTACAATAATTTTTACTTTTCAGTATTACACTGTATTACATAGTTTTACAATGATTTACAAAATATAACAACAATACACAATACAATTACAATGAAAACTTTCTCGATATATGTTAGTAAAAAAATACAATTCATATGAAAGTTAATCATGTCTTAGAAAAGCGAGTTCTAGTTACCGATAACGATGATGTAGTTTTAGAATCATTAGCAGGAAAAATAAGACAGTTTGGATTCAAAGTAATGACTGCAAATTCTGGGGATGACGCACTAAATCAATATGAAAAATTTTATCCAGACATGGTAATAATAGATGAGGATCTAAAAAAAATAGAGGGATTACAGTTATTTTTTAAATTATTTTTTTATAATCCTTCAATCAATCTGGTCTTAACAACACAGGATAAACGATCAGTAGAAAATAATGAATTTGCAGAAGGCGATAATTTTTCAGTATTACAAAAACCATTTTCACATGAAGATCTAGAAAAAATCTTTGAGCACGCAAATTTTATTTCAAAAGAATCTCAGGAGAGATTTCAATGAGTTCATTTGATTTAATCGTAGGAGGAGAAAGTTTTGCTTTCAATGCATAGTGATATCATAATGCAGTTAGCGAATTTTGGTTTTTCAAAAACTGACGCAGAAGTATATCTTGGTATTTTAAGAATGGGTCCTGTTACGGCTAGAGAGATTTCAAAAACTTTGGAAATTCACCGAGGAGTTGTATATCAATCAATTACTAATCTAAGAAATCAAGGCATGATTAGCACCACTTTTTCCAGTCCTTCAAAATTGATGGCTTCGCCACCCTCTGTAGCCTTGAAAAATTTGGTTACAAGAAAGAAGGACGAATATATCATGTCCCAAAAATTATCTGATAAAATTCTGGATGACTTGCAACAAGTTTCAAAGCCCGTTAGCCCAATAAAAGAGCCCGTACTTTCAGTCATCCAGGGTAAAAATAACATATTTTCTAAAATTGGAGGCATTTTTGATACTGCATCTGAAACAATATTTGTGATTCTGCCCATGGAAGAAGTTGTAAAATTGTATTATACTTCTATTCCAGAAAAAATTGCAAAATGTGCAAGTCGTGGAATTAAAGTAAATTTGCTTACCGAATATCCATCTTATGGTGAATTCTCGTTCTTGAATAGGATAGGAGTTAAAAACATCCGATTTAAGAAAAATTTGAAAAAATGTAGAATGGTTGTAGAAAAAAATTCACAAGCGCTAATATCAAATGATTATGAACGAGCAAGTAAAAGTTCAAGTTTTGATGAATCCATTATTCAAACCAATTCACCAGATGTTGTTGTTAGTTTCTTTTCATTGTGTGAATACATGTGGAGCAAAGCTACTCCGTTGGAAAAATACAAAAATTCAGAAAAATAATTTATTCAGTAGAGCCAGGCCATAGCATTTGACGCATCTTCTTACCAACCTGTTCTATTTGATGTGAATCAATCTCTTTCATGTATCTATCAAATGCATTTTTGCCGTTTTTCTGATATTCACTTATCCATTCTTCATTAAATGTTCCATCTTGAATCTTTTGCAGGACTTTTTTCATCTGTTCTTTGTTTTCTTTGTTCATAACCATAGGACCACGAGTAAGACCGCCATATCTTGCAGTTTCACTAACACGTCTCCACATTCCATTAATGCCATATCTTTGAATCATATCTACAATTAATTTTAATTCGTGTAAAACTTCAAAGTACGCAATTTCTGGTTGGTATCCAGCCTCAACAAGAGTTTCAAATGCATTAATAACCATAGAGGCAGAGCCACCACAAAGATCAGCTTGCTCTCCAAACCAATCAGTTTCAACTTCTTCCTTAAAGGTAGTCTTTATGAGACCTGCTTTTGCACTGCCAATTGCTTTTGCAATTCCTAGTGTTCTATCCCATGCTTTTCCAGTATAATCCTGCTCTACTGCAACAATAGCAGGAGTTCCAAAGTTTTCAAGAAATGTTTCTCTGACTTTAGAACCGGGGCCTTTTGGTGCAACCATTATGATATCAACATTAGTAGGAGCTTCAATCCATTTCCAATGGATTGCAGCTGCATGAGAAAATGATAATGCCTTTCCTTCTGAAAGATTGGGTTCAATTTCATTTTTGTAAACTTCTGCCTGAATCATATCTGGAATCAAAACTTGAATAATATCGGCTTGTTTACATGCGTCTGCTACTGACATTACTTTATGGCCATCAGCTTCTGCTTTTTTCCAGCTGTTACCTCCTTCTTTTAATCCAACAATAACATTAAGACCAGAATCTTTCATGTTGTTTGATTGTGCATTGCCTTGAATACCATAACCTAATACTGCAATGGTTTGATCTCTAATGGGATCTAGGCTAATATCTTCATCTTTCCATGTTTTTGCCATAAATTTTGGTTTTTTAATGCAAATATTAACTGTGAACTGGAATAATCTCCAACCAATATTAGATTGAGTTCGAATTTATCGGCAAGGAGTAAAAAGGTGTTCCCTCCCTTTTTATGAATAAAAATTGCCGTTTGACTAAAGAGATACCAAAGTATGTTTTGTTGGAAGTTCTTTGATTAACAGTTTGCCTAAAATGTTAACCGTTAACATTTGTAATAGTTAATGTAAGTATTGTGTTTTGATGGCTTATGGACAAGAAACTGTAAAGTCTAATGTCTGTTGTATGCCACCTCTGAAATCTGCAGGGGTAAGTGGATCAGGTACAGTCAGTTGCCAAAAAGTATCAAAAGTTCCTGGTGCAAATGCAGCTGTTATTGTTTGGCTAACGCCAGTCATTGGAGTTCCAACTGCGGCTGTTGTTCCAAATTGTGTTTGGCCAGCACCAAAAAGTGGATTGCCGGGTATAGGAGCAGGAGTTCCGGTTGCACCTGGTTGAATAATCCAAGAGCTACCTGTTACTTCAAGTGTCGTTGCGGGTTGGGTTCCAGGGTTTGTAAGAACAATAGTTTCAACTGTACTAACATCTCCCGGCAACAATGTAGTAAAATCTATTATGTTGCCTGGTGATGCTGGAATTGTAATTCCGCAAGTTTGAGATGCAGATACAAACGCTAATCCTTTTGAAACATGATCAAGGCCATTTATTGGAGTTACTGTGCCAGTTGGCGTAACTCTATACAAAATCGGCCCTGGAAAACTTTTAGACCAAAAAAACTCACCCGGACTTTGTGAAAAATACGCTAAAGCACCTGCTTCACCAATAAGAGGATCAGTTAAAGTAATATCTGGAGTAAGAGCAGTACACGAATCTATTCCCCCCAATGCTTCTAATTTTGTGTTGAAACCTAATCCTGAACCTCTATACAAGTTACCACTAACAG
>CAWTZF010000048.1:0-31037 GCA_963920015.1 uncultured Nitrosopumilaceae archaeon | reverse complement strand
ATTGAATTGTCATAAAGCCAGTCTCTTTTATCAAGGCAGTTAATTTTCTAAGTTTCTCTTCGTCAATCTCATATGCTTTATCAGGATAAGGTACGCCTCCTTCAATCAAAGTATATCTTACACTTCGATCATTTTTTATTACAAGCACTTGAGTTTTTTGTGCAGTAACTCTTTCTGTTACACCAAATGAAACGTTTTTTAGATCATGCTTTGTATATTCAAATTCAATCTCATCACTTGGATCAATAGCAGTAAATGGAATTTCTGGTTGTGTGAGTAGAGGGATTGCAATTAATAGTGCAATTATTGCAGGAATAGAACCTGCTATTATCATAATTGGTTTAACCATGATTAATCCTGCTAATTGACAATTTCGTTTGATTACCAATAAACCTTGATAAAAATAACTTAAAATTCGACCAATTTTTCTCATAGTTTGTGGGGTCGTAGCCTAGCCTGGTAGGGCGACAGTATCTATAAGATCACCGCTAAGGGCTCCAGAGGTTAAACTAAGCTACTGATGAAAAGATGATGTGAGTTTGGAGCTGTAGTGACCCGTAGGTCGCCGGTTCAATTCCGGTCGGCCCCACGTTAATTTAATTTTCTTTTGAGCGTAAAACATTGAGTGCTGATCCTGCACGGAACCACTCTAACTGAAATTTATTGTAGGAATGACGAAGTAAAATCTCTTCTTTTGAATCATCATGTGAAATAATACACTTTACAGGTTTTCCTTGTTCAAGATTATTCAAATCAGTAATGCTAATTCTGTCATTTTCTTGAATTTTGTTATAATCATCAGGATTGGCAAAAGTCAATGCCAGTATTCCTTGTTTTTTTAGATTAGTTTCATGAATTCTTGCAAAACTCTTGGTGATAACTGCAGTACATCCCAAATATCGAGGAGTCATTGCAGCATGTTCTCTACTACTACCTTCACCATAATTACTATCGCCAATTATTACCCAACGTAATTTTTTTTCTTTATATTTTCGTGCAATTTGTGGAAATGATTCAATTTCATTACTTAGTATGTTTTTTCCTTTTCCAACTTCGTCATTAAATGCATTAACTGCGCCTAACAACATATTATCACTAAGATTATCAAGATGACCACGAAATGACAACCAAGCACCTGCAGGAGAAATATGATCAGTTGTACACTTGCCTTTTGCTTTTACCATGATTGTTAACTCTTCAAAGTCATTGCCATCCCATGCAGAAAATGGCTCTAAAACTTGCAATCTTTTACTGTTCTTATCAATAATTACCTTAATGTTTTCAGGATCACTAGAAGGTGGAATAAAAATTCCTTCAGTTTTTTTGAAACCGTTTTCTGGAACCTCTGGAGCAACTTTAGGAGGATTTAGTTTGAATTTTGAACCATCCGATGCTGTGAGAGTATCAGAAAGAGGATTAAATGAAAGACTTCCTGCAAGTGCTAATGCAATTATCATTTCTGGACTTGCAATAAAATTCATAGTTTCTCTTCTTCCATCATTTCTTCCTGGAAAATTTCTGTTATATGATGTAATGATCGTATTTGGTTGTCCTTTCTTAAGTTCAGGTCTATTCCATTGTCCAATACAAGGCCCACATGCATTTGCTAGAACTGTTGCACCAATTTCTTGCAAAGATGCCATTTGACCATCTCGTTCTATTGTTGCTCTAATTTGTTCAGAACCAGGAGTAACTAAAAGAGGAATCTTTGCTGTTATTCCCTTGGCTTTTGCTTGCTCTGCTAAATTAGCAGCTCTGGACATATCTTCGTAAGATGAGTTAGTACAACTTCCAATTAAGGCAACAGAAATTTCATCAATGTATTTGTTTGATTGAACATCTTCTGCGAGTTTTGATATTGGTCTTGCTAAATCAGGAGTATGTGGTCCAACTATGTGAGGCTCAAGTGTTGTCAGATCAATTTTGATTACTTTATCGAAATATTTCTCGGGGTTTTCTTCAACGTCAGAATCAGGCGTAAGCAAGTTTGTATTTGCATTTGCAAGAACTGCAATTTGTTCTCGGTTAGTGTAACGAAGATACGTCTCCATTCTTTGATCATATGGAAATATAGAACATGTTGCACCTATCTCTGCACCCATGTTTGTAATAGTTGCTTTTCCAGTACAGCTAATTGATTTTGTTCCTGGTCCAAAATATTCTATAATTGCATTTGTTCCACCAGAGACTGTTAGATCTCCGGCTACACGAAGAATGATATCTTTTGGTGCAGTCCATCCGTTTAGCTCACCTGTTAGATAAACTCCTATTCGTTTTGGATACAACAATTCCCATGGTATTCCAGCCATTGTTTCAGCTGCATCGACACCACCCACGCCAATTGCAATCATTCCTAGTCCTCCTGCATTTGGCGTATGTGAATCAGTTCCTATCATCAATCCACCCGGAAAAGCATAATTTTCTAAAACAACTTGATGAATTATTCCTGCTCCAGGTTTCCAAAAACCACATCCGTATTTGCTAGCTGCAGATTCTAAAAACTTGAAAACTTCACTGTTCTCATCTAGAGAAACTTTCATGTCAGTTTCTCCCTCTACTTGAGCTCTAATCAGATGATCACAGTGTATGGTAGTTGGTAAACTAGTTTGTTTTAGGCCAACAGACATAAACTGAAGGATAACCATTTGACCAGTTACATCTTGTAGTGCAACTCTGTCAGGACGTAAAAATACATAATTTATTCCATCATCTAATTTTTCATCATCTACTTCAACAAGATGCCCAGCAAGAATCTTTTCAGCAAGAGTTAATGGCCTTCCAACAATTTCTCTATATTTTGAAATATTTTCTTCTAATTTTTTGTAAACCCTGGATACTAATTCAGGCATAGTTTCTATTTCCACAATTGATGCTAGGTTGTAACCAGAATTTAATATTTCGAAATTTTTTCTAACAATAATAGAGGAATTAAAGAACTTTTCACGATATTTTCTTAACAATTATAAGCCAAAAACGATTTCCTAAAGATATTGTGGGGGAGTAAAAAATTACTTGCTAGTGTAAGTGAGGTCTGATTAAAAATGGTGAATAAAGGTTTTCCAAAGTTTGGTATGTCGCAAGCAGGTTCTTATGTTTCTGCTCTGAAAAATTACAATTTGCCAGACTTTATTCTTGAATTAGTTGCTAAAGAGTGTAATTCAGATTTGTTAGAGAGGGGACGAATTGATGATAGATTACAAAGCATGAATGATGACGCCTTGGGGCTTTTACATAAAGTCTTTGTTGATTGTGAAGAAGATGATTTAGGAAAATTTGCTCAATTTAGATTCTATGCATATGTCTCAAGCATGTATCATAAATGTCAAGTTTTGATCAATGAATCAATTCCTGGCGCATCAGGGAAAAATCACAAAGTGCAAGTTGCTGTAAAAAATAATGGTATGTACATTGCTGTGGCTTTCAATAAACCAACAGGTAATCCAGTAAACAAGAGAGATACTACGAAATTCTACAATATTGTAGATGATATCAAAAAAGGAGATCATGGAACAATGCTGACTGATGCAATTTTTGGTTCTTCTGTAGGATTCAAAGGAGATTCACTAGTAGAATTAGAAAATCTAAGCAAATCTCGTACAAAAGATCCTGAAAATAAATTAGATTTCAAAACTGCCAACTTTGAAAACAATATTTATTCTGTAACAAAATGTTAGAAAGTAAAACTTACTAAATAGTCATTCAATTAAACACCACTATACTAAGAAAATTCTGATGTATCAATGGCAAGAAACATTGGTTTGTCATCTGTCTTTTCAAAATTTTTTCCATACTGTACAAATGGAGTCACAGAGGAAGTATGTTTAAGCCATACATCATGAACAACATCAATATACTTTTTGTGTCCTTGTTGTCTAAGCAATTCATGAGATAACTCATGTGATACTGTTGTACAATTTTTTTCAGCAAGATATAATATGTCTTCTTGATCTTTTGGTTGAGACCATAGTAACATACCAAAATTTTCAGCATGATAACCTTCACAGGTACAATCAGTCCATATTGGTCTAAAATGACATAGATAAAAATGAAAAATTTCTCCTCCACGTTCTTTATGATCTTTTAAAAGATTGTGAGTATCTAGTCTTTGAAAGATACTTCGTTTTTTCGTTATCATCTCATCACATTGTATATCATAATCTTTAGAGAAATTTTCTTTTATCCAAATTTTAAAAAATTTAGCCATCTGTTTGACGTATTCAAACTCTTTTTTTCGTTTATCAAGATCTTCTTCTTTTATTACAAAGATAAAGTGCAGAAGCATATTAAGAAAAAAGGGTGATTATGTTTGGCCTTCGATTCCCATCAACGTAAGAGTTGAGCGAATCTTCTCGATTTTTCTGATCTTCCACGTAATTGTTTCACGTAGTTTTTCTACTGTATCTGATTCTATTTTTACAAGAATATCGTATGCACCAAAGGTTCCATGAACTTCTTTTACTCCTTCTAGTCCTTTCAGTTGTTGGATAATTGCTTCCTCAGAACCAAGTTCACAGTTTATTAAAACATAAGCTGTCGCCATAATTTTTCTAAAGCTTTGACCTATATCAATAAACCGATTTTGTCTATCCTAATTTTGAGAAATTTTTATGATTGTATCCCAAATTCCTTTTGGAACTGGCATTACTGATAACCTGGATATTTTCAATAGTTCCCAATTTTTGAATTTTTTTTGTTTTTTCATTTCATCTAAAATAACTGGTCTTTTTAGTGGTTTTTTGTATTTGACATCTACTACAACAAATCTTTCGTTATCTTCTTTAGGATTTGGATAAGGTTTTGATGTAATTTCCATAATTCCTACAATTTGTCTTTCATCTCCGGTGTGATAATAAAAAACAAGATCTCCTTTTTTCATATTTTTCATATGCTTTAATGCTAAATTATTATGAACTCCTTCCCAAACTGTTTTCTTTTCTTTTTCTAGAGTCGAAAAACTGTATCCTCTTGGTCCGCTGGGTTCTTGTTTTGCTAACCAAAAATTTGTCATTGTATTCCAAATATCATAAAATGAACTATTATTGTGTTTTTAAAAAAATGTTCCCCGGTTCTGACTCGCACAAGATCATTGGTGTTAGCCGTAAACCTCCTTGGGTTCTGAAACCGGGGTGCCCATCATGTTGCACACCTGGGTGAATTAGAAATCATCGAAATCAATACGATCAACGTCATCCTAATCCGTCTGTGTGCATGCTCTTTGGGCAGTTTAGATTAGCTCTAATCAAATATTAACCCAGACAGTTTGATTTCAAATCCTGCTACTGGCATTCTAATCTTAAAACCAGCAACAATATTTGAAGAAAATTCTCCAATTATTCCAACTGCTTTATTGCTTACTGTAATTTCTGCAGCACGTCCTTTTTCAAACATTGAATTTGAGAACGTTTTTGTTTTGCATGAAATATTAAATCCAGTTTTCAGCGCAGATTGCAAAATTGATTTGGTTTCAGTAAAATTTGCATCTTTGTGTGTACAAATTGCTGCTAAGTGAATTTCTTCTTTTATTGGATTTCCTTTTAAAAAAACAGTTCCGGTTTCAAACAATTTTTGTGGATAAGATTCATGAATATTCTTTGATAGGTTTTCAATCAATGCTGGTAAAAGTGAATTACGGAGTATAGTATGCTCTTGGCTTTTTGAATCAATTACAGAGATCATCTTAGAAGAATCTCTTCCAGTCATATCATAGAGAATTCGTTTACTTGTAAGACTAGAATTAAGAGCTTCCATGTAATCAAGTCCAATCATTATAGAACTTAGGGAGTCCAAATTTGTAGATTGATTATTTTTTTGACCAAGTGTTTGTGATGTAGACAGATTGGATTCAAGATTTTCTATCCCATATCCTAATGCTACCTCCTCAACCAAATCCATATGTCCAAAAATATCAAATCTATATCGTGGGATCTCACACACAATTTTGTTTTTTGTGAAACTGGCATCTAGTCTACATTTTCTAAGAGCCGAAGAAATTGCATTGGAAGATAATGTCAAACCAAGCATTTTGTTAACTAATGTAGGGTCTAGTTTCATAGTTTTTGTCTTCAATGTTGGTGTAGAATTATTTGCGCCGGAGATTTTTACTGTATTTAGCTCAAAGCCTGCACTTTGAAGAATTGTTGCTACAACTGATAACATATCTTCCACATCAGTTTTATTCATTCCAGTAACTTCAACAAATAGATTTTTTGTTTTTGTAGTAACAGTAGTTAATGCAGCATTAATTATTGGGGGAAAAGAAACTACATTGTTTTGAGAATCAAAAATTATTGGAACTTTGGAAGAATTTCCCAAAATGTGACCATATTCTTTTCCAACATCACTGTTTTCAAGAATATTAGAAATTGTTTTTTCTTTGTTATAACTTAAAGGGATGAATTTGTAATCTTTGGAGGTTGTCGTGTATTTTAGTGGAAATGAAATTTTATCTAGATCATGTATACCAATAGATGATTTTTTTCTTCGTCTTCCAATGCCAAAGTGCAAGTCTTCTTGCATGACCATGAATTGGCGTAAGATCTTGTCATCGATTCTGCCATTTTTTGCAACTATACCTGTGACAAATGGTCTAACCTTGCTAACAGATGAATCTACATTGACATCATAGGCTTTGCTTTTTTTGATACTTAGTTTAAGAATTCCTTTTTTTAGTCCAAGTAATCCTTGTAGTCCTAACGCAATACCAAAATCAGTAGAATAATCAGGTCTGTTAGGACTGTATTCTATTCGAACTTCATCATTTGATTCAGATTCGATATCTAATCCTAAAAATGGAAGTGTGTCTTTGATTTTTTTCTTATTAGTTTTACCAACAAGTTTTTGTAACCTAGAATAATTTAATTCGATTACTGGCATTTTGTTGCACTCCTTAACCAGTTCAAGTTGTTGTTGTAAAATTCTCTAACATCATCTAGACCATACTTTAGCATAGCAATTCTTTCAATTCCTCCTCCCCAAGCTAAAACTTGATTTTTTATTCCTAATGGTTTTGTAACTTCAGGTCTGAAAATTCCCATTCCAAATAATTCTACCCATTTTCCAAGTCTATCATTGAATACCATAGTTTGTAATGATGGTTCAGTATACGGGAAAAATGTTGGCCAAAATTTAATTTTTGTAAGACCCATCCTGCGATAAAATTCTCGTTGAATTCCCATCAAATCTCGAAGTGTTACGTTTTTACCAACGACAACTCCTTCAATTTGATTAAATTCTACAAGATGTTTGTAGCTTACTTTCTCATTTCTAAATACACGACCTAAAGAAAATATTCTTGCTTCATCAGGATTGTTTTCAGCAAGATGTTTGATTGTAACACATGTTGTATGTGTTCGAAGAACCATCTTTCTTGCTTCATCTATATTCCAATAATATCGCCAACTATTCTTGTGTGTGGCTGAAACTTTTCTAATTTGATCAGGTGATGCAATTTTTTTTGCTGAAATTCCATCAAGATAAAAAGTATCTTGTAATTCTCTTGCAGGATGATCTTGGGGGGTAAATAATGCATCAAAGTTCCAAAAACTTGGTTGACTAAGTGGTCCGTTAATTTCAGTAAACCCTAGAGTAACAAATGTTTCTCTGATTTCATAAATTGTATCTTTAAGAGGATGGGTTCTTGCTACATGAACTTCAGGCACATCAGCTTCAACGTCAATGGCACCTGATTCAGATTTTTCAAGATCAATGTCGCTTGCATCTTTAGATAATGAAATGATTTTTGATTTTTCAACTTCTTCTATAATGTAATCCGGTCTTTTTTTTAGAGAATCTAGTGTTTTTTTGTCATTGATTTTACTAATCAAAATTTTTCTCTCTCCAATTTGGTTTATGATATCTTCTTCAGGAAATCCAGATGGTTCATTTTTTAAAGAAAAAACATTATCATCTATTTTTACCCACATGTTTTTTTTAGCAGAGCCTATTGCTGGGCCAAAAACAGATTTTAATTCATTTTGTAATTCAGAAATATGACGTGGTTTTTCTTTTAGAAAATTTAACAGCTGCCTCTCAGGTAATCCTTTAGAAAATGCGATCTTTCCATTTTTACCTAATTTCAGAAAAATTTCTTTTGATTCTTTTACATCGGCTAAATTTTTGAGTTTAAGCCATTCAATCCCTCTTCTAATTTGGTCTGGAGACAATTCAGTTGCTTCTTCAAGTTTTTCAGGAGAAAGGTCTTTTTTTTCTTTTAGTGCTTTGATAATTTTTTTTTCAATGTCATGAAAAACTTTGGACAACAGCAAAAAGTGCTAAAAAGACTTTTTAAACCTTAACCTAAGTCAATCTTGAATGCCAGCTGATGACTTTATTGTGACACCTTGGCATGTAGAAGGAGATATTGATTATGATAAATTAATCAAACAATTTGGTACCGAAAAACTTTCCACGCAAATCTTAGACAGAATTAAGAAAATAGCAGGAGAGGATCATTTCATGTTAAGACGTGGAATATTTTTCTCTCATAGGGATATGAAGCAATTATTAGATGAATATGAAAAAGGAAACAAATTCTTTTTGTATACTGGACGTGGTCCCTCAGGTCATACTCACATAGGTCACTTGATTCCTTGGGTTTTTGCAAAATGGTTACAAGATAAATTTGGTGTTAACATGTATTTCCAACTCACTGATGATGAGAAATTCTTTGCAAAGCAAAACCTGACATTAGAAGAGACAAACAAGTTTGCCCATGAAAATGCCTTGGATTTTATCGCATTGGGTTTCAAGCCCGAGAATACAAAGATAATAATCAACACGCAAAACATTCAGACTCTGTATCCAATAGCTGCCAAAGTAGCAAAAAAAATCAATTTCTCAAATACCAAGGCAGTGTTTGGATTTACTAATGAAACCAATATTGGAATGATCTTCTATACCTCACTTCAATCAGCACCCTGCTTTTTAGAAGATAAACCAGTTTTGATTCCACTAGGAGTTGACCAAGATCCTCATTTTAGATTAACACGAGATATAGCACCCAAAATAGGAAAAATAAAACCAGCAATAATTCACAACATTATGATTCCAGCACTTCAAGGTCCTGGAGGAAAGATGTCAGCTTCTGAAGATAGTGGTACTATTTTCACAACAGATTCACCAGAAGTAGTAAAAAGAAAAATTAACAAATATGCATTTTCAGGTGGTCAGCCAGATATTGAACAACATAGAAAATTGGGAGGAGATCCAGACATTGATGTTTCATATCAATATTTGAGAATTTTCTTTGAACCAGATGATAATAAACTAAAGCAAATTTATGATGATTATAAATCTGGAAAGCTGTTAACAGGAGAACTAAAAGCAATTTTAATTGAAAAGATAAATGAATTTCTCAAAGGACATCAAGAACGGCGAGAAAAAGCAAGAGATCAACTAAACAAATTTCTTTTTGAAAATGTATGAAGATCAAAGTTAGTTGTTTTGATAAATATGAAGCTCAAAAGCTTGTAACTCTAGTCTACATTAAAGAAAGTAAAGAGACATTCATTGCAAAAATTATCAATATTTTTGAAAATGAACTTGTAGTAGCATTAAAGGACAAATCTGCCCACAGTGTTGTTTTGAAAAATAAAGAAAATGCTGAAGCTTTTGCAGATTTTATTCAATCTGTATTGGAGAAAGAACACAAGATTGTTGGAATTAAAGTCATTGAAGATGAAGTTGAGATAATTAAAGAGTAAGACTAGACAAGTGATTTATCCACTTCAGAGTCCATGATTTCTTGAACTTTCAGGAAATACAGTTTTGTCGTATATGGCATTTTATCTAAATTGTCATCAATTGCCATCATAAAATATCGTACTGCCCGTTTTGAAATATCTACATTGAATTTCATAGTAAGAATGGGATCCTGTTTTACTTTGATTTTATCTTGAAGCCATGGAGGAGCCATCTCTTTGGTTTCTTTGATTACTTTATCGTACCAGAAAGCAAGATTTTCAGGATATAGACCTTTTTTGAGATTACTTACATCATCATCTAGTTTTTTCATCATATGATTTATGATGGCCATAGTCTCAAATTGAGAATTATTGTTTTATTCCGCTTACTCAATGATAGACAAGTTTCTTGTCAATTCAAGACAAGTTGCCATCAGCATCTATCTCAGAATTTCTTATTCTACTTGAAGATATTCTGTCGCCATCTTTTGCAAGGACTATTGGAACTACAATTATTGCTACTTCAGGAAGATTTTTTTCTTTACGTAATTTGTTTAGAATTTCTCCTTGAAAGCTAGTCTCTTTGCTGACAACTAGTGCTTGTACTTTTCCTTCAAGTACTGCGGGGCCAAAATCATTGTCAAGTTTACTTATTTCGTATTGTGAATTTGGAAAATGCTCCTTAATGATTGATTTCAAAGATTCAAAACGATTTTGATAATTGTTAGAAATTTTTTTGTCTTTCTTTGTGGCAAGGTCATCACTTGTCAGTCCAATTATTACTTTAGATGATATTGAAAATGATTTTTCAAGTAGTGCTAAATGACCCTTATGAATTAGATCAAATGTTCCTCCCGTTGCTACTAAATCAAAATCTGACATGATGTATTTTGTACATGTTTTGAAAATAAATCTAGTTAACTAAAACTATGATTATAGGTCCTTTTGAAGCAATTGGAACAGCGTTTGGATCCCACACGAAGGTCTCAATAAAGTACAGACCATTTTTTTCTGGAGTCCATTCTACAGTTGGAATTTGGGAATCAGGACCTTCAAATTTTCCTTCAAATGTTCCTATATATTCTACAAATGCTTTTTCACCGGATTGTTTTATCTGTGCATAGTAAACATAAGGCTGATCGTAGGTTTCTTTTTCTGAAGCAATTTGAATCCAAATGTTACTTTGAATATTAATTGAAGTATTTGCTTTCACATCAGATAATCGATTACCCTGATTATCGGTAATTGAAACATCATTTATGGAAATTAATTTTGTTATAAGTTCTGGTGGAGTTATTTCAATATCAAGAGTATTTGATTGAAAGCTTGCTGATTCAGCAAGTACTTGAAAACCAACTGCTTGAGTAAGTAGTGGCTCATCAAACACAAAGTTTTCAGTTGAATCAGGAGGTATGGTATTTGGTACTTCAATTGATGATATTCTGAGTAGTCTTGGAGGTTCAAAAGCATCATAAAAGATTAGATGAACTTTGGTGTTTTCAGAGTCAGTACCTCCAGTATTTGTTATGCTCCCAGTAAAAGAGATTCTATCGCTTATCTGTAGATCCTCTGATGAAATTTCTAATACCTGAGATTTGTCACTACCAGAATTGAATCCAAGCATATTGACAGAGACATTAGTTATTGCGGCATTAGGACTTGGAGATTTTATCATGTATGCAGATTTACCATTAGGCGGAACGAGTTCTAAAAGCGTACTTCCTATAACAGATTCAAGTGGTTGCAAATTTACATCATTATAGAATCCAGCCCAAATCTTTATTCCAGTTATTGGAAAGTTTTTTGTGTTTTCTACTTCGCCAATGATTATAGTGTGACCGCCTTCATCTTTGTAATGATATGGCGTATAGCTTGTCAGAACAATTGCAAGTGTTGGATCAGTATCAGAGATGGTTTGAGAAAAACCAGAACTTATTGGAAATATCAGAAGTGCCAAAAAAATTCCAAGAAAGACTCCCTTCATATGAATCGAATTACAAGAAGTAACTAATCTCGTGCGACATATCATATTGTAAACAAGGTAGGTTACAACGTTTAACCTAATAGAATCTACGAATAATAAATAAGAAAAAGATGTTATTTCTAGTGTTTTACTACTTGCCGGTACGTCTTGCGGTAATTGCTATCCAGTATACAAGACCTGGAGCTAAACCTACAATTAGTGGAATCCAAACGGGCCATCCATCTATTGGGTTTGCCATGCTAAACTATCGATAATAAATGCTATTTAAATCCATCCAGAGAAATGAAACCCACTGTAGATCGTCAGGTATAAAATTGTGTAAGTGGACTGAAGGGGATTTGAACCCCTGACCCCCCGCGTGCAAGGCGGGTATACTACCAGGCTATACTATCAGCCCACGAAGTGGATCAAAGATGTGTTGATTTTAATTGTTCTCTTCATCTAAGTTGGCAAAGATTTTATTTGCATTTTGATGTCTTTGATGCATGGTTTTACTTGAATCCCAAATAAAGTTGAACAAAGGTGATCAAGCACCAGATTTTGAATTAACAGGAATTGATGACAAAAAGCATTCATTAAATGATTACAAAGATTCTGAAGGATTACTTGTTATTTTCATGTGCAATCATTGTCCCTATGTGAAAGCAAAGATTGAGGCCATAAAAGAGATTCATGAAAAATTTGGAGATAAGATAGCAATTGTTGGAATAAACAGTAATGATGCTGTAAAGTATCCTGATGATAGTTTTGAGAGTATGAAAAATATTGCAGCAGAAAAAGGCATGAAATTTGAATACCTAGTTGATGAAACTCAGGAGATTGCAAAAAAATATGGAGCAATGTGTACTCCAGATCCTTTTCTATTTGACAAAGACTACAAACTTGTCTTTCATGGAAGAATTGATAATGCAATGAAACCTGAGGACACGGCTACTGAAGAGACCATGATTAACAATATTATAAAATTGCTTGATGGGCAAAGTATCGAAAAGGATTTTGATCCTTCAATTGGGTGTTCCATCAAGTGGAAAGAAAATTAAACTTAAATGACTGCATCCTCGAGTTTTTTTCGTGGGCCGGTAGCTCAGCTTGGCTGGAGCGTTCGACTGATAAATCATATTCAGACATCGAAAGGTCGTGAGTTCGAATCTCACTCGGCCCATATCTGTTTTTTAAGATTCTAGACTCTCATACACCGTTTGAGACCATTGCAGTACTGCATCAAGATTATCTGTAGTGAGATCTGATTGAATGCTTGTCTTTTTTCCAAGCTTTCCACATAAGATAAGATGGAGATTTTTTCCAATCTCTTCTTTAACAGAATTTACAGATTCTGCAAAAAAGTTCAGACCTTCTTCTGTGTCTGCAAAAACTACAGTAATCATAATTCCATTTTTTTTCTTCCAAACTTTTCCAAGAAATTTTTGCAGATCCAAATCAAATAAAACATCAATTGCAGCTGACATATCTCCCAAGGATGATACAGTCCATTCTTCAGAATGAAATGAGGCCGAAGCAGCTTCGGCTAGCAATGTGCTATTAGCATCAGCTGAAATAATAATCACATTCTTTTTGGGGTCAGACTCTGTTGGAAGTAAATTGGTTAATTGAATTGATTTTGAAGTAAAATTATCTAAGAGTTTTTTTTCGGAATTTCCAATCTTGCCATCTTCATACAATTTTTTGGTATGTTCTGTGGCTGGAATTATTACCTCTGACATTAATTTTGGAATTTTAGCATCAGAATGAAGGCAGTTTCTAATCAAATTGTAAATCTGATTCTCAGAAATTACTTGCAAGTATTCAAGATATTTTGTTTTTACTTTGAAATAGTCATCAGGGAAATGAAATTGTTCTGTTCCTTCTTCAATAAACCAGAGAGTTACATTTCCAATATTTTTTTGTCTTAGCATACCTTCTGCTGCAAAGACTTTGAGATACTTTGTCATGGTGATTCTATTAATTCCGAGTTTCTCAGAAATTTCAACACCAGACAAACCAGTCTTTGCGTCTCGTAGTAGCTCAACTAGTTTGTCTTTTAGATCATCAGTCTGATATCCTCTGACCATACAGCTCATGAATTCTGGTATGGTATAAAGTCTAATTTTCCTTCACCAATAGGTGTCTCAAAGGTTAAGAACAAATGTTAAATACTTGTACTTTAAATTACGGTAAGAGGAAAGTAAATTGCCGAAACCTGGATTCAAATCAATTACAGTTTCAGAATCAGTATACGATAAATTCTATGACGTATACGAGAAGAGCAAAGACGAACTTTCAATGAAAGGCGTCAACAGTTTTGCTGGATATATTACATACATGCTAGAAGAGAATATGCTAAAGGACAAAACCTTTGCAAGATATGCTCCAAAGCTAGAAAAGATTTCAGTTGACGATGATAGAGTGATCCTCAAAGACAATATCAAAAATAGAATCGCTGAAGTGGCAATTCAAAGGGGAGAGCTATTTTGCCAATTATGTAATGAAAAAGATTGCGTTCACATTGGTTTTGTATTTTCACTTCCTGATGTTTACGAAGTTTTGAATTCTCGAGGAATTAAACATCCAAAATAATAGCAGTGGAGGAGGTGGGATTTGAACCCACGAACTCCTGAGAGACAGGATCACCCATTATATGATCTTAAGTCCTGCATGTCCAAAAGCATAATTGCTTACTTTGGCCAGGCTTGATTACTCCTCCAAGATAGCTAATTTTTGTTTGAGATTTAACAGTTTTGAGATTTTCAGATCATAACCAAGAATTATAAGGATTTTCTACAACCGAACTTTCGTGCTTCGATAGCTCAGCCTGGTAGAGCGTTACCTTGGTAAGGTAAAGGTCGCGGGTCCGGATCCCGCTCGAAGCTTAGTAATTTTTTATGACTAATTCTGAATGTCCAGTTCTCTTTTTTGAATCAGAATTGATGGCGCGATTGACTTGAATTTTTTTAATTTTCCAGTTTCTATCAAACATGTCTTTTACTTCAGAGGTATTGGAATTTGACAAAACTACTTTACATCCTTTTGAATCAAGATCATTGCAAAGATCTGCTAATCTTTTAAGATCTTCAAAATTAAAGTCTCTATTAGTATAGCTTGTAAAATTGGCAGTCTGACTAGCTGGTTGATAGGGAGGATCAAAGTAGATGAAATCGTCTTTTTTTGCGTCTTCTAAAATTGAAGAAAAATCACGACATATAATAGTGATTTTTTGGGATTGAAGGATTCTACTTACTGCCATCAGATTTTCTGCATTTACTATATTTGGATTTGAATATCTCCCTAGAGGAACATTAAATTTTCCTTTGCTGTTGACTCTGTAGAGACCATTAAAGCATGTTCTATTTAGAAAGAGTAATCGTGAACTTTTTTCGATCTGTTCTTTTGGTTCTTTTTCTCTAATTTTATAATAGTAAGAATTTTTGTCATCTGAATATTTCTTGGAATGTTTTTTGAGAGAAGATATCAGTTCTTCGACTCTGTCTCGAATTGTTATGTATGTAAGAACTAAATCAGAGTTAAGATCTGAAACGGAGCACTTTTGATTTGGATTTTGTGATAGTAGATGAAACAAGACAGCACCACCTCCTAAAAATGGCTCAAAGTAGGTACCAAATTTTTGAGGAAATTCCTTGTTCAAAACTGGTATTAATTGCCTCTTTCCTCCGGCCCATTTTACGAATGGTTTTGGAACCGTGATGGTAATCTGACGATATTGAGGCTTCATTCCTCATGGTTTTGAATTTTATTGAATACTGGTAAATTTGTAAAAGATTACAATGTGTACAATATTTTTTAATCAAATGTAGAATAGCTTAAATACAAATTTCGCTCAAAAATTTTTCGAGCTTACAACACTCTAAAAAAATTTAAGAGAATGAAAAGTTTGGATTTTTAGTCCCACTTTGACCAAGCGGCCATCCATCGATACGTCCACGTATTGAGTTTAGCACCCAGCGCAGTAAACGTAACTGCCAACACAGCACCAGCACCCGCACCAAGCGCAACCGGACTGTTATAGAACTTTCCGACCTGCGGCTCGATTGGCGTCATATATGGTGGTAATGTGGGTCTTGGATATTTGAACGCAGTTTCTAGCGGGTCTGCGACCGTTAACAAGTTAATCATATTGAACAGTGGGAACGACATTCCTACCAGCACTCCACCGAATAGTATCAGTGAGTGCTTGTTCTTCTTTGTCGCCCAATATACTAAGTCTAACAACATGCATGATGGTATCCACATTGGTGTTACGATAAAGTCGTATGGATATCCAAGTGCAAACCAAGCACCCTTTGCTACCCATGTATACACCTGCATAATCAGACCATAATACGTGGCTGTTCCTGGAACTCCAGTAAACAACAGGTAGTATACTGCACCTACAGACATCATCAGAGTATTTGCTATAGAAAATACTACGAATGACGTCCAGGCCCAATCTGTATAGAAGATATAGTCTCCTGCATTAATTACCAACAGGGTTGAGTTAACCGCAACTACTACTATGAATAAGTAGTGAGTACATCGTCTAAGCCAGACCATTACGCAATAGAATAAAGTGTCAATATATAAAATTTTACTACACTAGGAAGATCGGAATACAGTTTCTAGTGGAAAAATAGAAAAATGTCGGAAGTTGGTTTTAGTGACCAACGAATATCACTATAAGTGGAGTAAGAATAGCTATAACACCGACTGTACCTGCAATAAGATAATTACTTTTCTTAGCAGAGCCCTCTTCAGCGATTTTGACAACGAAGATGTATCCAATTGATTCCACAATTGTTAGGACGATAAACGCAAAGTGACCACTGTTTGTTGGATATGCCCATGGATAATAGAAATATCCTGCGGCTGTACCAGCAAAAGTTGCTAACCATGCTGCAATGTATGCAAGTGTAAACATACCGACCATATTTTCAATACGTCTACCTATCATACGTTCGACGTCAGCAGCACCTGCTCCGCCTCCTCCTGCTGAACCAAATCCTTTTGGAAGAGTCATTTGGATTATACCACCTCCAAATCCTTTTAAGTCTTTCTTAAAGAAAGTGTAAAAATCGATCTCTGTTTATAAAATTAAAATAAAGAAAAAAAAGTGTGCTTTTCGCACTTTTTTGTTTATGGGATTGCTCTGCTGTACAGTTTGCCCTCTAAGGCCATCTTGTACATTTCAGCAATGTATGGATTCTCACCTGGTGTTTCTGCGCCAAGTTCGATTAGTCTTGCATATACTCTAACTACGTATGCAAGAGCGCCCATAAAGGCTACGACTACACCCATATTGAACATCCAGTGATTCGGTACTGAAAATATTTCCTCTACAAACCAAAAGTGCCACATTTCATTGATTCCAATAGTGAACATTGTTGCTAAGTAACCAAGAATGGTCATCTTCAAACCAGTGTTCATAGAGTTATTTGGACCTCTGAGAATTGGTACTTTTCTATCATACATTGCAGCTGAAGCCCAACCTAGTGGGAGAGCTACAAAGTGACTGTACAACCACCAGTGAGCTGGTGTGAATGCACTATCTCTGATAGAAGTTTGATGTAGAGAACCATCGACAAAGTTGTCGACCTCTACAGATGCAGCAGTTGAACCCATAGCAATGATGATCATCCAGATTTTCTTAAGTCTCTGAATCTCAACTTCCTTTGGGATTAATGCGGGCAATTGTGCCATAGTAGTAATGGTCATTGATTGAGATATAAAAGATGTGTTCAAAATTAAAGAGATTTTATGAATTTTTACATACGATCTATTGGTTATAACATAAAATTTACATAAAAACATTCAAAATTATTCATAAATTCTAATATTGAAAATTGTACTTTCATTGTATAACATTAGTGTTAATCAATGGAATTTAATTTTCGATCTCAACTTTTAAGGTAAAACATATAACGACGTAAGTTTTCACTCAGTGTAATTAACGGGATAGCTATGTTCAAACAAAAACTAATGATATTAGGACTCGGTGTAATTTTAGCATTAGGAACAATTGGTTTCAATTGGGTTGATTATATCATTCCAAATGCAGAGGCACACGGAGTACAAGCACAGCTTCAAAGTCGTTTTATTCGAATTGAAGATGAAAGCTTTAATCGACAATCTCTTAACACAGGCGAAACACTTTGTCTTCAAGGCACTTTAGTCAGTCTTATTGAAAGAGAGTCTAGAGCATGGGTATCAATCTTCTCAGAATCAACAAATGCAGGTAATAGATGGGAGATTCTATCTAGAGACCCACCAGGTAACGTCTTTGATATTGAAGGAAACTCTGTTGTAGATTACCAAATTTGCGCTAAAGCACTTGAACCAGGCGTTTATCACGTTCACACACAACTCAATGTTGCTAACGTAGGTCCAGGACTTGGTCCAGGACAAACTGTAATTGTAGAGGGCGAGTATATTCTCAAACCAATCCCTTACGCAAACATAGCATACCAAGCAATCGTGATTGGAGCTGCATATGTCGTTGTTTTTGCAACACGTCCCTGGCAAGTAATCTAAACAACCTTCCACCTTTTCATTTTGTTACAAAATCATCATAATTTTAATTCAAAATTTTATTTGGACGTACATTCCATTTTCTAATGAATGGCTTTTTGGTTAAGTATAGAAAATCTAAATATCAATCAGAATAAGATCAATTTGATGTGCTAGAAGTAGTTGATGAACCATTTGAATAATTCGGAAAGGACTTTAAGTAATTCGTTAAAAAAGAGAGAACATGTTTTTCCCATTCTTTGGAGGAGACCCCATAAGGCGCAGAAAAAATTTGATTTTTCTTGGGAAAGTTGCCGTCATTGGGGCTGTTTTTGCGGTAGGTGCAAGTCTAATTCAGGGTTATTTATCCGTAGACGATCCTCTGAAAGCATGTATTGATCATAGAGAAACCCCATACAGAATTTCAGCTACTCTAGAACTCTATATTGACGGACTCAAAGCCGAAATTCCAGCCAGAATTGGCATGAATGAAGGATGTACACATTCTCTATACACAATTTCTGATGACGGAGTTATTTTCGCAGAATGGGAAGAAGAATATCCATATGAAATAGGTCATTTTCTATGGACTTGGAGTACATATCACGAAGGCGGATTTCCATTTAAGGATATGGCACAAGATAAGTCAAAAATCTTTGTTAACGGAAAGGAATCTCCAGATTTTATCAATACTCTTCTTGTAGATGGATACAAGTATAGGGCCGAATTTGTCACCAGAGACTATGAGGAGTCTAAGGATAGGGATTTCTTGCCATCAGATTTTCTACCACCAAAGCCATAGATTAGAAGTTTAGCTACTTTCTATAAAGTTATGAAAAATAATGAAAAAGAAAAGATAATCTTACCAGTATCTGCCATTGTCAGGAATTAGACCAATACCTTCTCTCTCAAAGTGTCCGTCTAATTCATCAATCCATCTTTCACGATTGTCTTTGTATGACCATCCGTGAACACGTAAGTGAAATGAAATAAGTGAAAGTAGGAATATTGTGAACATGATGGTTCCAAAGATGTAAATCATAACATCGTAAAATAATGGGTCATAGTTTGGTCCAATTTGCCCAGTTACTGAGGACAGAATGCTTAGGAACGTGCCCAAGAGAGGAATCATTATCTATGTGAACGCTATTTGTGCGATATATATATTTCTGTTATTTGCAATATGTGCGAGATTAAGATTTCGTTTAAGCAATGATAATAAAATTAGAGAAAAATAGTTTTGTTTAGCCTGTTCCAACAGCAGCATATTTGCCAGATCGTCCTCTAACAAAGAATACCATTGAAATACCACCAAAGACTGCAAGTGAAATTATTGCTGCGCCAACTACACCAGTAGCATCAAGAATAGGAGTTCCTGAACCAGCGTCTGGATTTGCTGCGACTGCTTCCATTTTTCTTCTTGCAAGTTCCAGTGTTTCTTCAAGTGTAGCTATGCCTGTTTCTCCACCTGCGCCGACATTGCCCATGTATTGTGCATATGCAATACCTGTTGTACCATAAGCAACAGAATAACCGATAGCATATATGGCAAATACAGAACCGATTAGTAGTACTTTATTCATACCGTTTACCTGCTCAAATAAACAGTTCATAGATATTTAACCTTTATTCTTGATAATGGACCGATAAATTTTGAATCAGTTTTTCAAGTAACGTTTAATTTTGTTCCGAAGTCACACGCATGACATGGGACGACTTCATAGTCATAGACATGGAAAATCGCATTCGACTAGACCAGTTACAATTCGAGCTCCTTCATGGATTTCACAAAATCCAACTGAGGTAGAAGAATTAGTTGTCAAGTATGCAAAGGCAGGTTTGTCACAAAGTCAGATCGGAATTAAACTTCGTGATCAATATGCAATTCCACTTGTTAAACCAATTACAAAGAAAACAATTGCAAAAATTTTAGGAGAAAATAAACTTGTCTCAGATATGCCTGAGGATTTAGACAACATTGTGAAAAAGGCAGTAGGATTACAAAAACATCTTAAATCAAACAAGGGAGATAGAAGAAATGTTAGATCCCTCGAGCTAATTGAAGCAAAGGTTCACAGACTGTCAATATACTACAAAAGAATTGGTAGAATTCCTGAAAACTGGAAATATAAGTCCGTAGTTGCCCAGCTAGAGTAATGGTCCAGGAACTGGAAAAATCATTTGGGTATTTTGATGACAAAATTTTTGATTGTATTAAATCAAAAAAATCAATTTCAGTAATTACACATATTGATTGTGATGGATTAACCTCAGGTAGTATTATCACAAAAGCATTGATTCGAGCTGGTGCAAAATGTACTCTAAGTACAGCAAATGAATTCAACAAGAAAGTGATTGCAAATCTTAAAGACGATTCAAGAGATTTTCACGTTATTACAGATTTAGGAGGAGGTTTTGCAAAGGAACTGGATGAGCAATTAGGAGATAATTGGACTGTTTTAGATCATCATCAAATTCCGGATGAAGAACTAGATAATGAGAGAGTGATCAATGCTTGGAAATTCGGCATAGATGGCGGTACGGAGATTTGTGCTGGTGGAATGGCATATCTAGCTTCAAAATCTCTGGATGCGAAGAATATTGATCTATCTGCAATTGCTGTAGTCTCGGCACTAGGAGATAGACAAGATCAAGGACCAAAGAAATCTTTTATTGGAAAAAATTTTGAGATTGCAAACACTGCAAAAGAGCAGGGTCTTCTAGACATTGATTTAGACATATTACTTGTTGGAAGGGAAACAAGGCCAATTCCAGATGCTTTGGCCTTTACATCTCAACCCTTCATTGAGGGACTTACTTGGAATCGTGATGCTTGTCTTTCCTTGATCAAATCTTCTGGAATAAAGATCAAAGATGGTGGAAGATGGAGAGTTCCTGCCGAATTAAATGAGGAAGAAAAGAGAGTATTGATAGAATCAATTACTAAATTTACACCAGGAAATAATGCAACTGAGATTATCGAAGAATTAATTGGGTATACATATACATTTCCTAGAGAAGATAGAAGGAGTTTTTTGAGGGATTGTAGAGAATTTTCAACTATGCTAAATTCTTGTGGAAGAATTAGCAAAGCAGGTGTTGGAATTGGGATATGTATGGGAGATAGAAATAAGCTTCTACAAGAAGGTGAAAATATTCTCAAAGAATATAGAAAAATGATTAGAAACTACATGAATATTTTAGCAAATGAGCGATGGAGGATTTCAGAAAGTAAAATGTGTGTAATGGTAAATGGTGAGGGTGTTGTTCCAGAGACAATGACTGGTACGATCTCTTCTCTAATTGCCGGCTCTCCAAAAAATGCTGGAAAGATAGTCATCTTGAGGACTAATGGTGAAGAAGGAACGATTAAGTTTTCATCAAGAAAATCATTTGGATGTAAATCAGATGTAAATTTGAGTGCCCTGATGAGAACTGGTGCAGAAAAATTCGAAGGTGTTGGCGGAGGTCATGATGCTGCAGCTGGAGCCAGAATAACTAAAGACAAATTGGATGGATTTTTAGATTATTTAGAGTCAAATGTCATTAACGTGCAAGGTTCAGGTAACTCTTAACAATATTACCAAAAAAAAGGCAGAAGCTATTCAGAAATCTCTCGAGCCTGACAACATAAATTTTCCAGAAAACTTGACACTACAAATAGAAAATATTGATAACAAACTTGTTTTTAATTTTCAGGGTCAGGATAACATGAAAACGCTAATTGCCACCATCGATGAGGTTTTAGAACACGTTCAAGTTGTACTAAAAGTGATAGAATAATGTTAGACCCTAAGATTCTCAGAGAGAATCCAGAAAAAATACAACAGATGTTAAAGGACAGAGCTATCAAATTTGATTTAGAGGGCTTAATCTCAGCAGATAAGAAAAGAAGGGAACACATTATCAAAACTGATGAGTTAAGAAAAAAGAAAAATCAGGTATCTGTTGAATTTGGACAGAAAAAGAAAGCTGGAGAAAATACAACTGAGCTTTTGAATGAAATGGTAAATGTAGGAAAGGGTTTAGAAAATCTTGAATCTGAACAAAAAGTTGTAGAACAAAACTATGCAAAGCTTGCATATACAATTCCTAATCTGATACATGAATCAGTGCCAATTGCTCAGGATGAAACTGGAAACAAAGAGATAAGAAGATGGGGAAATGCACCAGAGTTTGATTTTAAGATTCAAGATCATATTGACATATCTGCTAATTTAGATTTGGTAGATTTAGAAAGAGCAGCGAAAGTATCAGGAGCAAGATTCTATTATCTCAAAAATGATTTGGTAAGACTTAATCAGGCTCTAATGAATTATGCTCTAGATTTTCTTGCCCAAAAAAATTACATGTTAGTACAGCCACCATACATGATAAATAAAAAATCAATGGAAGGAGCAATAATTGCTGAAGATTTTGAAGGTGTGATTTACAAAATTCAAGATGAAGATCTCTATCTAATTGGCACTTCAGAGCATGCCATGGCTGCAATGCATTCTGGTGAAATTATTGAAGGTAAAAAACTGCCAATTAGATATGCAGGTATTAGTCCTTGTTTTAGAAAAGAAGCAGGGGCTCACGGTAGGGATCAAAAAGGAATATTCAGAGTGCATCAATTTGAAAAAATAGAGCAATTTGTTTTTGCTAGACCTGAAGAATCATGGCAAGAACATGAAAAGATGATTTCGACGGCTGAAGAATTTTATCAAAATCTTGGAATTCCATATCGCGTGGTTCTTCTTTCAAGTGGAGATATGGGAAAGATTTCAGCCAAGACATATGATATAGAAGCATGGATGGCAGGACATAATACATATCGAGAGATTGTTTCTTGTTCAAATTGCTTGGATTACCAGGCAAGAAGATTAAAGATCAGATTTAGAGATAAAACAAATGAAGAAACACAATTTCTCCATACCCTAAATAGTACTCTTGTTGCAACATCTAGAGTTTTAGTTTCTATTATGGAAAATTTTCAAACTAAAGATGGCCACATTAGTATTCCAAAAGTTTTGCATAGTTACATGGGAAAAGAAACCATCTAGCTACATACCCTTATATTTTGGATTCAAAGGTCGTTACTAATTGGCTAGAAGAAAGACTAGAGTAAAAGACAAGTGGAGAGAGAAAAAATGGGTTACAGTATTAGCTCCAGATTCTTTTAACAATGTACCAATAGCATACATTCCTATTACTAATGAAGAAAAGGCTCTAGGTAGAGTAATAGAAGTTACACTTTTTGATATTCTAAAAGGAGATGCTTCTCAACATCAATACAAGATGTATTTTCAGATAGACAAAGTTCAAGATGACAAAGCTACTACAATTTTCAAACGGTATGAGTATGCAAAAGAATTTTTGCGAAGTTTGATTAGAAGAGGTTCTTCTAAAATAAATTTCATCATTGATGCAAAAACCAAGGATGGGTATGTGTTTAGATTAAAAGTAGTTGCATTAACACACAGACAATTAAACACGTCTAGAAAACATGCGCTTAGATTAATTGCACGAGATATTATTGAATCAACAGTACCAAAAATGACTATTGATGAGTTTGTCCAAGCAACATGTTACGGTAAGATAAATTCAGATATTATGGCTGCAACTAAAAAATTAATTCGAATGAGACATGTTGGTTTAGAAAAAGTCAAACTCATCAAGACTGCTGAAGAACAAATTGCTCTTCTTCAGGCCTAAATAATCCTAGATTAATTTCTAAATTAGAATGGCAAGCAGAATTGAAGTTACCATTGATGTAATCATTTATGCCACGGAAGATATTTCAAAATTTTTTAATAAATTTGAAGAAATATTTGGGTTAAAAAAAGAAGATTTTTCCTTGGAAAATCTAACGGGTCATTTTGATAATCCTATTACTTTACTTAATGCAAAGATCACAAAAAAATCAGCTAATAACTTTGTAAACACCTTAGTATCAAAAATTTCCCAGGAGCAAATAGAACAGATTATTGAAAATATTGAAGAAAGATTAGAAAATTCTAATTTACATTTAAGATTAGATAAAGAAGAATTTGTGAATGGTAAATTAGTTATTCAAGAAAAAAATTCAGTAAAGCTAAAAATCTATACTCCAATTTACAGAAAAACAGAAACTGTTAAAACATATACTAATCTATTGAAACCTTTCAACTAAATTTAATAGGAAATACTGGATATTGTATTTAGGGAATGAGGAAATAAAAGCCGCTCCAGTCTGAGCTAAAGCTTTGAGGACGCCGCGACGAACCGACCCAAAAATTTTGATCTTCAAAACAAGATTGTTTTAAATACGGAAAAGCGAGGAATTTGTTTGTGGCAGATTATGATGTTATAGTTGCCGGTGGAGGATTAGCTGGTACAATTGCAGCTCAATCAGTTTCTTATTACTCTAATCAAGGATTAAAAATTTTGGTAATTGATAGGAATCCTTCCAATCTTCCTGGAAGAAAAAGTATCTCAGGATGGGTTTGTGGTGATGCAGTAAGTAAAGAAGCTGTTGACTATATGACAGATAGAATCAAAGTCAAATGGGGAGCGCCAGAAATTGCTCATAAAGTTAAGGGAGTAATGGCTTTCTCGCCAGATAGAGAAACATCTATTCCGTTTGATGGAGATGGATATATGCTCAATAGACAGCTTTTGCCTGAAAGGCAGAATGAACGAACACTGAAAATGGGAGTTGATTTTGATTTTGACATTAATCTTATGGAATTAGTATATGATGGAAATCAAGTAGTAGGAGTTCAAGGATTAAATACTAAAACAAAAGATTCCTACAAAAAAACTGCCAAAGTTGTAATTGATACAACTGGAATGACATCAATGCTTAGAAATCAAATTTCCAACACAACCAAGATGGAAAAAAAGGTTGATCGTAGAGATGTAGAATCAACGGGTAGACACATCATGTATTTTGATAAAGGTGAAGAAGATCTTTCTGAATTTGATCCTGATTACTGTATAATCCATCTTGATCAAGATATAGCTCCTGGTGGATATGGATGGGTCTTTCCTAAAGGAGAAAATAAAGTAAACATTGGATTAGGTATTGAAAAAACACACTTGGAGAAAAGAAACAAGAGATTGGGAAAAAGTGATAATGTTTCTATGTTGATTGATCAATACGTTAAGAGAAATAAGGCTATAAAAAATCCAAGAATTTCAGAAGATCCTGAGGACAAAAACAATGCAACAGGAAATTTCCAAGTTTCTGTTAGAAGACAAAATGACTGTATGGTTGCAAATGGATTTGTGATAGTTGGAGATGCTGCCTGGATGCCAAAACCACTTGATGCAGGTGGAATAGGTCCTGCAATTATTGCTGGGACAATTGTTGGAAGATGTGTAGTTGATGCAATTCAATCAGGTGATGTTACAGAGAAAGGTTTATGGAAATATAATAAAGAATTTGCCAATGAATATGGTTACAAGACACCAGGTCTTGAAATTTTTAGAACATTAATTCAAACGTTAACAAATGAACAGCTTAGCTACGGAATGAAACACTTCTTAGGTAATCTTGATGTTGAAGCCATTTCTAAAGGTGAACATCCTGATTTTAGTACACTTGGAAAACTAGGACTAATTATACGGGGAGCTTTAAACAAAAAACTTGCTAATGGGCTGAGATTCACTACTCAACAAAATAGATTATTGACAGACCATTACTATAACTATCCTGAATTTCCAGATGGCTTTGATGAATGGAATAAAAAACTCCATCAGATTCTAGATGAATCTAATGCTGAATTGACTCAATATCAAAACTAAGCTTTATTTGTAAAACAGACTCTCAAAAAATTACTAAATTGTTGCAAGAAATGACATATCTTGATTGGAATAATTCTCTAGGGGTTCTTAACAAAGCGTATGAATTAGGATTATTTGTAATGGTAATTGGACCAAAAGGTACTGGAAAGACAACTCTAGTGAGAGATTTTGTAAAAAGTAAAAACTTTAATCTCGAATCAATAAATTTTAGTCTTCGAACGAGGGAGAGTCATCTTGTTGGATCCAAAACTCTCATCGAAGGTACTGTAGGTTTTGATGAGGGCATTCTGATAAAATCTATGAGAGAGGGCAGTATTTTGTATCTTGATGAAATTAATGCTGCTGAAGCTGACGTTTTGTTAAGACTTGATGAAGCATTGGATGATAGACGTCAGATTGTGCTCAAAGAATCTGCAGGTGAAATGATAAAAGCTAAAGAAGGTTGGTTTGTTATTGCAACAATTAATCCTTTAACCCATGTTGGAACAAAAGAGCTACCTCCACAAATACTCAGTAGATTTCCTATCAGAATTAGATTAGAATATCCGCCAGAAGAGATTGAATTACAAATAATTAAAAAATATGTCACATCCACTCATGATGAAGAATTGAAACAAGGAATAAAGCTTGCAAATAACTTACGTCAAGCAGCTGCAGTTGAAGAACTCTACTATTCTCCAAGTATGAGAGAAACAATATCTTATGGAAAATTACTTGATTCCGGAGTTTCTGCAAACAAAGCTGCAAACATTGTTTTTGGAAATGTATATGCACAATGGGGAAATGTTGAATATCAAAAAGTTAGTGACATCATAACTTCAATGTTTGGTAACTAGATGCAAGCATTACGATTTCGAAGTGATATTTTAATAGAAATAGCAACTTTCTTAGTGAGACGTTGGTCAGATAAAGAAAACGTCACAGTAGAATTTTCTGATAAAATCGAAACTAAAACTAGGCTCAAAGAAAATAGAATAATTCTAATTCCATTTGAAAAACTAATTGGAGATGAATTTCAGAAATACCGACAGTTTAGGACTTCACTATGGTATGAATCTATGAGAATAAAATTATGTAAAAAAATTCTTAGCAATGATCATGCCTTTGGTTTTATTTTAAATACAATTGAAACTAGAAGAATTGAACTTTTAGGAAGAAAAATTTGGAAAGGAATGGACAAGGAATTAATTTTTAATTATGCCTATCAATGGAGCTACAGACCTCAATTAAGTTCAGTTTATGGAAAAGCAAGAATTGTTGAAGCGTTTTACCAGTACTTTTTGTTTGGAAGGATAAAAGGAGATCTTCAATCAAGTCAACATGAAAGGATACTTAATGCAGTAAAATTTGCAAAAAAAATACTTGAAGAGTCTATGACAAATCAATATGAACATGATTGGTTAGAAAAGAAAATTCCAGAAATAATAAAAATTTTGGATATAGATTCACTACTTACAATTCCAGTTGCACTTCCTTGGATGAAACAAGGAATGGCACTAACAGAAGAGGATTTATTAAAAACATTAATCAAAATTTCAAAAAATCGTGAAGGAGATTTTGGAAAAGTTGATCCCAATGCATCCCTTCAGGGAGAAAATGTTTTTGATGAATTCAAAGTTCTCTTAGAGGAAAATATGAAGAATGAGAAAAAAGGTTTAGGTATAGAATCAATTGGGGTTGTAATTCCCTCTAAGACAAATGTTGATGAAACTACGATTTATGATATTGACCTAATCAATAGTTTGAAAACTCGATTCAAAGAATGGAAATCTGGATGGAAAGAGCAACATCTTATAACAGGTGATGAATTTGATGAAGAAACATACATTGAAGGACATGAACCATTTTTTACTGATATTAAAAAAATTATCAAAAGTGAGATTATGATTTTACTTGATCATTCATCCAGTATATCAGCTGATCAGTTAGAATACAAAAAAGCAACACTTGCATTATGTGAAGTTCTTTCTTTTCTCAAGATCAAATTTGCAGTATATGCATTTAGTACACAAGAAAAATCAGTCGTATGTTGGTTAATTAAACCAGATGATATGATGTGGAATAACGTTTGTGCAAAGCGGCTTACACAAATTGTTGCAAATGGTGGAACTCCTTTAGCAGAAGTATATGATAAAATGTATCCCATCTTACAATCAAAAAGACCTAATATTTTCTTGACATTGACTGACGGTGAACCTTCAGATCCAAATGCTGTTCGCTCCATGATAAAATCTCTAAAATCATTAGGGATCAAAATGGTAGCAATTGGTCTTGGACCAAACACAATGCGTGCAACAACTATAGCAAACAACCTCAAAATTTTGGGTTATGAGAGAACACTTTCTGTAAGCAGATTGAAGGATATTCCAAAAAAAGTTCTCAATGTATTGGGTGAAAATTAGTCTTTCAAAAAAAAATTTTATTTAGATCTTCATAATTTTCCAGCTTGTAAAAAAAATTCATGCTAATCTATTTAACTTGGAAGTCAAAAACGACGATTATGGGATTATTCAGAAGAAATAAAGTAGTACTCACTACAGTTTGTAAAATCTGTGGAATGGAGTTTACAGATCCTGAAAGAACAATGCGTCATATGGCTAAGGCTCATTCTAAACCATGTAAGAGTAAAGGCTGTAACTGCTAGACCCCTTTGTGCTCCTTTTCTCTGCTAAAATAATAGGAAAATTCTAAATTAAGTAAAAAATTACTAGTATTAGACAATCCTAATGAAGTGTCTTTCTATTTCTCAACCTTTTGCAGATTTAGTGGTATCAGGTAAAAAAACTATCGAGTTAAGAAATTGGAATACAAACTTTAGGGGAGAGTTTTTGATTCACGCTCCAATTAAAATTAGAGAAGAGGATTCTAAAAGATTAAAGATTTCAAAAAAAATTGTAACAGGTGCGATTATAGGAAAGGCAGAAATTTATGATGTAAAGAGATACAATTCTAAATCGCAAGTAAGTTCTGATTACAAAAAACATTTTGCTTCAAAAAATTTTCATGAAAGAAGATATGGATTCTTAATTAAAAATGCAAAAAGTTTTCGAATTCCTATTCCATATAAAGGCAAACTTGGTTTTTTTGAGGTTAAACTTCCAAAGTTGATAATTACAAAAAATGACATAAAATCAGAAATTATCGATGAGGAGTATAGATATCAATGGATTGGACATCATTAGAAAATTGAAAATTCGTTATTGCTAAATTTACTATGTATATATAAAGGGGTATTTAAAAAACTTCAAAATGCCACAAACAAAACCTATTGTCAGTGTTGAAAATGTCGTAGCTTCAGCTTCGGTTGATCAAAAAATTGATCTTACAGAAGTCACTAAAAAATTTCCTGATACTGAATGGAATCCAGAACAATTTCCGGGACTTGTGTTTAGATTAAAAAATCCACGAACTGCTACTCTAATTTTTAGAACAGGAAAAATGGTATGTACTGGCGCAAAATCTGAAGAAATGGCAATTAAAGCTGTGAGAACTGTTGTGCAAAAACTTCGAAAGGGAGGAATAAAAATTAAAAAAGATGCAGTTATTGTTGTCCAAAACATTGTAGCTTCCATCAATTTAGGTGGGAAAATACACTTAGAACGTGCAGCACGTACTCTCCCACGAAGTATGTATGAACCAGAACAATTCCCGGGTTTGATTCATCGTATGTTAGATCCTAAAACTGTAATTTTGTTATTTGCATCAGGAAAACTAGTCTGTACTGGTGCTAAAAAAGAAGCAGATGTATATCGCTCTGTTCACAATTTACATGCTCTTTTAGAAGAAAAAAAATTAATGATCTATGACTAGTAAGCATACATTTGTTTTAGACCATATTCTTTTTCATATAATTATATGTATGTTCATGGAAGATAATACAGAATGGAAATTTTAGTTGAACCATGGAAAAAACTGATTATTCACGAAGTTGTTGAATACAAATTTGAAGATTGGGTTAAACAAATCTCATTTAGTAGTAAGACATCTGGAGGTGGAATTCCAACTATGCAGTGGGCAAATGGAATTGTTTTTTCTCCTTTAAATTTTCCAGCTACAAATGCGGTAATGGAAGAACAGTTAAAGGGAACTTTACATTGGTCATCTGTTTCTTTTGCAATTAAAGAGGATTTTGAGAAGCAAATTTTGGGAGATACTGCAACTATTAATCTTGTAGATGTAAGCACAAATGAAATTTTCAACAAGTTAGCTGCTGAATTGAAGACTAGATCAAAATATCTCAAATCCTAAATGTGTAAATCGTCTTTGAATCTGTTATTCTTTAAAATTAAAAGATAATTGGTTTTGCTCACTTCCATGTTCTGCCTTTAAACTATATTGGCCACTCTTCTCCCATCCACTACCGCCAGCAATAACTAATGTAGAATAGACTCCACCGCTTTTGGTTTTAAGATCTTCGGTCCAAATTACATTTCCATCTACATTTTCAATCGATAACTCAATGATATTTCCAAGGGAAGGATCTGAATTACCCGATATTGAAATAATATCTCCTAATTCATAAGAAGTTACATCTGTGTTAATTACTAAAATCATAGTTGTTTGAGTGGATTGTATAGTTTGAATAGGAATATCTGAAATTCCTGATTGGGAAACACCAACAATTAGGATTATAGAAAGAGCAATTGCGCCAATTGCAAATGCATACTTCGTAGTTTTTGGGTTTTTTATTTTTGATTCAAATAATGGTTTTGTAGGTTTTGGTTTTTCTAAAGACTCTTCAGAAATTTTTCCAGATATCTGTTCAGATGTTTCTTCAGATTCTTTTTTTATTTCTTCAATTGGTTTAGGTTCATATTTTGGGCGTAGATATCTTTCTACAAGATCATTAACATAATCTCGTTCATAAACTGAGATCACTTCATCATTTTCAGCTGCTCTTTTAATCAGCTCGAGAATCTTTGCATCACCCTGCTCATTTAGCAAGAGTTCTTTAACATCATCTAGGATAGCATCAGCCATGTGGGAAATTCTCCTGTAGTACTTAAGAAGTTACATTGTTTAACATTACTGAGAAGTGAAACAGGGTTTTATCAAGAATTTTGGCTTTATTTTAATGAAAATAAGATGTTGACCAAAAAATTGTCCTA
>CAWTZF010000047.1:0-5626 GCA_963920015.1 uncultured Nitrosopumilaceae archaeon | reverse complement strand
TGTACAGGATTTTAAAAAAATCCGGTGCACAAAGAGTTAGTGATGAATCAGCTGATGAATTACGTAGAATTATTGAAGAAGTTGCAGAGACGATAGCTAAAAGTGCTGTTGATATGTCTGCCCATGCAGGTAGAAAAACTGTAAAAGCAGAAGATGTAAAGCTTGCATCAAAATCATTTACAAAATTCTGATCTAAATAGTTTAAATGTTGATAACTTGTTTTTTTGACTGCGGTGAGGTGGCAGAGTGGTTATGCGTGGGCCTGCAAAGCCTATCTAAAGGGGTTCGATTCCCTTCCTCACCTTAATTTTAGATAATTAATTTACTTGACCTGAACTTTGCCGTTCATCCAAGGATGTAATGTACAAAAATAAACATATTCACCGGTGTTATCGAATGTTAAAGTAAATGATTCATAAGGATCTAAATGGCCACTGTCAAAAAGTCCATCAGGGTTTTCATAAGTTCCGCTAGTTACACTATGAAAGGCGACATCTTGATTTTGCCAAGTAACGGATTCTCCTGCATTAATTTCAACCAATGAAGGGATGTAACATAAATTGCTATCTTCACAACCAGGACGAGAAGATTTTGTTGCCATAAAAATATCAACATCATAAACTTCTATTTGGTTTTTGGATTCGTCAATTTGATTAGTTTTTGTGTCTTGTAGAGAAAAAATTAATGCAAATATGATAAAAGAAATAGTTACGCTAGCAATAATGATTAGTTTTTTCATAATTTAATTCACTTTCAAATAGAGTTATTATATAATTACCAGCTTTTCTAAATATATAGAATATTAGAATCGATGTTTGGCTCAAAATAATAATGGATTATTAGAATTTATTCCTGTTTCTCAAACTATTCAACTTCAGCAGAATACAAGTCCTCCATTAGAAGGATTTTCAGAAAATATTGGTGATAGTATTCATGAATATTCAGAAAACGCAAAAAATGAAGTTGAGAAGGGGTTTAATTTTCTTCAATGGGTTCTTACGCGAGTTTTTGAAGCTACTGAGGATGATGCTGCTGACGCAATAGTAGATGGATCAAATGATTTGGGAATTGATGCGTATCTACCAGTTGATTTTTCAGATAACAAAATAAGACTATTTCAATCAAAGTATGGAACTTCTCATTCTATAGATGCAATTACTAAATTCAAAGAAGATGTAAAGCGACTACTTGAGCGTGATGTAACAAAGATGAGACCAGAATTAGCTCATCTTGTAACTATGATTCATGAGAAAAATCTGAAAGTGGAATGTTGCTATGTAACAGATCAATCTGTTGATTATCAAGATGATGTTGTAGATATAATAGATATAAAAAAAATAATAGAAATTCTTTGGGGTAGAATAAAGAAACCAGCAGCTGGTAAAAAATCATCCATAAAATTGGAAAAAATGCTACGACATGGAGACACTGTGTTAGGCATTCTAAAACTTAGAGAACTTACAGATTTTGTTACTAAAAATCGTGATTATGTTTTTGAATCAAATATACGTCAGTGGATGCAATTTAAAACAAGTGTAAACAAAGGATTAAGAGATACTCTACAAAATAATCCAGACAAATTCTACTATTACAATAACGGAATAACTATTGTAGTTGCAGATTTTGAAGAATTAGGTAACAATATGTTAACTTTACATGCACCTCAAATTGTAAATGGTGCTCAAACATCAAATTCAGTTTTAGATCATGCAAAACGAACTCACAATATGGAAGGTTTTATGACAGTAACTATCATCAAAGCAGATGATGAGCAAGAACAAAATAATATTACAAAATACAGAAATTCACAAAATGCAGTAAGAGGAAAAGATCTTGTCTCTTTAATGGATTTTCACAAATCCATCAAATCACAGTTAAAAAATTCTGGTTATTTCTATGAAATTCAAGCTGGGTCTTTTGATACTAGAACAAAATCACAACAATGTGAATATAATGGTGATGAAACTTACAATAATTATCTACCAGATAATCACAAAAAAGTCATTGTTGCAAAAGATGCTATACAAGTTCTTGTGGCAGGAATAGAACAAAGACCTACAGAAGCCTACAGTTCACCTGCTCAATTTTTACCTCGAGGAAGCAAATATGATGACGTTTTCAATGAAAATTTAAAAGATGACTATAGGCTTTTGTTATATCCTTATCTCGTTAAAGAGTATGCCAAAAAAACTCTAAAGTATGGTAAACAAGGAGGTCATAAAACCAAACGTTATGCAACTTTGTTCTATGTAGCGGTTTATTTTAGAATACTACATTTGAAAATCCTAGAAACAAAGGGTGATTTTAAGCGTGACATAATGAAATTGGAGCCAGTTTTCCGTAGCTTTAAGCTGAATAATAGAATTCTAAAACTAACAGACGTCATAGTAACAAAGTTTCTTGAAGATACTGTAGTTGACGATGAAATTGAACTGGCTAATACAAAACATAACTTCTTTTCTCAACACGTTTGGAATGATGCAATGTTACGTGTTGTAGATAAAAAAATTAAACACGAAGAAGATGAAATTGACATGATTCGAAAACTAGTTGAAAATCTACTATAGGAATTGACAGAACGGCAGAAGTCTAACCAAGTAAAAATTGCAGGAGATTTACTTTAGCCAGACTTGCTACCGTATTTTTTGTATTTACTAGTAATATTTAACATAATTTTTGATCTAATATTTGAAAAACTAGGTAATATCCAAATTCATTTTTATATAGATCAAAAAAAGCAAATTCAAATTGAAAGATAAAGAAAAATGCCAACTTTGTAGTGGTCAAATAAAGTATACATTCAATCCCATGAGAGAGTGGGAAATTGAAGGACCGTTGTGTGGAAAATGTTATTCTAAAAAAATTCATGAACACTACCCGGGAGATCATACAAGAGTTAATCTTCCAGATGAAAAATAAATTAATTATTCAATCTCTTTATACTTGTTAACATAAAGACAATTCCATGCAAGCGAATCATCTTTAACTTCATCTTCTTGAAGAAATTTGATGTCTGTTATTGTCTTTTTCTTTTTTAGAAGAGTGACTTGAAAAGATTCAAATTTTTTACAACCACAATCTTCGTAAAGACATTCATCGTTGTCTTTATCTGCATGATGATCTTCTTTGATATGTCCGCAGTTACAAATGGCGTCATCTTTCACATCATTTTTGAATTTTTTTGCAAACATTCCTAATCTGAGATATGCTTCACCACCGTGGCCTTTCTTAAATCGCTCATAGTGTTCAGATTTTGGTAAAACTTTGAAAAATGAAATATTACTTTCAGGTCTACTGGAATCCGCACCCATTATGAACCAATATTTGTCACCAGTCTCCACAAAACGAACTCTAATTGTAGGATCAATCCACCAACGAATTGAACCACGCCATAGTTCTACGGCTTCTTTTCGTCCTGAGAATAAAGGAGCAACATTCATTCTTAGATCATAATATCTATACGCAACACCAAGAAAATCAGTAAACCAAGGGATTGAAGTTTGATCAGACAATGTCAGCAAAACAAGCCCAGATTATATGTATTTGATCTTAATTATCGGTAAAACCCTTATATCATGATGTGTCAGGGAACACAATAATGGTTTCCTATAGGACTAGTATGCAAATAGTAGCAGACTTGCTTACAGCCACTGAACAGTCTGGTCAAGAGGGAATCAAGACAACCTCATTACTTACTAAGGCAAATCTTTCACATTCAAGGTTAGCAAAATTTGTTGAAAATTTGACAGGTGCTGGTCTTATCAATAGAATAGAATTTGATGGGAAGAATACCTTTGTGATTACTCCTAAAGGGCGTCAATATTTAGAATCTTATCAGAATTTCTCAACAATTGCAGAATCTTTTGGTCTGGAATTATAAGATTATTTTTTAAATCCTCTTCTTCTTCGTTCTCGGTTTGCTTTTTGTCTTTCCTTTCTGTCTTTATATGAACTATATACAACAATTATGGATATGCCTGCAATCGAAATATAGAATAATCCAATGAACGGTTCGTCTCTAGGGCCTGTAGCAGGATCAAAAAATGCAATTCCAATAGATACAATAAGAAATATTATTACAACTAAAAGATATTTATCCACTGATGTCCTGAAACACAAAATAATATATCTTTTTGATTTTACTAAAATTAAGGTATGAGTAAAACTCTTGAATTAATTGGATTTGGTTTGATTGGAGGAACAGTGTATGCTTTTTTGGGTCTTATCCCTCAGAAAGATCCTCTTGGTTGGCCAGTATTTTTTGGATGTGCCGTTGGTGCTCTTGCCATAATCATTTATCGCAATAAGAAACGGAAAAAACAAGAACAATAAAATAAATCTAAACAATTTTTTGAAATTGAAAATATAATTTTTCAGTTTTTTTGATCAGTATTCAATCAACCGACAGATCTATAAAGAAGCATTCAAGGTTATATCTGGGGAGCATGACTGACGAGGGAAGCAAATGGTGGAAAGGACTTGGTGACGAACTCCAAATTGATATCGAAGCCCTTGATGAACAAAACTCCTAGAATTATCCTCTATTCAAAAAATTAAATTTTAAAATAAAGCCTCGAGTGGGATCTGAACCCACGACCTAACGCTTACGGGGCGTTCGCTCCACCAGGCTGAGCTACCGAGGCACGATTCGATTAAGCTGTCAGAGTTTATAAAAAGCCTTTCTGGTTTTGATCAAATGAAAAAATCTATTTCTGGAATTAGAGGAATTTTTGGTGATGATTTATCACTTAAGAATATTTTAAAATTCTCGAATAATTTTTCAGCGTTAGTAAAATCAAAGAAATGTGTCATAGGAAACGATACAAGACCTTCTGCAGAGATGGTTAGAGAAACTACTAGTGCTGCTTTAATGCAAAATGGAATTGATGTTTTTAATCTTAAACTTGCTCCGACTCCAGTAGTATTTAGAGAAGCTCGTAAGTATGGTGCAGGAATAGTTCTAACTTCTTCACATAATCCATTAGATTGGAATGGGATGAAATTCATAATTGACGGAAGAGGTATTAATCATACTGAGTTAGAAACTGTTCTTTCTGAACAGAATATATCAAAAGAAAAAGTTGGAAAGGAGACCGAAATTGAATCAGAATACGTTAATGAAGCAATAGAATTGATTGGAGGGATTGAGAAATCTCCTAAGATTATTGTCGATATTGGTGGAGGAGCTGCCAAAGATGTAGTTCCAAATTTATTACTAAAGTTAGGATGTGACGTTCAGACAATTAATCAAAATGTAACAAGTTCTTCTAGAGGACCAGATCCAACTGCAGATAACTTGACTGAACTTGTGTCTATTTCACGATCTAAAGACATTGGTTTTGCCTTTGATCTTGATGGAGATCGATTAGTAGTGGTAAAAGATGGTAAAAAACAGTCACCCGATGTTACTGTGGGACTAGGAGCTGCAAAAGCACTAGAATTAGGATATAAAAAATTTGTTTTATCCATCGATACTAGTATCTCGGTAGAGAAATTTATCAAAAATAGAGGTGGTCAAGTTCAACGAACAAAGGTAGGAGAAGCAAATGTAGTTGAAACAATTCTTAAAACAGATTCGCAAGCTGGTGGAGAAGGAAGCAGTGGAGGCTTCATCTTACCTGAATTC
>CAWTZF010000046.1:0-10155 GCA_963920015.1 uncultured Nitrosopumilaceae archaeon | reverse complement strand
TTATCTCCTCTTGTGTGGCCTTAGAGGTGACTCCAAGAATTTTGTAATAATCAGGCACATCTGATTCTTCTAATTCCTTTCTAAACTCATCATCAAATTTGGATTTTTTCTCTCCTAAAACAGATTCTCCTCCCCAATCTGAATGATATTTTTCATAATCTTTATTTTTTTTAGATTCAAATTCGTCTGTATCATAGTTAGTTTTTTTTCGAAGAATCAATTCACGTGTAAGAAAAATCACTATCCCTAGAATTATGGCAATTGCTACAGAAAAGAGAATAATCAGATCTGTATCTGAGGGATTTAATTCATTTTTAGTCTGTGAATAATTTTGAGCAAATACCTCGGCAGAAAATATAATGCCAAGACCAACTAAAATCAAAATTGAAAAACCTTTCATTTACATTCTTTACAACTATATCAATCTAAAATCTTCTTTTACAGTATTTAGAACTACATGGGTGATTGTATTTTCAACATTTTGAATAGAAGATAGGTTCTTTACAAATGCACTTAGCTCTTCACGACCCTTGAATTTTGCAATGATTAGAGTATCGGTCGTTCCTGTCACATCATAAACGGCACATATATTTTCAATATCTGATAACTCTTGTTCCACTTCGACTAGTTTGTTTTTATTTGCAACTACCTCAATAACTGCAGTCAGATTATATCCTAGTTTTTCATGGTCTAGCCTGGCCGAATAACTTTTGATAATTTTTTGATTTTCGAGTTTTTTAATTCTAGATAAAATAGTCACAGTGGACATGCCAAGTTTTAGTGCAAGCTGACGCGCAGACTGTCTTGCATCTACTAGCAGATTTTTAAGAATTTTTTCGTCTATCTTATCGAAACTCATTCACTTTAGGGAATTTTAAAATGTATTTAAATTTTGGCAAAAACCCTGAATGAACGTTCAGATTTTCCTTAATTTCTTACTTCTTCGTTAGTAATTATTTGTATAAGCTTTGTTAATGAAAATGGTTTTTGTAGAAATTCTACTCTTTCTTTTAAATTCTGATAATTTTTTTCAGCTGAAAGACCGTATGCTGAAGCAAAAATTATCCTTTGACTAGGTCTTGATTCAAGAATCTCTTCAGCAGCCTGTGAGCCAATTTTCTTTGGCATTGCTTGGTCTAAAATTACCACATCAAATGGGTTTTCATCAATTTTTTCAGATGAGTTTTTTTGTATGCCTTCATTGTATTTGCTAACACATTCTTCTCCATCTCTAGCAATTGTTACATTGTAGCCATATTTTTGAAGAATTCTATCATACTGTAAGGCTGTGTATTGATTATCTTCTGCAATCAGAATATTCATACTCATTTTTACTATGTACTGTTAATTTTTTTCTGACTTTTAACACGAGTATGTTTAAAACAAACAGACACGAAATTTTTTTATGAAATCTATTGATGAGTTAATCACCAAAGGAAAATCCTTACTTGAAGAAGGAAACTTTGAAGAAGCCTTATCAAATTTTGAGCAAGCATTATTACAAAACCCTTCAGATCCCGACTTGTGGAATTTCAAAGGAGTTACATTCCGGAGTCTTGGACGATACGATGAGGCCATTAAATGCTTTAACAAATCTCTTTCACTTGATCCTAGAGATAAAAGTGCTTCTTGAATTTCAAATTTACCATTGACCAATAGTCAATACATATTATTGGAAACTGTTTTCTAAAAACTATTGAGAACAGATACTGTGGCATTATTAGAACAAGCACAAGAATTCTGTGAAGATGGGCTTTTTGAGGATGCTTTAAAATTTTATGATAAAGTTTTGAAAATTGAGCCTGAAAATGTAAAGGCGTTAATTGATATGGGCACTACACTTCAAAATTTGGGTCGTATCAAACAATCAATTCGTTATTATCAAAAAGTACTTGAATGTGAATCTCAAAACATCGATGCTATTGTGAATATGGGTTCTGCTTTTCACTCTCTGGGAAAATTCGATGAGGCAATCAAGTTCTACGACAAAGCATTAGACATTGATAAAAAATGTGCAATGGCATTAGCATACAAGGGACTTTCTCTAGGTGAAAAAGGCGACATCAAGGATGCCATAAAATGCTTCAAGAAATCTTTGAAGATTGACAGTGATTACGATTTACCAAACATTAGTTTAGATGTGGCCAAAGAACTACTTCGTGAACTAGGTAGAGTGAAAGCTAAAACACAGTAACGTCGCCTGGAGCTGGCTCTCGTTTTGAATTGTTTTCACGGTTCTCAAAAAAATCCTTATGTGTACTTTTTTGATGTTTTTGCAGCTCTTCTATATTTTCAAATCTTTCATAGCATAGAAAACATTTGGGCTTGTGCTCATCAACTAGTGGAAGAACCATGAGCTCGTATGATCTTTTCTCACTAATTATCTTTTGAGTAAATCTAGGCAGTCAAGTTATATATTTGCAGAAAATTTGATTCAAGCCGTGTTAGAACAACTTGTTGGCCAGTCCAAGGCTTTGGATAAAGCTATGGCCGGAGAAGAATTATCTTTTGATGATGGACTAGATCTGATGAATTATGATAATCCACACATGCTCGGAGCAATAGCTGATGTTGTTCGAAAAAAACTAGTTGGCAATACTGTCACATTTACTGCATCTTATTACATGAATTACACAAATGTTTGTGCTGCAAGCTGTCAGATGTGTGCATTTTATCGTAAAGGAGATGAAGATGATGCATATACTTTGAGCCCTGAACAAATAGAGCAAAGAGTTGCAATAGCAAAAAAGATGGGTGCTACTGAAGTGCATATTGTTGGTGGATTTCATCCAACATTACAACTTGATTATTACGAAGACATGATGAGGGCAATCAAAAAAAGTCATCCTGAATTGAACATTAAGGCATTTACTGCTGCTGAGATATTTTATCTATCAAAACTTACAAAAAATTCTGTTAAAGAGATTCTCTCCAGACTAAAAGATGCAGGCCTTGATTCGATGCCAGGCGGAGGGGCTGAACTATTCCATCCTGAAATAAGGCAAAAAATTGTTAGAGGAAAATGCTCTGGTCAAGAATGGCTAGATACAATAGAGCAAGCCCATAGACTTGGAATTAAAAGCAACGCGACTATGCTTTATGGACATATAGAAAAACCCGAGCATGTAATTGATCATCTCATAAAACTTCGTGAATTACAAAAAAAGACTAACGGTTTTATCACTTTGATTCCACTGAAATTTAGTTTGGATAATACTGAACTAGAACAAGACGGATTGGTAAATAATGAATGCTCTTCAATTTATGATCTTAAAGTAATTGCATTATCGCGATTAATGCTAGCCGGAGTTCTTGATAATATCTCAGTTTACTGGGTTGCATATGGAAAAAAACTTGCGCAAGTGGCTTTATCAAATGGAGGAAGCGACTTGGTTGGGACTGCATTTTCTGAAGAGATTTATCGTGCAGCTGGTAAACCAACTGATTCATCAGTAATTGAGCTAGCAAAATTGGTCAAAGAGATAGGAAGAATTCCTGCTCAGAGAGACACTTTCTTTAAGACATTAAAAACATTCTAGTCTTCTTTGAGATATTTTCTTATTGATTCCAATTTATCTTCAAGTTTAGCTTCTTTGTCTCTCCGAGAATCTATTTTTAGAACAACTTCTACTCTGCTTACTCCCAAGTTGTGAACTACCTCCATTATTTTTTTTGAGGCATCGTAAATTTTTTCAATATTATCTGATTCTAGTAATGTTCCCATAGCTGTTATTTCATAGCGCAGTCCTTCTAGATTTTGAATTGCTTCAATTCCCTTGGCAATGTAAAAACTCGCACTAGTTGAACCTGTTCCCATAGGATATACGCTAATTTCGGCGTGAATCAATACTTCATATTGTAAAATTCAGCTTAAAACCTTTGACAGTTATTCGGCTGGTTTTTTTTCTTCTTTTTTTGGTCCACCTTTACGTTTTCTTCTTGCTCCAAAACTAATTAGCGCCAACAAAAATCCAATTCCAATCAAAATTCCAGCTAGCGTTTTAAAATCGCGATCTTCCTGCTCTGCAACCATCAAATCAAATTTTTCTTCATTTGTCATGTTGGCTCTTCCAGCAGGTGTAACAGAATCTAGATATACAAAAATCCCAAGACCTACAATGAGCATTGCTACGCCTCCTGCTAGAATTTTTCTGTCAACTAGAACCAATTTCTAAAACCTTGTACGAAAATATCCTATTTAGAGTATTTTACGAAAACCAGCATACGATATCGATTTTATAATTTTGGCGCTATGCTCAGTTCAAAATCAGGAACGAGTTGTTTTTTGCGTGCCATATCAAATAATTTTCTAATAGATTGCTCTCCAGGCTCTCCCATGTCAACTGTGACCTCATTTACATACATTTTAACAAATTTTTCAATTAGACCTCTTGGCTTTCCCCGACTGTACTGCATCGCATAATCTATACCATCTTTGAGATTCTCTAAACCAAATCTAATGGATTTTTGAAGATACTGATCAAACTTATGAATTGTTTCTTGATCAAAGGTACTTTTCATGACATTAACGCCAAGAGGTACTGGTAATCCACTGCAAGTTTTATTCCACCATTCTCCAACATCTAAGATTTTTACATTTCCTTCTTGCTCATATGATAGCTGAGTTTCATGAATTACTAATCCCACATCCACCTCGCCATTTTTGACGGCCTTGGGAATATCACTAAAACTCATCTCAACAAAATCAAACTTTCCAATCATTAGCTGTAAAAGTAAAAAAGCTGATGTCATCTTTCCTGGAATTGCAATTTTTGATTTTTTTAGCTCGTCAATGCTCATCATTTTTTTTGCAGTAACTATTGGCCCGTAACCTATTCCAAAACTTCCACCACTTCGCAAGATGGTATAATTTGGAATGTATGCACAAGCATGAACTGAAACTGCTGTTACATCTAATTCTGGATTGACAGCTTTTCTGTTTAATTTTTCAATATCTTCAATGATATGTTTGACTGTAAAATCTGTGGAATTTACTTTGTCTGTAAACATGCCGTAAAACATGAATGCATCATCAGAATCTGGTGTGTGTCCAACTGAAATTTCCACGGTCATAGTCTTTGGTGTGGTTATAAAAACCAAAGTTAGCAATGCGATGTAGTTTTTTTTGAACATACTGATCCTCATAACATCTTTGATCAAATGAAAAGTATGGTAGTTACAACTCTGATGGCAAACAAAATCCGAGGTGAATCTCAAAAGAAATTTGAAGAATCAAATTTTGACACAAAACCTCTTAATGAGATAACAAAAAGACTAGAAAAATCCGAAAATTTATCAACAGAAATTAAAGTCAGACAATAACTTCTGGTTTTTTCAAAATCAGTGGTTCTAATATAGTACTTACTTGAAATTTTTTCATGAATACCATATCTGCTTTAGAAAAAGATATTCTATTACAAGTTCAAAACCTGTCTAGATTTAATCCTCCACCTCCATTGAGTGAAATCAAACAAATGCATTCAATCTTTTGTGGTAGTGGTGACTCTTTGGCTGCATCAATGCTTGCTGAGGCTTTCTCAGAATGTAGGGTCAAAGCAATAGATCCGCTTGACTTGCTAAAAAATAAATCAATTGCAAAGAAAAATGATGTTTTCATTGTATCAATATCTGGCAAGACAATATCTAACATCAAAGCAGCAAAATCTGCTCGCAAATCCATAGCATTGACTTGTAATCCAAAAAGCAAACTTGCAAAGGCATGTGATAGAATCATTCAATTGAATTTTCCAAATTCTGATGTTGTTACTGCTGGCAGTATCAGCTTTTTAGATAGCGCATTGACGTGTATCTCTCTTGTAACATCTTTTAGGATTAAAAATTCTGATAAAATATTTCGTGATGCAGTAAATCAAAGCAAGCAAGTAAAACTAGGAAAAAGGATTTTCTTTTTGGGAAATTTGCATACGTACCCATTGGCATTATACGCTGCTGCCAAAATCTTTGAAATTCTTGGGCTTAATGCATTTTATGAAAGAATAGAACAATTTTCTCACATGGAATTATTTTCTACAAAACCTGGTGATACTGTAATAATTTTTGAGAAAAAAAATCCTCATAATACTCAACTTTCAAAAAATCTAAAAAAAGTTGGATTAAATGTAATCCAACCAAATCCAAAATATCATGATGAAATCTCTAAGGTTCTCTTTTACATATTTTTTTCACAACTTGTTCCATTATTTTTGGCAAAGAAAAAAAAACAAAAAGAATGTTATTTTGTTACTGCCAAAAAATTACGTAAAATCAGTGATAATATGATCTACTGATTTTTTTTTCAGAACGTTTAATACCATAATTTCTAGGATTTGCGTATATGGTAAAGTACAAGTCGACAGAACAAGTTCTGAAAATTATCCATAATAAGAAACAGATCCGAAACTTTGGCGTAATCGCTCATGTTGACCACGGGAAGACAACAATGAGTGATAGTCTTTTAGCGCATTCTGGAATAATTGCTCCCTCTGCTGCCGGTTCGGCATTGGCAATGGATTTTGATAAAGAAGAGCAAGAAAGGGGAATCACAATCTATCAAGCAAATATTACATTACTCTTTACCCAAAAAGACAACGAGTACGTTATCAATATGATTGATACTCCTGGTCATGTAGACTTTAGTGGTAGAGTAATTCGCAGTCTCAGAGCAATTGACGGTGCTGTAGTTGTGTGTGATGCAGTTGAAGGAATCATGACTCAAACTGAAACAGTTACAAGAATGGCACTTGATGAAAGAGTCAAGCCAGTTCTTTTTATTAACAAAGTCGACAGACTCATCAAAGAATTAAGATTAACTCCAGACAAAATGCAAGAAACCCTTGCTGACGTTGTTTCAAACTTTAACCAACTTTTAGACACTTATGCAGAACCCGAATACAAAGACAAGTGGAAGGTCTCAATTCAAGAGGCAAGTGTAACATTTGGTTCTGCAAAAGACAGATGGGCTATCAATGTTGACGTTATGAAAGAAAAAGGAATTACATTCAAGGATGTTATTGATGCATATCAAAATGACAAAGTTGAGGAACTAGTTGAAAAAGCACCTCTTGCAGATGCAGTTCTTGGAATGGTTGTAAAACACCATCCACCACCGGACGTTGCACAAAAATATAGAATTCCCAAAATTTGGCACGGAGATCTAGATTCTGATATTGGAAAAGCTCTTTTGGCATGTAAAGATGACGGTCCAACTATTATGATGGTCGTTAACATGGTCTTAGACAAGGCAGCAGGACCTGTTGCAATTGGAAGATTGTTTTCTGGAACAATAAAAGATGGTCAAACGATTAACATTATTGATGCCAAACGTGATGGACGTATTCAATCTGTTAACTTTTTCATGGGGAATCAAAGAGAACAAGTCGGAGAACTTGGAGCTGGAAATATTCCTGCATTGATGGGACTAGTTGAAGCTCGTGCAGGAAATACACTATCATCTGTCAAAGACATTAAAATATTTGAAAGCGTTAAATACATCTCAGAGCCAGTCGTTCAGGTAGCAATTGAACCAAAACATCCTAAAGACTTGCCTAAACTCGTTGAAGTTCTCAAGCAATTAACAATTGAAGATCCTAACTTGGTAGTAAAGATTGACGAAGAAAGTGGTGAGACAATTGTTGCAGGAATGGGCGTCCTTCATCTTGATGTAGCTACACATCGTATTCAAGATACCAAATTAGAGGTCATTACTTCTGAACCACTCATCAATTATCGAGAGACCGTAAAGGCTTCGTGTAGGCCTATCATGTCAAAATCACCAAACAGACACAACAAGATATTCATGAAAGTAGAACCTCTTGAGCCTACAATTGGTGATATGCTTAGATCTGGCGAGATTGGTGAGATGAAGGACAAAAAAGAGATGGCTGACCTTCTAAAGAAAGAGGGTTGGGATACTGATACTATTAAGAGAATAATGAAACTTGATTCACGTGGAAACGTTTTGATTAACGGAACAAAAGGTGTCCAGTTTGTGCATGAATCAACTGATTCAATTAACTCTGGATTCGATGATGTCATGAAAGAAGGCCCTTTATGTAGAGAGCAGATGCGAGATTGTAAATTCACATTTACACACTTTGTTCCTCATGAAGATACTGCCCACCGAGGTTTATCACAACTTGGTCCTGCATCAAGACGTGCATGCATGGGAGCTCTTTTGACGGCAGGTACCTCTCTCTTGGAGCCAATATTGGCAATTGAAGTTAGAGTTCCAACTGATCTGGTAGGTAACGTTGCAACCGTTATTTCTGGAAAACGTGGAAAGGTACTTGATATGGCACAAAAAGGTGCACAAAGCATTGTTATTGGTGAGCTGCCTGCTTCTGAAACATTTACACTATCTGAAGATATGAGAGGACAAACATCTGGAAGGGCGATGTGGAATACTCACTTTAAGACATGGGCCGAAATTCCAAAGAATCGTCTTGGTGAAGCAGTTGCAGATATTAGAAAAAGAAAAGGCCTTGCACCAGAGCCTCCTGGTATTAGCGAATTTATCGACAAAGAGTAAAAAGGCAAAGCCATCTCTCACGAAGGAAAATCTTAGATTTTGTAATATTATTGGAACTTTTTAGAAAATAAAAAAAAAGGGATTTGTAAAAAATCTTGATAAGATAATTGAATTTAAATTACTTTAAACAGAATCTTCTTAAAATCTTCTACCGCCAGAGCGATGTTTTGGTAAACATTCTCTACAATACACTGGTCTGTCTGCTTTTGGTTCAAAAGGTACTTCTGAGTCCTTGCCACAATCAGAACATTTCATAGGGTACATTTTTCGTTCTTCTGACATAATTAACCCAAAATTAGGTGGTATAAGAACGGATGTATTTTAAAATAATCTCGTTTTTTGTAGTTTAATTGTGTACCTAGTCATCATAACTTATAGTCAAGTTCATGTGATTAAAACGGTAAACAGATGCATCAAAAATCTAGCAAATTTTTTGTGAATCTGTCTTATGGATGATCATAGTTTTCACAAAAATTCTGATCAAGGAAAAATAAATGGTTGAAAAAAGTTCTAAACAAAAAGAAAGGTGTCAAGTATGCGGTAAGAGAGATCTGATTACCGATAATGACTCTGGTGAAGTGTATTGTAGTGCATGTGGTACAGTGTTCTCTGAACGAATGCAAGATTCTGGTCCAGAATGGCGGTCTTTTGCAGACGATGCCACTACAAAAGGTAGAACTGGGGCCAAAATAACTCTGAGTCAACATGATATGGGACTATCGACTGTAATCAATCCAAGCAACAAAGATGCAACCGGAAAGATGTTATCACCATCCATGAAAATTACCCTTAAACGACTAAGAGTATGGGATAGCCGCAGTCAAAACAAACCAACTGACAGAAACCTCAAAGATGCATTCAACGAACTACACAAGATGAAAAACAAGCTTGCTCTATCAGATGCAATAATTGAAAAAGCATCATACATTTACCGTAAAGCCTTAGAAAAGAAACTGGTAAGGGGACGATCCATCTCTGCAATGATCGCTGCCTCACTATATGCTGCATGTAGAGATGCTGAGATACCACGTACTCTAAAGGATGTAGCAGACAAATCAAATGTTAAGAAAAAAATTATCGCAGCATGCTATAGAACCTTGATAAAAGAATTTGATATGAGAATGCCTGTTGTCGATTCTGTTCAATGTATTGCTAGAATTGCTAGCCAATTAGATCTGGCTGAAAAAACAAAGCGCGATGCAATCAAAATTATTAGAAACGCAGAAAAAATCAAGCTTTCTGCTGGTAAAAACCCTATGGGATTTGCTGCTACAGCTCTTTATCTTTCCTGTGTACAAAATGATGATCGAGTTACCCAAAAAGATATTGCAATAGCTGCTAACATAACCGAAGTAACATTAAGAAACCGATTAAAGGGGTTTAAAGCACTAGAGCCATAAGTTCGTATATTGTTTTTCACATGGAAATCTTAGATTCTCTCTTTGAAACTATAAAAAAAATAATTTAATTTTGATTTTTATAATAAAGTTTGATTATTTCATCTACTACTAGATTTGTGTCAGCATCTTTTTCAGTGCTTAAAAGAAGCAAATGGTCCTCACCCAAATAAAATGAAAAACGTTTAACATTTTCATGTTCGGCCAAGGTGTATATTGTTTTACCAAGCC
>CAWTZF010000045.1:0-5007 GCA_963920015.1 uncultured Nitrosopumilaceae archaeon | reverse complement strand
TATTTTTTATAATTACTAGATTTGCTTTAACGAATTAATTTAGAAAATAACATTTGTAAAATTTCTAACTTGCAGTAATTTTAATAGTTGCTGATTCTGAAAGTGCTTCAGGATTTACTAAGCTTTTCCAAACAAAAATTTCTGCAGTAAAGACTCCTGTCTCACTAGGAGTCCATGATAATGCTGGACTAAATGATTGACCCAAATCAATATTTCCTGTAATCCAAGCAAGAGAAATAATTCTACCTTCATCGTCTCTAATCTGAACAATGTATGCAAAATCACCAGAATAATTTTTAGCTGTAATATCTGCTGAAATTTGTACTTGCTGATTTACATTAACATGCGAAATAACTGGAACCCCAAATGCATTAACAAGTTTAGGCGAATCTATTGGCGCACGCTCAAGTGCCTCCACTGCAAAACTCTCCGGAATAGAAATGACTGCAAACAATCCTGTGAGCAATATAATACCCAGCGCTCCGATCACGATAAATTGAGTTTGTTATAGGTACTAAAAGGGTTTACGCGTAAGAATTTGTATAGAAAAGATTAATTTTTTACTATAGACGTAGATTTTTGGTTATTGACTTTTGATTGGAAATAATTTTTTCAGGATTAAGAATTTTGGCTGGATCCAATAATTTTTTGATTTTTTTGAAAGCAATATAGGTTTTATCTCCATATTGTAACCTTACAAATCTTGATCGTGCCAAGCCATCTCCATGTTCACCTGAGATTGTTCCACCAAGCTGAATGACTTTGGAAAAATAATATTTTGCAATCTTTTCAATTAGTTTTTTATTTTTATTTTTTGAAATTAATCTAACATGTAAATTTCCATTCCCCGCATGTCCATAAATCACTATTCTTCCTTTTGACATTTTCTTTATTTCGCCAATTAGTAGCAATAACTTGTCTAATTTTTCTATTGGAACTGTAGCATCTTCTATAATATGAGGTGCATTTTCGTCTTTTGCTATACTTTTTAGACTATATGATAATGATGAATCTCTAAATTTCCACCATTTAGCAATATCATTTTCTTTACTTAATTGATAAATTACTTTACCATGAATTAATTTTTTTAATTTTGATGTATTTTGATAAATTTTGTCATCAAACTCTGCAAAAAGTAAACACTTTGCCTTTGGCGGGATTTTATATTTGATATTTTTTAGAGTTATTTGATCAACAAATTCCAGCGCAGATGGTTTTAATTTTATAATTTGAGGACAATCAGTTGCTGCGTTCATCAATGAATTATAACTGATTATTTGTAAAAATTTAGTTTTTGGAGGATTGTATGTTTTTAATTTTGCGGAAATTATTATTCCTAATGTCCCTTCAGAGCCGCTAATTATTTTGTATGCTTTTTTACTATTGGAAATTGCATCTAATCTATATCCACAAGAATTTTTTGATACATCTGGATAATTTTTTAAATCCATTGTTTTTGCAATTTTGTAAATACTATTTTCTAGATTTTTGTTTGATGGCAATTTTAGAACCTTTCCATCACTGCCGACTAAAGTGACTTGAATAAGATTATCGATTATTGCTCCATATTTTAGAGTGTGAATCCCACTTGCATTAGTCCCAATCATGCCGCCAATGGTACAATATGGTCCAATAGATGGATCTGGACTAAAGAATTTTTTGTGTTTTTTTAAAGCTATATCCAGATTTCCTTTAAGGACACCTGCTCCAACAACGACACTATTTTTTAAAACCTTAATTTTATCAAAATTTTTCAGATCAATTATAATTCCATTACCAATTGCACTTCCAACAAGTCCTGTTCCTGCTCCTCTGGGCGTTATCGAAATTTTGTTCTTGGATGCGAATTTTACGACTGCAATTACATCTTGAATTGATTTTGGAATAACAACTAGCTTTGGTCTAATCTGATATGAACTAGAATCAACTGAATAGTAATCTAAAATTTCATTATCCCATGACACTTGTCCTGAAACTAACTTTGTGAGTTTTGTCCCAAGTACATTGGTTTTCATAAGTTACATGAAAGTCAACTGAAATTCAAGTTAAAGTTTGATTCTATAATAATCCCATCTTTCAGGATCAAACAATGCAACAAATTCTGCATTTTCGTGACTCTCAACTCTTTTTCTAATAACATCTCGAAGAGCAAAACTTGTCAAAAATTTGAATTTTTTTGCATCAGCCTGCATTGTAAACAAATGACGCATTTCCCTACCACCATGAAGCCCCCAATAGCCCATTTTCAGTGGGAAAGGTTCTAAAAATATGGTATTTTTCAAACCATAATTTTCGTCTTTAATTTCAGGACGTAACTGATATGTCTCTAAAGGTCCTCCTTTTGAATATCCGATAATCTCTCCTTGTGCATTTCCTAATCTTAATGTGTTAAGAATTGTGTTTGGATCACGAATTGATTCTTCAAAACTATCTTTTTTAAATTGCAATGGTCTTGGAAGTTGTTCAAAAATCTCGTATAACTTGTTGATAAACTCTGGATCATCTCTTGTGCTAAATTTTTCAATTATTGGAAGAAGCTTTAGATCCTCATATACATAATCTGCCTGAATTTGTATTTCTTTTTGGCGCAATGCAAAAAATGACTTTACGTTTTCCATGAAATTTTTTCTCATCTCTTTTGGTAAGGAATAAAGTACTCTTTGAAGCATATCTGACTCATTGTTAAGTAATTCTTCAAAATACGCTACAGATCTTTGTAAAATTAAGGCAGGATGCCATGCTAAAGCATGAGCATTCATTTTTGCCATCTCCATGCCTTTTGCGAAATTTCCTAGAGCATAACCACTTACTCTATCTGTAATTGAGAGAAACCATCCAAGTTTTAAGAAATGCTCTTGTTTTGGATAATCATCTTTTGTAATGTCTGCATTTTTAAAACAAGTTATAATTTTGGCTTCTGCCTCTTCTTTTAATTTTCCTGTCCATGGATATGTTGTTCTTAAAATCAAGGCTTTGATAATTTCAATATCAAGACCAGCAGTATCAAGAAGTTCTCTTAATTTTCTATCGAGAGTGATGAATCGAAGAACACTATCCTCGTGGGGCTTGTCTACATTCTTCTGTGGATCAAAGTCATGAAATAATGCTGCAGCATACAGATACTTTAGGTCATCTTTTGAAATATCATTTAATGGATCATCCCACATGCCAGAAAGTAATGTAATGTATGTAACCTCTAATTCATGATTGATATTGTGGTATCCATAATAATCAGCTCCCAGACCCTGAGATTCAAATAAATCAATTGTATAATCTAGCATCTCAGTGTAACAATCGCTATCTATTCCTGAAGTAACTGCTAAACTGATGATTTCATTTCTTAAAGAATGTGGGGTGTCAAATTGTTGCATTAAAAACCGATCAAATACCTACTTTTTAAAGTTGTAGCAATATTTTCAGTAAAACTTTCCACTATTATGAATTTAAAGTCATCTTCTATGTTGTAGAATCTAATGAAATATTTGAATTGCTTTTTCTGAATGCAAATCGATGATACAACAAAATCCCAAACAATTCTAAATATTCCACAAACCCTACTGTGTAAAAATGCAAAACCCATCCATCAAATGCCTCATTTAAAACTGCAAAAACTGCAGCTACCTGTGGAAATGCAAAAAATACTGCCAGGAACAATCCTATGAATCCATAAACCCATTCAGAAAATCCAATTTTTTCAGTCTGAGCCCACAATTGTTCTGGCTGTGTAAGCTCATTATGCTCTGCAATTAACTCATTTTTTAAATCAACATATTCAGAATTACCTGCCTCTATTGCAAATATTGTTCCTCCAAGAATTACTAAAAATAGAATTGATTGCCCATAAACGATTTTACCTTTCTTTCCATGTTGCAATTTTGAAATTTGGCGGTTAAACATTTGACCAAACTTTCCTAGTTTATCTTTTTTAGCAAGAGTGATCAAAATTATTGAAATAGCTCCTACTACACCAAAGGAACCAAACCAATTTTCTGAAACATATGCCACAAAAAATAATCTAACTGGAAGTAAGATTCCTGTCATTACTGCAAAAATAATAAGACCTTCTAGGAAGTTTGTTTTTCTTGAATTCACATTAGATTATTTGCAAAACGCAATTTGAGGAGTAGCTCATTTGATTTGAACACAATTGCCTGTATGATCGAAAATTACACACGAAATATGATTAACACTTTGTTAAGATAATATACTGTATGAAATCAAAACAAAAAACTTCTATGAAAAACTATGATGTGGATGACGTGAAAAATAAGATCCTTTCATTATTAGACAAGGGAGTGAAAAAAGATAAAATCCTTAAAACACTTGAACATGAATTTGAGGTAACAAATTCAGATCTTAGGAACATTATACGCAGTATCAGAACTGATTTTATCAAAAAATTGAATGTATTACAACCTGGTGCAGTGCACCTTTAACCAACTTTTATTTTAATGAATTAAATCCCACTTTATGATTTTGATACGCCCATATGCTTATCATATTGTTCTCGATGTAGTTCATCAGATAATATCTCATAGGCTCTGTTAATTTCAGCCATCTTTTTTTCGCTTTTAGAATCCTTGCTTTTGTCTGGATGTGTCTCTTTTGCCAATATTCGGAATCTGTTTTTTATCTCCTCGTGTGTGGCCTTAGAGGAGACTCCAAGAATTTTGTAATAATCAGGCATATCTGATTCTTCTAATTCCTTTCTAAACTCATCATCAAATTTGGATTTTTTCTCTCCGAAAATAGATTCTCCACTCCAATCTGAATGATATTTTTCATAATCTCTATTTTTTTTAGATTCAAATTTACCTGCATCATAGTTAGTTTTTTTTCGAAGAATCAATTCACGTGTAAGAAAAATCACTATACCTAAAATTATGGCAATTGCTACGGAAAAAAGAATAATCAGATCCGCATCTGAGGGATTTAAATCATTTCTAGTCTGTGAATAATTTTGAGCAAATGCCTCGGCAGAAAATATAATGCCAAGACCAACTAATA
>CAWTZF010000044.1:0-35110 GCA_963920015.1 uncultured Nitrosopumilaceae archaeon | reverse complement strand
TTTGTTTAACTCATCTCTTGTTTTTGGTTTTTCTGTTCTCAGTGCATTAATTTCTTCTTGAAACTTTATTTGTTTTTCATTAAAAGCTTCTAGCCTATCTCTTTTTTGCTTAATACTTTCATTTGCAAATCTTATGTATTGAGCGGTATTTGACATATCATCTTCTACTTTAGCTCTTTCTTCTTTATACAGATCATAATTTGTTTCTGGAATATTTTCTTGATCACCAAAAGTTAAACTTCGATCTTGAACCTCTAAAATATCTTTTACTTCGATTTTTTCTCCAACACTTCCTGTGGTATGTGACCATTCGTCTTCAGCACTATCACGTTTTTTTCTTCTTCGATTGAGGAATTTAGAACCGGTTGGCATGGAATTCTAATTAAAAATCAAGAATATTTCATGGTAGTAGTTTGAAAAGAACAAACAATTTGATAATATCTAAACGTCAACTTTTGAGGCAAATATGCCGATATTTTGCTTTGAAACTTTAGCATTCATTTTACAATATATTAAGGGGAATTTGCTAGTGGCGAATATGCCCAGTTACCAAGATCAGACCTGGATAAAACTTTGGAAGGATAACTCTTCAGAAATTAGAGATAGAGTAATAGGATGGCGAAAACAAGATGCTGTTACTAGAATTGCTAAACCAAGCAGAATTCAGCGTGCTAGAAGACTAGGATACAAAGCAAAACAAGGAATCGTAGTAGTTAGAATGCGTGTAGGTACTGGTGGTATGAGAAAACAAAGACCACGTAGTGGAAGAAGACCAAAACACTTGGGTGTTACAAGAATTAAAGCTGATGTTAGTATGAAGCAGGTAGCTGAAAGACGTGTTCTAGAAAGATATCCAAACATGAAGCTATTTGGTTCTTATTTTATTTACAAAGATGGTATGCATTACTGGTTTGAGGTAATTCTTGCTGATAAGGCACATCCTAGAATCGCTAAAGATAAAGAATTGCGTAAACGCGTATTGCCTGGCGTCGCATAAAATGAGGATTTTCCTTTTACTAGTTGCTGCATCAATGTTATTTTTGGGTCCAGCTTTTGGTCAAATTTCTGATAAGACTGGATTAAGACAGCATTTTGAGATTCAAACAGGTGGCTATGAATTTGATGTAGGAGCTACTACAAACTTTGATGTTACTAATTATGAATTTGATAAAGATGAAAAAAGACTCACACTATTCATCAATAGTGGATTAGAAAACAATCTAGCTGAAATTGAAATTCCTAAAAATCTGATTAATGGAAATTTTACTTTTTATCTTAATGATCAGGAAATATTTCCAAATGTTAGAGGCAATGAAAGAATCTCTTTTATTGTTTTAGAGTTTCCCGGATCTGGAGTTCATAAACTTGACATAATTGGAACCACATATCTTCCAGAATTTTCTGATATTGCTCCGTTAGTATTAGCAACATCTCTAGCTGGAATTATTTTTTTGGTAAGAAAGCGATTAATTATTCGTTAATCAATGACTGAATAGTTGGTTCAAGGTTTCCATTTTGACCAAAGGATACGTCTCTTAGTATTCCCTTTCTGTCAACGATAATAGTTGAAGGTGTACCTTGTAAAGAGTACATTTCAAAAGTTTCAGCAGTGAGTTCTTTTGATTTCATATGGTCTTTAACACGTTGAATAACTTGATTTCTATACTCTTCAGGCTGTGAGTCAAATTCTGGAATTTGATTGTAAATAAACTCCATAATTTTTCCTTGACTGATCTCTCCCGTTTCTTTTATGACTGAATCCATGGCTACAGAATATGGAATTTTGTATGCAAGTTTGTTTCCAATTAGTTGACCATAAGTACCTAATCCTTGTTTAGTATCTCCGATGGTTTCACCAGTTTCAAGTAAAAGCTTTAGATTATCAAGAGTATTTTTATCAAAATCTTCAAAAGCGGTTGCTACTCCAAAAACTCTGACTCCATCATCTTTGTATTTGTTATAGATGTTGATCGTCTCGGGAATTCCATACATGAAACATCCAGGACAATTAACTTGAAATACCTCAACTAGAACAATATGATCTTTTTCTTTATCGAAATTAGTTTCTAATCCTTGAACCCATTTTGATAATTTCAGATTTGGTGCTTTTTCTCCAATTTTTGCTCTCACAAAATAATTGGCTTAATTTTGTATTAAAAACATAACTAAATTTTAGTCCTAATAATTTGAATTAAGATAATATATGAGACTAGAAAATCGCTTTCTATGAGCCAAGAACAAATCGTTACAGAAGAGAGACTGAAACTTTTTGCAGAGATGGAAGACAAATATGAAAAAAAAGATACTGATTATTTTGTAAAATTACTAGAACATGTAGATTACGTAGTAAGAACTCGTGCTACATGCATTTTAGTTGATTTCGGTGGAGAAGATAAGGTAGAACATGTTGCCAAAGTTCTAAAAAATGATTCAAATGAACTTGTACGACATGAAGCTGCGTTTTCCTTAGGGCAGATGGGATATAGTATTGGAGTTGCACCATTAGAAGATGCAACACTAAATGATCCAAGCATGTTTGTAAGGCATGAGGCTGCAATAGCACTTGGTGTAATTGGGTCTCAGAATGCAAAAGCAGCACTTGAAAAGGCACTAGATGATCCTGCCAAACCTGTAGTTGAATCCGCAGTAGTAGCATTATCTAATATTGATTTTATAGAAAAACTAAGCAAGAATGAAAAGTTTGCAAAATTAACTGGTGGCTAGACTACAGTTACTTTACTTCCTTGTTCTGTTGATTCAAATTTGTAAATTTTTTCTACAGTTGAGTCTTCAAAGATTTCAGAGTCATGTGTTATGATGATAAACTGCATGGGCATTCCAGCATTTGTAATGTTTGATAGCTGTGATAAAACATTGACCAATGCTTTTCTTCTCTCTGTATCAAGATGAGTAGTAGGTTCATCAAGTATAATCAGATTAAGATTGGTTGCCCCAAGAAGAGTAGCCATTCCAAGTCTCAAAGCTAATGCAATTGAGACTTGTTCACCACCACTTAATGATTCTAAGTCTAAAACCTCGTTCTTTGAGTAACAAGTAATTGTAATGTCACGAATTTTTTCAGAAAGTAGGATTCTCTGAATTTTAGTATTAAGTAAAGCCAAATACTCAGAAGTTTTTGAAGAAATGGTATTGAGGGCCCAAGATCTCAGACTAGTTGCGACAGGCCCATCTCTATTAAAAATATTTGATTGAATTGAATCAAGCTGTTCAACGTAATCTCGTACTATCTTAAGTTCTTTAATAGATTTCGTAAACAATTCAATCTTTTCTTTAGATTCTGCAATCTTTTCTGTAATCGCACCTAGTTGTTGATCTGTTTTTGATAATTCATCTTGTTTTTCCGAAATAAACTCTTTAAGTTCAATAAATTTAGATTCTTCAAACCCTTTAGTCTCTTGCTCTAATTGTAAAATAGTTTCAAATAACACCTTTGTTCGAGAATCCAGTTGTGCCACTTGAACTAAATTGCTTCTAGTAATAGAATTTGGTATTTTCTCCACATTAACTTTTTTTATTTGAATTTCTTGTTGAATTTTTTTAAGATCTTTTTGATCTTTTATTGAATGAGCTCTAAGGGTAGCTTCCGATTCTCTTGCTTTTTTTAGATTTTCAGCAAGTTCAACTCGTGTTTTACTATGAGATTCTTGTTTATGTTCTAGCTGTTTGATCAGTTCTTCAGTTTTTTCTAATTCTTCTTTAAGATGTTTTTCTTGAAACAAAGGATTTAGCTTATCTACAACAGAATCACAAACGGGACATTTATCATCTTTAAGCTGTAGTTTACTGGCAAGTGCTTGTTTTTCACGTAGAGATGCTTTTTGATTTGATAACTGTTGGATTTTTTTCTGTGAATCTTCGATAGCAGTTTCTACTTCATTTAGATTTGTTTCAAGTTTTTTTGTTAATCCTGCATATTCAAAACATCCTTCACAGTCACGAATTTTATGTTCTTTTTCGTCAATCTCATACCGAATTTCTTGAATTGCCTCTTTAGCGTAGGCACGAAGTTCATCCTTTCTTAACTCCAATTGATCTAACTTGTCTATTTTTGGTGTTTCTGTTTCTAATTTTTTCTGCAAAACTGTGAGTTCTTTTTCATATTGTTTTCTTTTTGATGTTAGTTCATCTTTTAGTGGTTCTGAATCTTGTAATTCCGTTTGGTACTTTTCTAAATCGCGATTTAAAATATCAATATGTGTATCATCATAACCAATTTCTTCTTTAATATTTTTTCTAAATTCTTTATTTACTGATTTCATTGCTTCAGAAGCTACATCAAGTTTATCAATACCAATAATTGCATTTAGTAGCTCTTTGAACTCTTTTGGTTTTGCTTTGATAATTGAGTTTAATTCTCCCTGCTGAACAATTGAAGCAATTTTTAGTTTTTCAAAATTTAATCCAATTCTTTTTTCTACCTCCTTTGTCATAGATTCACCAAACTGTTTTCTCTCTCCTGCTGCAATTCGAATCCAGTTTCCATCTAATTTTTCAGAAAACTGTGCAGATAAACTGCCTTTTGAATCAATTTTTCTTTCAGCTTGGAATTCTTTCCCATTAATTGAAAAATTTACTTTAGCAAATCCTTGATTTGCACCTCTTTTAATTAGTCCTTTGTTAGATTTTCTTGTATGATTACCAAAAAGAGCAAAGGTAATGCAATCAATTATGCTAGATTTTCCTGCGCCATTGTTTCCAACAAACACTGTTACACCGTTATCAAATTCTAATTTTGTATCAGAATGGGATAAGAAATTTCCTAGCTCAACTGAAGTGATCATTTCTTAATCTCCTTTTTATAATTCTCAAAATTCTCAACAACCATTTGCACAGCTTCTTTTAATTTCCCAGAGTCTAACAAAGGAAGTAAATCCTTTACAGCAAAACTTGCAATCTGTTCAGAACCTAAAGCATTCACTGATAATCTAAATAACTCATCATCGATTACATTAGGTCTATCCAAAAATACAGAAGAATCTACAGTTTCTTTGGAGATAATTCTCCAAAAACATCGTAAAACCAGGGAATTTAGGCGTGAAATTTCAGCCTGAATAAAATCAATTTCAATCTTGTCCCCTAGAATTTTTAGCTCAACTATCGGACTTCGTTCATACTGTCTAATTTTTTCGATTATACCGTCGATTGATTTTGAAATTTCATCATAGTTTAGTTTGTATGAGAACTGTGGTCTAATATCAAGTTCAATCCAATCAGCTTTTACTTCAGCTCCTGAAACATCAACTTCAAAAAACCCTTTTTTTGTATCCTTAATTCCTTCACTTGTAGTTAATTCAATAGATCCTGGATACGCAATTGGTCCACTTAGATGATTGAATTGTTTGATGTCATGATCATGTAAATGTCCCATTGCATAATATGTGAAATTTTTTGGCAAATCAGTAGATTGCATCTCTCCTGCAAACTTGTTAAACTCGTTAATGCCTTGATGCATTACAAGAATTTTGTGACCAGAATGATTTTTTGCGATAGAATCAACTTCTACAAATTTTTCTTCAAATTTTGCTATTTCATTTTTTCGCATCTTGTCAAATCCGACCAAAAGAATGTCTTTGTATTCAATTGGTTTTCCTTGTCCAATATATCTAGAAAATCCTAAATTATGATAGACATATGGTATTGGTGTGGTCCGAATTCTACTAATATCATGTTCGCCAAGTATGAAAAATGAATCAATATTGTTTTGTTTTAATCTCTTTAATGCATTACCCATCTGAACTATGGCAGTTCCATTTGGATTTGGAACATGAAAAATATCTCCTGAAAATATAACAAAATCTACGTGATCCTTAATTGAAGTATCAATTGCCTGATTGAAAACATGATACACATCTTGTTCTCTTTCCTCAGCGCCATACTGCACTAATCCTAAATGTGTGTCTGAAATATGTGAAAAAATCATTTAGTCTAATAACAAATCTTTTTGCATTAACTGTTGTGTTGATTCTACTGCAATCTCACTCATCTTTTCAGCATTTGCCCATTCATGAATTGCACTTTGATCAGCACCCATAACTTTCTCTTTTACCTCATCTATGTGGACTAGAGATGGCAGATTAGTCCATTGACCCACAAGTATTGCGTCTCCTACGTTCAAAGATGTGAGTTGAGCAATTAATTCCCGGCTAGTTGATTCTATGGCTGAGGCTATCTGACGTTGATCATCTTCTTGTATAATCCTCATTATTGCAAAAGAGCCTATCTGGCTAAGAACATTAAGATCAACACTTCGTGGTCTCTGTGATACAATCCCAAGACCCAAACCAAACTTTCTTCCTTCTCTGGCAATCTTAGCAGCCCAATATTTTGTACTAGTATCGTGTTCTTTTGGAATAAAGACATGAGCTTCTTCTATTATTACAAATATTGGAGCATTGAAACGAAAGTTTCGGTCCCTTTTAGATTTTCCATGTCTTGCAATGCTTGCATCTTTTCTATCTTTTAGTAGTTGTTGTAGATAAAATGCTACCGCAACATTTGCTTGTTTTTCAGATAGTTCTGAAATATTTAGTACGTTAGCTCTACCTTCTTTGATAAAACTAATTGGATCTCCCATATCTGGATCTAAAATATCTTCAAATCTTCTTTGAGATTCTTCAATAATATCTTGAACTCTATATGCCGATGTTCTTATCTCTTTGAGTTTTTTATCTTCAGAATTTACAATGTAGTCAATTTCTTCTTCTAGTTTTTTCCAAAATTCTTTTGATTCCTTTACTTTGTTTGTAAATGCCATTCGCAAAACACGTTGTTGAACATTTGCACTATCTCTTATCTCTAATACTTCAGATAATTGATCAGGATCTAATAATCTTGGATTAATTTTCGCATCGACTACATTAATTCGTGGAATGTTTAGTGTGGTGTAATCATTATGATAATCAAAAATTATTACGGTTCCTTTAAGTAGCGAAATCTGTTTTGCTATCAACGACACTAAATTACTTTTTCCCATTCCAGTCATCGCCAAAATTCCTAAGTGTCTTGAGACAATTTTATCCAAATTGACTTTGGCATCAATCGATTTGTTTCTTAAAAGACTACCAATTTTCACCCAACCATCTTTTGATGGGCTAAAAATGGTTTCAAGGTCTTGTTTTGTGGGCTGAGATATTATCGTACCTGGAATGGGTGGAATTGCAGGAATTATTGATTGACCTTTCTGCAATTTATCTAAGAATCCTAGAATCCCAATATGCGCAGTGTATGTCTTGTCCCTTTTATTCATCTCAGCAATCTCTATACTTTCAGAAGCTTCATCGAAATTTCGAACATCGGCAAATGCAGCACTAGATACTTTTGATTTTTCTACTAATCCTAGAATTTTTCCTTCTTCTGAATCAATAATCGTATACTCTCCAACAGGGAGTGGTCTTGATGTTAATGCAGTTACAAATGTTGGTTTTGATTCACCAATTACGAATCCAACATTCAACCTAATACCTCCCGTGACCCTATTTCATTACTTAATCCTAAAAGGCTCACCATCTTTGCAAGTTCCTTGTCAGATATTTTACAGTTATTGTGGGCAAGCTTCAATGCATAAGGATAGCCACCAACACTACTCTTATACAGCTTATTCATCAAAGATTTTATTTCATCCTCACTATGATCTTCTCTCAAAAACTCTAGTTTGATAATTGGTGTCGAATCGCTCAATCTGACAAATGTTGACGAAATTACTTTATCCTTTCCATATTTCTTTTCAACAAATAATTTACTAAATCCTGAACTCTTTGTTACATGATTGTAATAGAAAATATCGCCTGCAAGTGAACCTAAGCTTTCAAATTGTTTTTTTGTATTTGATGTCTTTGCAATGAAAATTACATTATCATTCTTTTTCATTGTTCTTACAATTATTGCATCTAATGTAGACTGACGTGTCATAAATTGTGAATGAAGGGAACCATCCATCAAAACTAAATCTACTAAATCTACACTTTTCTCACAAGCGTCAATCTCCATCTTACTTGCAATTCTTGAAAGATCCGTATCAGAACCTAATCCCGAATCGTGAAGATCAACTAAGATTTCCCCATCTGCTTTAATGGATACTGCAGTTGATGCCCAAAGCTCTATTCCCTGAAATTTTGTATTGTTAAAACTACTATCTATGCCTGCAGTTATCACCTCTTGTTTTGTAGGCGTAAATTCCACCCAGTTTTCTCCTGCTTTTTGCATTATTTGCTCAAATTTTGGACCTTTGAGAATTGATAACATCTTTTCTCTATTCATTATGGCATCTTTGTAGACAGTATTGAGCACAGCAATAGTTTGTCGTTTTGAATAAAATCTTTAGGTTATACTGATCTTTAACTAAGAATCGACAAATAATAACATGAACTTGAGACTAGTCTTGAATTCAATTCAGTTTCAATCTGTAAATTAGGAACAATTTTTGCCGTTGTGTTTACACATTATGGCAATTCTAGATTCTTTAACTACAATTAAGTACGATTACCAAACAAATCGTTTTACTTGAAAAAAATTGCTCTTTTAGGCTGCGGTGCAATAGGAACCCAAATCGCTTTAGCTATAGACTCTGGAAAAATCCCAGCGGTTCTAACTCATGTATATGATAAAGACAAAGAACGCTCTGAATTATTGGTATCAAAATTAAAAAACAAGCCAGAAATTGTTGCAAATTCACATCTATTATCTTCCAACCCAATTGATCTAGTTGTGGAAGCTGCATCTCAAGATGCTGTAAAAGATGTTGCTTTGAGTGTTCTTCAAAACAGAAAGGACTTGATGATCATGAGTGTAGGTGCATTGCTTGACGAATCTGTCTTTGAAATTATTTCTGACGCATGTTCTGATTTCAAAAAAACTGTTTTTCTTCCATCTGGAGCCATTGCAGGTCTTGATGGTCTAAAATCTGTTAAGGATGAACTAGAATCTTTAACACTTGTTACAACAAAAAATCCAAAATCTCTGAAAGGCGCAAAGTTTTTTGAAACATCAGATATTAATATTGATAATATTTCCTCATCGACAATAATTTTTGAGGGAACTGCAAAAGAAGCAGTTGGATTGTTTCCTGCAAACATCAATGTTGCAGCACTACTTAGTCTCGTAGGCGTTGGAAGTGAAAAGACCAAAGTAAGAATTATCGCTGATCCTGCAACTGATAAAAACACTCATCAAATTCAAGCAGCAGGCACATTTGGAAAGATGTCCTTTACTATAGAAAATGTACCTGATAAAAATAATCCAAAAACAAGTAGACTAGCAACTCTTTCTGCAATTGAAAAACTACGATCCATTTGCTCTGCTGACATTCAAGTTGGTACATAAAACGGCAATTATTGCCATAATTGCTAACAATTCTGATTAATTTCGACTAGAACATTTTCTTTAAATTCTCTTGTAAAACACTTTCTATGGTCTATGTTAGTACAACAAACAAAACTACAAGATGAAATTCTAAGACTCAAAAAACAAAAAGATGTAGTAATCTTGGCACATAACTACCAAGTTCCAGATGTACAAGATGTTGCAGATTTTATTGGTGATTCATTAGGACTTGCAAGAGAAGCTGCAAAAACAGATAACAAACGAATTTTGTTTTGTGGTGTACACTTTATGGCAGAAACTGCTGCTATCATTAGTCCAAAGAAAAAAGTTTTGATTCCTGATTTAGAAGCTGGATGTTCACTTTCTGATTCTATAACTGTAGACGATCTACGAAAATGGAAAAAGCAACATCCTGGTGCCATTACTGTAGGTTATGTAAACACAACTGCTGAAATAAAATCAGAACTTGATTATTGTTGCACTTCATCTAATGCTGTAAATGTTGTCAAAGCAATTCCAGATGAAAAAGAGATTTTATTCTTGCCTGACATGTTTTTGGGTTCTTATGTAGCAAAGATCACTGGAAGAAAGAATATGCACATATGGGCAGGCGAATGTCATGTTCATGCTGGTATTAGACCTGAAGATATTACCAAAAAAATTGATTCTATGAAAGACGCTGAATTTCTTATTCATCCAGAATGTAGTTGTACTACTCCAATACTATATGATGCCGCATCAGGTAGCTTTGATGGTATACCTGTTTCCATTCTTTCAACTGATGGTATGATGAAGCATATCAAAAAATCTAATTCAAAAATCTTTGTTGTTGCAACTGAAACTGGTATCTTATATCGTATGAGGCAACAAAATCCTGAAAAGACTTTTGTTCCTGCATCTGATAAAGCTGAATGCCAGTACATGAAGATGATAACTCCTGAAAAAGTATTGAATTCTTTACGGGAAGACAAGTACGAAGTAACAGTTCCAAAAGATATTGCAGATAAAGCACGACTTGCAATAGAACGAATGCTTGCAATTAGTTAAATTTCTAAACTAAGATCTATTCCTTTAACGGAATTAGTAATTTCTCCAACTGAAATAATATCTATTCCTGTTTTTGCATATCTTTCAATATTTTTGATATTGATGCCCCCTGATGCTTCAAGCTTCAAATTATTTCTTAATCCTAGTTTGGTTAAGGTTGAAACTGTTTTTCTGATTTGATTTGGTGTAAAATTATCCAACATGATGATTGTTACCCCTTGCTCTGCCGCAATGACAGCATCTTTTTGATTTTCTACTTCAACTTCTATTTTTTTGTGTTTTTTCCTTGCTTTTTGAATTAATTTCTCAAGGGAACCTCCTACTGCTAAATGGTTATCTTTGAGCATAACCATTTCATCTAATGCCATTCTGTGTTTTTCACCACCACCAATTTTTACAGCCTCTTTATCAAAAAATCTAAGACCCGGAGCTGTCTTTCTTGTAGCGTAAAGTTTCGTTTTACCTCTTGGAATTTTTTTAACAAGATTATTAGTTTGAGTTGCAATTCCACTCATTCGTGATAATAGATTCAATGCAGTTCTTTCACAGGAGAGAATAGAATGAGCTGCTCCTGATATCTCAATTATTGTTTGATTAGATTTTACTTTCTCTCCATCTTTTTTAAGAACTCGAACTTTACAGCCTTTTAACGAAAAAATTTCTTTGGCAAAGTTTACGCCTGCTATAATTCCAACCTCCCTTGAAATTACCTTTGCTTTGATTTTTTTCCGTGGTAAAAGAGCACTTGTAACATCACCTTTCCGGATATCCTCAGCTAAAAATCGTAAAAGCTCTTTTTTTGGACTAAAGCCCAACTTAAGTTACCCTTATGGCGTATTTTCCTTTTTTACTAATGCCCAAAGTTTTAGCAATCTGTGAGTCTGTAGGTTCAACTACTAGAACAACTCCATTCCAATCTGGTGTAAGATCTGAGGATTTACATACCGGACAAACTTTTCCCGTAGTTACAAACTTACATTTTCTGCAAGCCATTTCTCTTACCATTTTACTTCTCCTTAACTTCTACAGTTTTCTTTTCTTTTTCAGCTTTGCTAGATTTTTCTTCACTAGAAACACTTGATTTTTTAATTTCTTCGGCAATCCATTCATCTGCACCTAAGAAAGGTTGTCTGCAAGTGATTCCAATCTTTCCCATAGCGGCTGCCTTACCTAATGATACAGCTGTAATTCTTGCACGAAGTGCTGAACCAACACGTAGTGTTTTTCCGCTCTGATTTGCAATAATCATTCCAGCCTTTACATCACTTTTCAAATAATCATCCATTACCTGAGAGAGGTGTAATAATGCATCTGTAGGTCCTATTCGAACAAATGCACCAAAGTCTGTAATATCTACAATCTCACCTTGTACAATTTCTTGTAATTTTGGATAAAATGTAAGTGCATCAAATTCAACTTTATGGAAAGTTCCACCGTCTCCTGGAATCATCTTTCCCATCTCATCTACTTTAGCATCAAGAATCATAATGATATATCCCAAGTCTGCATTAATCATACTCTCGTATTTTTCCTTCAAGATGTTCATAGAAGCTTTCTTGAGAGTAGTTCCAAATAAGCTAGGAGGTATCCTAACTACATCAAGTAGGGTAGATATAGAAAACAACTGTTCACACCTTGACGGATTTGAATTTATGAATCTTTGGGTAATTTTCAGCGATTTTAATCAAGATTCTAAGGAATCATCAATTATTCTGAAATTTTTGGATTGAACCGACCTATGTTTAAATAATGTACTCAGTCATTTTTTTCATGGTTGGTATAGATCAAGTCTTAGAGAAATTAAGCACAGTAATTGATCCTGATTTGAAAAAAGATATTGTTTCAATGGGAATGATAAAAGACTTGGAGCTAAACCAAGGAGATTTGAAATTCACTTTAGAACTAACAACTCCTGCATGTCCATTTAATGCAGAAATTGAAGAAGATGTTAGAAAAGTAATAGGAGAAATTGATGGCGTTACTAACTTTGACATGAATATAACTGCAAAGGTTATGGAAGGACGTTCACTTGATGCTGATACTGCTATGGCCACTGTCAAAAACATTATTGGTGTTGCAAGTGGAAAAGGCGGAGTTGGAAAATCTACAGTTTCTCTTAATCTAGCATTAGCATTATCTCAAACTGGAGCTAAAGTTGGACTTTTGGATGCAGACATCTATGGACCAAGCATTCCTTTGATGTTAGGAATGAAAGATGCCTTTATGCAAGTAGAAGAAAACAAATTACAACCTGCTGAGACCCACGGAATGAAGGTGGTTTCATTTGGTTTCTTTGCAGAAAAAGAACATCAAGCAGCAATTTACAGAGGACCCATTATTTCTGGAATCCTAAAACAATTTTTGGTTGATACTAATTGGAGTGACTTGGATTATCTTATTGTTGATCTTCCACCAGGCACTGGTGATATTCCATTAACTTTAGCACAAACAATTCCAATTACGGGAATTCTTGTTGTAACTACTCCACAAGATGTTGCAAGCACTGTTGCAGTAAAAGCAATTGCAATGTTTCAAAAACTTAACGTTCCAATTATTGGTGTGGTTGAAAACATGAGTCACTTTACATGTACTAATGAGATTAAATATGAATACGAAAATAAAACCAAACGACATTGGTGGTCTTTGAAAACAATTTCTAAGATTGAAAGTGGGACAAAGATATGTAATGAAAAACACCACATCTTTGGAGAAGGTGGTGCCAAAAAAATTTGTGAAGAATTTAAAATTCCTTTCATAGGAGAAATTCCATTAAATGCTGGAATTATGTCTGGTTCTGATTTAGGAAAACCAATCATATTAACAGATCCAAATTCTCAAAGTTCAGAAGCTTTTCGAACTTCTGCAAAAAATCTTGCTGCTCAGTGTAGTATTCTCGCCGCTAAACTCCAAGAAGAATTGGCTGCAGAAGCCCAAAGTGCTGAGACTCCAAATCCTACTAACTAAGAGATTACTGTGAAACTTCCAGAAAATCTAAGAGACCAATTAAAAATTCCACTGGGAAAATTAATTTTAGAAGAACTTACTAGTAAAGAAAATATTCTAAGAGAAATTCCTCAAGATTCTTTTATTATTACTGTAGGGGATGCTATCACTGAAAAAATGATGAATTTTGATATCATGCCTTCTCTACAAATTGTTGATGGACAAGAAAAAAGAATTGCACGTGATCCTCCATCCACAAAAATGATCAAAACAAATCTAACTTGTGATAATCCTGCAGCTGAAATAACTTCAAGAGCTATTGATATGATAAAAAAAGCATTTCAATCTAAAAACCCAGTTAGGATTCTAGTTAATGGTGAGGAGGATTTGCTGGTTATTCCAGTTTGCATCTATGCTCCAGAAAATGCAGTTGTGATGTATGGACAACCAAATGAAGGACTAGTAATAGTACAAATAAACACGAAAATTAGAAATAAAACAAAATTACTACTTAATTCAATGAATTAGTTGGGGTATGATGAGACGGTGGCTGTATGATCTGTGATTACACTACTAAAACTCTGACCCTCTTAATTCAGTAAGGAAATAATCAAAATAAACTAAATTTCTAGCAACTATTGACATTAGAGGATAAACCCAAATTCTCAAATGGATTTATGTGAAACTGGATCCAGATTTACGACTTCAAATTTTAGAAAAAATTGGAATTTATTCCAACAGATTTTCTATTCCAGAATCTCAGGTACTTCTAACTACAAAAGAAGTTCTAGAGATGCCAAAAGAGATGACAGAAGGTAGAAGAACTTCTGCTTACAAGTACTATGGCGTTTCATATCTTCAACATAATTTGATCTTCATAAACGTTAGAAAGATCCCAGATGAAAAAAATCTAGAAAACACTTTGGTTCATGAGTTGATCCATATGAGATTTCCATATCTTAGTCATGGCAAACGATTCAACAAACTCGTCCGCCAAGGACTAAGAGGAAAAACATTTCCTCCATACAGAAAAAGGAAATAAAAAAATTACCAAATTTCTATCAATGATTTATATTTCCCACGCATAGGCATGCAGATATAAAATGGACGTACAGGAACTTCTGCCTATAGGTTCAGCCATCGCTTCTTTTGTTGTTGCTGCTGGCCTGGTGGTTTGGATATCAAAACAACCTGCAGGAACTAAAGAGATGATGGAAATCTCCAATGCAGTAAAAGATGGAGCTTCAGCATTTATAAAAAGAGAAATGAAAATTATCATTCCTGTAGCAATTGGATTAGCCGTAATTATTGGTGCATTTCTTCAACCTTCAAATGGAATTGCTTTTGCAGTAGGTGCAACTCTCTCTGCACTAGCTGGAATAATTTCACTAAAAATTACTGTTAAAGCTGCAGTTAGGACAGCAAATCTTACCAGCAGTGGTCTTGGCAAGACTTTTGCTATGGCATTTAGAGGTGGAGCAACTGTAGGACTAGCAGTTCCAGCTATGGCGTTAATTGCAATTACTGGACTTTATCTAATTTATCCTGAACCAATAACAATTGCTGGTGTTGGAATTGGTGCAAGCCTTATCGCATTATTCATAAGAGTTGGTGGTGGAATTTTCACAAAAGCGGCAGATATGGGCGCAGACTTGGTAGGTAAAATCGAAGCAAATATTCCTGAAGATGATGCTAGAAACCCAGCTACAATTGCAGATAATGTAGGCGATAATGTTGGTGATGCTGCAGGAATGGGCTCAGATATTTACGAATCTTATATTGTTACAATACTTGCAGCCTTACTAATTGCAGCTTTGATCGGCGCTCCTGAATTATTCTTATTTCCAATCTTAGTTGGTGCATCTGGAATGTTTGCATCAATTATTGGTGTAGTAATTGTTGGCTCTAAGAATATAACCGATGTAATGAAACCGCTTAATCGTTCATTTTATGTTTCAGCAGGAATTGCTATTGGTCTTAACTATGTTTTTACAACTCAATTTATAGGAGAATCACCTGCAGCATATGCCCTATTTGGTGCAACTGTAATAGGAGTTATTCTCGTACCTGTTATTCAAAAGATTACTGATAGATATACAAATTACAAATATGGACCTGTAAAAGAAATTGCTGATTCTGCAAAATGGGGTTATGCATCACTTACTTTGATGGGAATTATCAAAGGATTACAATCAACTGGACCATTCATGATTGCACTAGTTGTTGCAATAATTATTTCATTTAGTATTTCTTCAGCAGCTGCACCAGATGGAGCAGATCCTATATTGTATGGAATCTTTGGAACCTCATTAACTGCAATGGCTATGCTAAGTCTTGCAGGAATAGTTCTCAGTATTGATGCATTTGGACCCATCGCAGACAATGCAGGTGGTATCGTTGAGATGACTGGCATGGGTGAAGAGAGCAGAAAGGTTACTGATGAAATTGATGCAGTAGGAAACACTACTAAAGCCATAACCAAAGGATTTGCCATTGCAAGTGCTGCATTAGCTGCTCTGGCAATGATTCAAGCATTTCAATTTGAAGCAGCACATGTCTTTGAAGGAATTTTAGTGTTAGATTATAGTTTAACAAATCCTGCTGTAGTTGTAGGACTATTAGTTGGAGGATTAATTCCATTTTTCATAGCTGGTCTGTTAATCAATGGTGTATCTAAAGCAGCATCAAAATTGGTAGATGAAGTAAGGCGACAATTCAAAGCGGACCCGGGAATTCTCGAAGGAACGTCAAAACCAGACTATGCAAAATGTGTTGATATTGCAACAGTTGCATCAATCAAAGAACTTTGGAAAACTGCAAGTATTGCAATTTCAGCACCTATAGTTTTGGGAATTCTGCTTGGTCCAACTGCAGTAGCTGGTCTTTTGATGGGTGCTGTAGTATCTGGAATTTTCCTTGCATTTCATCTAGCAAATACTGGAGGTGCATGGGATAACGCAAAGAAACTGATAGAGATGAGAGGCGAAAGAGGAAGCGAAATTCATAAAGTAGCAGTAGTTGGTGATATCATAGGAGATCCATACAAAGATACTGCAGGACCTGCATTAAATACGGTAATCAAACTTCTTAATACAGTAGCTATTGTTTTCGTTTCAGCATTTATTGCGGTACTAGCTCTTTAGAATTATTTCTCATCTTTTACAACTATTGTCATATCTAATTCATCAATTTGGGCTAGAATTGCTTTCTTCATTATTTCATTATGTTCAGTACAGAATTTGAAATAATCATCTTCTGTAAGAAAGCATCCACAAATCCAGTTTGTTTTTTTGTCTCCCTCAATAGTTAATCTGTGATATTGATGTTGTTTCATATGTTGATTGCAAAAAAATATCTAAAAAAGGTTCTACTTGAGAAAAAAATTAGAAAAAAGGAGTTAAGGACAGCCTTCCATCTTCTGTATGAAGAATCCGTCTTTCTCAATTGATTGTTCAACTGGTTCAGGTGCACTTTGTGAGTGACAGAATTGACACTCATTTGTGCTAACAGCCGAATCTCCTTCTCCTATGGTTGACAGCCATTGTTTTGCATACTCTATTGCTTTTTCGTGATCTTTATCCTTAGTAATCACATCAAAGTGCATAGTATGTCCGTCTTGGGCTTTTACATAGGTGTCATAGACAAATATTTCCATAAAACTATTGAAAAGGAAGGGATATTTATTTCAAAGAAAACACTCAAACATGAAATTTAAAGTGAGTATTGAAATTCCAGAACTAGAGAATATCAAATTAGAACTAGATGATTCTAACTCACCTATGACAGTAAAAGCATTTCATGCTAATCTTCCTTTCACTGTAGGTCTTAATGTGTGGGGTGAGGAAATTTACACAGATGAATCCCCTGTAAAAGTTGCAGAAGAAAATTCAAAACCACTTGTAGAGTTAAATGATGTGGCGTATTGGCCTACAGGTAAAGCAATCTGTTTATTTTTTGGCCCAACACCTATTGGGAAAAAAGGAGAGATTAAACCATATTCTCCTGTAAACGTCATTGGAAAAATCGTTTCACCTGAAAAGAATATTTTATCCAAAATTCGAGATGGTACTCAAGCAACCTTCAAATAATTTTACGAAATTACTATTGGAATTTCTTTAATCTCTGATTCAAGAACATATGCTTTGAATTCATCAGAGGAATTTGAATAAATTATCCATACAACAGGATTTGTGTACATGAATTTTTGATCAGTACTGGAAGGGTAAGCTTCTGAGTGTGGATGAGAGTGAAATATTGCTGCTACATCTAGTTTTTTTTCTTCTGCAATTTTGTAACCTTTGAGTAATTCTTCATTAGAAATTGTGAAATTTATTGGCGAATCATCAATATTTTCTGCTAAAAACAAGTCATTTACTTTAACAGAATTATCTTCCACTTTACCAAATAGTAATGCGCAAGATTCATTGGGATTTTTGTTATTTGCGTGACCCTTCAACTGTTGTAACTGGTTTTCATTTAGGATGATAGATTCTTGCAAAATTATTCAACGTCTACTGCACCAGTCATCCATGGATGTACTATACAAAAGTAATCCCATTTTCCTGTAGTATTAAAAGTATATTCAAATGAATCACCAACTGACATTATATCAGAATCAAACTCCCCGTCAATTGAAGTTACAGTGTGAATTGCGTTGTCATTATTTGTCCAGACAGCTGTTGTACCAACTGTTACTCGAATAACTTCTGGATCATAGTAAATTTGTCCAAGCTGTTCAATTCCAGCTCCTTCTGGAATGGAAACTTCTACTTTAACTGCTTCTTTTGGTTCTTCAATTACGATTGTTGCAATCATCCAAGGATGTACTATACACATGTATTCATACTCACCTAACGCAAGTTCTGTTGTATCTAAAGTAAATGTCGCACCAGCATCCATTAATCCTGAATCAAATGTCTCTCCAAAGTCTATAGAACTAGTAACTGTATGGGAAAAAGAATCATCATTTGTCCATTCTATAACATGCCCCTGAGGAACTCTTGCAACATCAGGTTCATAATCAGGCATGCCTTGTTCAGATGATCCCTCTAACATAGAAATTGAAAATACAGGGGTCACTGATGGTATCTGCATATCCTCTATGACTTGTTCAATTACTTCTTCATCTATAAGATAAGTTCCTGGTCCATAAAGCCCAAAAGCGACATATGTTATAATTGCAGTTCCCGCAGCTAAACAATAGATTGCGGCAGTTGCTTTTGCATATCGTGGTATCTTATGATAAACATATGCCATAACAATTGCAGGTGTAACAAGAATTATCATGATTCCTGCAAATACTGGCAATGTACTAATTGTACTTAAGGTAAATGCATACATTCCAAATGATAATGCTATGGACGCAATTACAAGCACGGTAGCTTTTGCTCTATTACTTGTAGAAACTCCTCCATCTAAAATTCCTGCAGACAAGAAAATTAAACCAAAAAACATTGTAAGGCCTGTCAGTGCATGCATTCCATCAATGAAAGTATGAGCTATTCCGGAATATGATAAGATAACTCCAGCTAAACCTATTGCGGTAAGCCCCATTCCTGGCATCATAAGGTCCCAATTACTCATTTGTGCCTAATCTGCTTGCTGAGATACTTATTTCTTTTGAAAGGATGGGATCTTCAAAGTCGAAGAAATTAAATCCCTTTAAAAATCCCTTTACTGAGGTTGGGATTAAAGGATATTTTTGAGATTTCAAAACCTCGAATAGTCATTTTACTAGTAATTACGGCAGTTACATCGATGTATGCAGGAAGCAAACTAGTTGATGGCATTCCTGATTTAGATAATTGGAAGTATTTGCATATAATCATTGCAGGTTCTTTAGCTTCAGCAGGTTCTAGTGCCCTTAATCATTACTATGATAGGGACATTGATCTCCGAATGAAAAGAACTAGTAACAGACCAATTCCTTCTGGAAGATTAAAGGCAAGCCATGCATTGATTTATGGATTTGTTTTAAGCTGTGCTTCTGTCATTTATGGCTATTTTACTTTAAACGAATTGGCAGCCTTTTTCATTGGACTTGGGATCTTTGTTTATGTGATTATTTACACTGCATGGCTCAAACGACTCAATTCTTCTAATATTGTAATTGGTGGAGTTGCTGGAAGTGCTGCCTCTTGGGCAGGTTGGACCGCAGCTACTGGTTCTCTTGACTTGTTAGGCTTCTTGATAGGATTCTTAGTCTTTGTGTGGACTCCTTCTCACTTTTGGTGTCTTGCTATGAAGATTAAAGATGATTATGAAGAAGCAAAAATTCCAATGTTACCGGTAGTAATTGGAATGCAAAAAACATCAAAATACATTCTGGCAAATACGATGATTCTACTTCCATATTCATTGATGCTGTACGCATTTGGAATGGGAATTGTTTATACTATTATCGCAGCAGCTGGAGGTGGACTAATGTTAGCATATCATTACAAACTTACCAAAACTCCAACATCAGACTTTGCTTGGAAAGCATACAAAGTTACTGCACCTTATCTAACCATTATCTTCCTTGCAGTTGCATTAGATGCTGCTTTTCACTTTAAATTTTAGAAAAATTAATTTTCAGTACCTGGAAAACTAGCTTCATAATCTTTTTCCATCATTTCTTTGTTCTGAGTTTCAATCTCATCATCTTCGTCTTTTTCTGTAATAACTTCTATTCGACGAGTGTCTTTTGTAAGCCATGTGACTTGTACTAAACCCATAATTTCTAGGTCAAGTAATATTTTGTTAAATCTATCTTCTGCAAGAACAAAACCATCTTTGATAAGTGCTTTAGAAAGCTCACTATCTGTCAAAGAACCTGTTTCTTTTATCTTGTCAAATACTGTATTTTTTATTGGAATTGCCATTTTAACCATAGAATGTTTTATCTAATGTTTTAGGAACAACGTTAGATATACTTTGTTTTACTGTATTATACCATTGATCAACTTCATGAGTTATAGATGGTCTAACTTTCTTTATTCCAGCTGCAAAATCGCCACTGTTAATCTTATTTGAATTATTTTGCATAGCATTTACTGCTGCTTCTCTACACAACGCTGCTAAATCTGCACCAGTGTAGTTTTGTGTCGTTACTGCTATCTCTTGTAATTTTACATCATTTGCTAAAGGCATTTTTTCTGTCAATATCTTGATAATTTCTAATCTTCCTTTTTCATCAGGAGGAGATACATAGAGTACAAGATCTAATCTTCCTGTTCTAAGTAATGAACTATCTAACAAGTCTGGTCTGTTAGTTATTCCTATCACGACAACACGAGAAGAAACTCCCTCTTCAATTTCAGTTAACAGTTGACTAAGAATTGTTTCTCCAACTCCACCATCTTCTCCTGTTTTGTATCGTGCCAACGAATCTAATTCATCAAAAATCACTACACATGGTGATGAAGCCTTCGCCTTTCTGAAAATTTCTCTTACTGCCTTTTCTGACTCTCCAACCCATTTTGATAAAATCTGTGGACCGCGAACTAGAATCATGTTTGCACCACTTTCAGTTGCTACTGCTCTAGCAAGAAGAGTTTTACCACATCCTGGAGGCCCATAAATTAACGCACCCTTTGGCGGCTTTACTCCCATCTTACTGAACTTGCCTGGATCTCGCATTGCAAGAATCAAATTATCATTTAATGCGTTTTTAATCTCCTCTAATCCTCCAACATTTCGCCACCAAACTTTTGGCCGTTCAACATAAAACTCCCTCATTGCAGTGGGGACAACCTCATGCATAGCATCGTAAAAGTCAATTAACTTGATCTCCATTGACTGCAAAACTTCAGACGGAATCTTTTCAGTCTCCATATCAATTTCGGGTAAATACCTTCTAATTGCTTTCATTGCAGATTCTCTACAAAGTGATTTTATGTCGGCTCCAGTGTAACCATGAAGCTCATATGCTAACTCTTTCAAATCTATACCCTCTGCTATTGGCATTCCCCTTGTGTGTATAAGGAGAATGTCTAATCTGCCATCATCGTTTGGAACTGATATCTCTACTTCCCTATCAAATCTACCAGGTCTTCTTAATGCAGGATCTAAACTGTCAGGACGATTTGTAGCTCCTAAAACTATTACATTTCCTCTATCAGTTAATCCATCCATCAATGCTAACAATTGTGCTACAACTCTCTTTTCAACATCTCCATAAGCCTCTTCTCTTTTAGGAGCAATTGCATCAATTTCATCAATGAAAATTATACTAGGAGAATTATCTTTTGCTTCTTTGAACAAATCTCTAAGACGGGCTTCTGTTTCACCATAATACTTGTTCATTATTTCTGGTCCGTTAATTGAATACATGTTTGCTTCTGATTCGCTTGCAAGAACTTTTGCAATCAAAGTTTTACCACATCCGGGAGGACCATAAAGAAGAATGCCACTATGAGCCTCTACTCCAAGTCTGGTAAACAATTCTGGATGTCTTAGTGGAAGTTCTACAATCTCTCTCATTGCTTTAATCTCTGAGCCTAAACCTCCTACTTCTTCATACGTAACTCTAACTTTTTTATCAACTGCAGTCTCAGTTAGGATTGTAAGATTTGTTGAACGATCAATCTTGACAACGTTTTTGGGAGAAATTTTGTTAATTTTAAAATCCATTGAGTTGCCTAAAATCATAACAGAGATTTCATCTCCTTGTGATAGGGGCAATCCTTTCAATCTATTTTTAACAAAATCAGTAAACTCTTTGTCGACAGTTACTGTATCATTAACTGGTATCAAAACAACAGTTTTTGCAAGTTTGCTTGTAACTTTTTTAACTTTGACTATATCATTTATTGCAGAACTAGTATTCTTTCTAGTCTGACCATCAATTCTAATTACATCTGGGTGTTTTTCATCTTCATCAGCGGGCCAAACAACAGCACAACTAGATCTTGAACCCATTATCTCTATAATATCGCCAGGAGTGACTTTGAGAAAATCCATAGCATCAGGTCCAATTCTAGCACGTTTTTTCCCAACATCCCTTTGTTTCGCTTCACCGATTCGCATTTGTAAGGGCTCGTCTTTACGTGCCAATTCATCACCTATTTTATGTCAACTGACATTCGGCTCATATTTAGAACTTCAAGTTCACTTACGCCTTTGACAGATCTAATTGCATTTTCTAAAGAATCCATTTGTCCCTCTTTATCTTCTAAAATGAACTGTGCTTTGAGAAAATACAAACCAAAAGCAAGTGGTTCTTTTTCATAGTTTTTCAAAGTTATTCCATCTTTTAATGCGTCCTGAATCTTATTAACTAAATCATCTAAATCTACTTCAGTTCCGGTTGGAAGAATTTTGACTACAAGTAATAACTGTGCCATTTTCTTAAGGCCCCTGAAAATTACAAGATTTGCATGTGTAGTTTCTTGCTGCTTCTCTACAACTTTGGCAACGCCAAATAAGATCAGAACCACAGTTAGGGCAGTTGAATTTAACACACTTATCATTAGGCATAATATACCTATGACAACAACTACACACCGGTAACGATATGGTAGAAGACATAGTCACCGATTTTTGGAGACCGCATTTATACCTTCCTTGAATTCAATTTACAACTTTAGCCTAGAAGTTTTTTAATTTCTACACCAAGAATTGTTTTTACAATTTTAAGAGAACCTTTCATGCCAAGTAGTTTTACAATTGAACCTGTATGAAAATCAAAATCATCTTTTTCCGAAATTTCATTAGTGATCTCAGGAGTAACCAATTTGCAAAGACTGTTTATAGTTTCATTGTCAAATCGTTCTAGAATTTTTCTTGCAAATAGCTGTTTCTCAAACTCTTTTCCAAATTTATCTTTCCATCTTTTCTGATATTCTTCCAAGTCAGTTTTATTTCCAGATTCTAAAAATTTTGAAATTGCTTGACCTGCAAATACTCCACCTAATCCACATGAAAAAATTCCTCCAGCAGTTGTTGGTTTTGATTGTCCTGCAGCATCACCTACAATCACAACATTCTCTTTCACAAAATTTTCAATTGGACCTTTGATCCATATTGGCGCAAAGATTTTTCGTATAATTGAGAATCTGTCTTTTGTTGCAAGAAATCTTTCTAGAGTCTCTGCAGCATTAATTCCTCTTCCTGCAACTCCAACCTTACCTTTTCCTTCCGAAGACGGAATTATCCATGCAAAGAATCCTGGATATTTTTCTTGATCAAAGTACACTTCAACTTTACCCTTCTTAATCCAATCTGCAAAAATTTCATACTGCGCAGATGAAAGTATACCTTCTCTATCTTTTTGAATAAGAGATGAAACTCCTCTTGCATCAACTATTATCTTACATTGAATTATTCCATCACTTGTTCTAATTCCCTCATCAGTTTTTTCTAAAAAGCTTGTTTTTACACGAATCTCTGCTCCCATTTTTTGAGCTTGATGTGCAACCTGTTTATCTAATTCACGACGACTAATTTCAGCCACTTTTTGTTTTTTGGAATTTACGATAAAACTTGTACCATTTGGCGCAAAGATTTCAGCAGACTCAATAAAATGATCAAAAGTTTTTCTATGTGGAATTACTCCTAGATCCTCTAAACCTGAAATACTAACTAATCCACCACAATGTTCTGGAGTTCCAATTTCATAATCTTCTTCTAAAACTAGTACTGAATTACCATTACTTGCAACTTCTCTTGCACAAAACAGACCTGCAATGCTTCCCCCAGCAATCACCACATCGTAGTACACAATTAGTATTTTTTGTGCAATTATTTAATTCAAAAGGATTAAGAAAATCGTGTAAATTTAATTGAGTTCCAATTACGATAACAATTCTTCTAAAATTATGTTCTAGTCATTGAGACTTTCATGTTTGTGTATTGTCTTTAAATGACATATCAACATCCCATTACCATTTAATTTTACTCCACAGATTGGGCATGTCTGATTAGCCAAGGTAATATTTTCATTAGTTATTACTTATATACATGTATTAATGTGTAATTAAATTTGTAAGAATTTTCTTATACTATGATAACTATTTGTAAATATTGAAGGAATCACCACATATTTGCAATTGTGATTCAGAGCAATGTTATACCCCATTTTACAACAGGCTTTATCATGATGGTGATGAATGCATTCATTTGGATGGAACCCATCATAAGATAAAATCAAAGGAACTGATTCGTGTTCGATACAAATTCAAAGATGAAACTGAATTTTTCACAGTGACTGTGACTGAGCAACAATGCCTTAATCTGTATGGAGTAGTAGCAATAGAAAAATGTGAAATTTTAGGATCAGCTCAAAGTCCAATGTCAGAAGAGGAAAAGGAACTATTTAATCAAAAAATCCTAATTGTCTGCAAAGACAACTCGAATCTTACAAAATATCTCGTGCATTAGTTATTATCAAAACACAACTTTAATGTCAAAAAATTTGAACATAGATCCTAACTTTACAATTCAAAAGTTTTTCATTTACCTGTTTTTGATGTAATTCATGAGTAATATCAAGCAAGTCATTGTTGTAAGAAATGATCTTGGTATGGGCAAAGGAAAAATTGCAGCTCAAGTTGGGCATGCATGTGTTTTAGCTGCAGAAAATGTTAGGAAATCTCATCCTGATTGGTTTGATGAATGGTGGACAGGACAAGAAAAAATTGTTGTTAAAGTTGAAAATCTGAAGGAACTCGAAGAGGTAAAAAAACATGCTATTGATATTGGCGTTCCTTGGTCAGAAGTGACTGATGCAGGCCATACTCAAATTGCTCCTGGAACTACTACCTGCATTTCATTGGGTCCTGCACCAGAAGACTTGGTTGACAAAATTACTGGTGATTTGAAATTATTGTAATGATTCTATTCTCTTATTGGAATAAGATATAACGAGGCATTTTGACTTTTTCTCTGTGAAAAAGAAAACAAAAGGAATTATCTTCTTTGGATTTATAGGTGGAATTATGATGAGTTCTGGAGTTGTCATTGGAATTCCAGGAATTTTGCCAGGTGAAGAAGGACCGGTAGTTACCATTACAGGAACCCCCGCAGATAACTTCGCTGATGAACAGAGAGCACAGTTTTGTGGAACTGGTAATGCAAAATCTAATGATTACATTACAGAATACAAAATCCCTACAGAGTGTACACAACCTTTAGCAATAGTTACAGATCCACAAGGAAATGTATGGTTTGCTCAATCTAATACAGGAAAAGTGGCAAAATTTGTTCCATCAACTGAATCATTTACTGAATTTGAGAATCCATTTTGGCCTCCTGGAGGCCGTTCAATGATGTGGGGAATGGATTACTCTCCTGATGGTTCTATTTGGTATACAGATGAAGCACTTGATTCAATTTGGAGATTTTCCATTCAAGATGAAACATATCAAAGAATACCTTACCCTTCTGATGGTGATGCACTTCCACAAAAATTGCAAGTTTATGGTTCACAAATTATCGTTAATGACTTTACTGGAAACAAAATTACATTTTTAGATCCAGTTCAATCGGAAGAAGAAGTAACTTATCTTAGTCTTCCTTCACCCGTAGAAAATTCTGTAACCGGTGATTTTGCTCTTGATTCTAATGAAACTATCTGGTATACTAACTGGGTTTTTCCACAAAGTGGCGTTTTAGTACAATTTGATCAAAAAAATTATTATGATTCTCTTATCGATATAGATAATCCTTCTTTACCTTTATTTGATTACATTAAAATTCATGAACTTCCACCAGGTCTGACAACACCAAACGGAATCTCTGTAGATAATAATAACAAAATCTGGATTGCTGATACTTCTTCTAGTTTTTTCTTTAAATTTGATCCTGATGATAAAACATTCACAAAATATCTAACATCAGAACCAACTGTTTCTTCTTATGGCAACTCATCTGGTCTAATCAAATCGCCCGTATCAAGACCATATTGGATGGCACTAGATGAAACAGGCAGAATTGTTTTCAATGAGCAAACTGCAAACAGACTTGCATTTTTTGATCCTGTTGATGAATCACTAGTAGAATATCTGATTCCTTCAAAAAATCCCCATTGGGGAGACTGTGAATTAACAGCAGATTGTGGATTAGCACAAGTTTTTGGTTTTGATGTCTATGGAGATAAAGTTTGGTTTACAGAATGGGTTGAAAACAATATTGGAGTTCTTGATACGTCTGTACCTCTTCCTTTAGAAATTGAAATTTCTCCTCAAGAAATCACTATAAAAAAAGGTGAATCTACAGAATTACCTCTTGAAATTATTCCATTGAAGGGTGCCAATTCAGAGAATGTATCAATTGTGATATCTACTACGGCAACTTTTTCAGATCTAATTATAGAGTCTGGAATTGATAATCTCTATCTAAACAACGATGAAATTCAAACCATCCCTATTACAATTACAGCTAATGAAAACTCTCTCGCAGGAACTCACAGAGTTTTGGTAGGAGTTCAAACTGCTGATGTTACAATTTCAAAATATATCACAATAAAAATAGAATCGTGATACCAAAAATAGATTCTGAAATAGGGATTACAGTATATTGCACTGCATTTCAAGGATGTGGTGGAAAAATTCGTCAGAACAAAGAAGATTTTGTTGTAACTGAAATGCTATTACAGAAATCACTTGATAGTATTAAAGAAAAAGATGGTTATGCAGTATACAAACTAAAAAAACGTAATATTGATACAAATCATGCATTAAATAAAATTTTTAAAAAAACTGGCATCAGACTCAAAGCTTTAGGTCTCAAAGATGCATCAGCAGTAACGGAACAATATGTTTGTGCAACTCACAAATCCAAATCAATTGAGGATGTTAGTACTGACAAATGCTCAATACATAGAATTGGATTTGTTAACAAACCGTTATCAAAAAAAGACATGCTAGGTAACCATTTTGAAATTAAAGTTTCAGAATCATCATCAATCATATCTGAATTCAATGAGTTTGATAAAGTCTTGAACTATTTTGGATATCAAAGATTTGGTTCTAAAAGACCTGTCACTCACTTGATTGGGAAGGCAATCCTACAAGGTAACTTCGCTCAAGCTGTGGATTTACTTCTATCATTTACTTCGCCATATGACTCTGAAGAACATTCAAAATTACGAAAAATGATGAGTGACAAAGCAAACTATTCTCAGATAATTAAAAAAATTCCAGAACAGATGGATTTAGAACGAACTGCCATGAATGAAATAATTCTACATGATGATCCACAAAAGGCAATTAGAGCACTACCTGTTTACATGCGGAGATTTTTCGTTCAGGCATATCAATCATTTCTGTTTAACAAAACCCTAAGTCTAGCTTTTGAGGACGGAGAAGATCTTTTTAATCCACTAGATGGAGATATTTGTTTTGACAATAATGGGGTAATTGGAAAATTTGTTAATGGTCTTGATCAAAAACTAGCTATTCCATTAGTAGGATATTCTTATTACAAAAAAACTAGATTTCATTATTACATATCTAAGATCCTTGAATCTGAAGAGATTCAAGCAAAGAATTTTTTCATCAAAGAAATGCAAGAAGCAAGTAGTGAGGGTGGCTTTAGAAATTCTTCTGTAAATTGTTCTGATTATTCTGTTTCAACCAGTACTGTAAAATTTACTTTATCACGTGGATCTTTTGCTACAATTGTTTTACGAGAAATTATGAAACCACAAGATCCATTAACTGCTGGTTTTTGATGCATCATTTGATCTCAAGACACATAAGTTGGTTGATAAGAAAATATCTTAATGCCTATTTTCAGCCAATGTGATTAAGATGGAAAAAGCCTACATCCTAATAAGTTGTGAAATAGGAACTGAAAACGAACTATTGTCTAAGCTCAAAGAAATTGAAGAGATATCACATGTTACCATTACTTATGGTGATTATGATATTGTTGCAGAAGCAGAAACTGAAAATGCAGAAAAGATGGATAATCTAATTACTTCGCAAATTAGAAAATTCGTTAAAATTAGATCGACTATCACTCTTCGTGCTACATGCTAGAATCTTTTTGAAATGCTTAGGACTATTCCTATTCCAGTAATCACTAAACCAATAATTATCAAAATTATACCATAATCAATCCAATCGGGATTAGAATACATAAAGGAGGATTCTGGTCCTACTATCCCCCTTCCTTGGAAATGAAAAATTATTCCTGAAGCAGAAATTATGATACCTGGAATTATTCCAAGACTCCTTGTTTTCATTACTAAACTGGGCATTGTTGGGTAATAAGGTAAACAGAATTGATAATTTGAACAAATGATTTTTCGACATTTTCTTTAATCCATTTTTATTGATTCGACATAGTGTATAATTGGGAAACTGATCTAACTGGCTCTAAAGTGCCTCGAAATCTCAATTTGATGATTTTTGTAGGTGCGATAGTGACTGCTTTGATATTATTTTTAGCATTTCATCCACAAATTGAAAAAATTAACCAAGAATCTCCAATTTTACTAAATATCATGTTTGTGCCCGCGATGGCAATAGGATTTCTTTATGGCATAAGAATTACAGAACGAATAATAAAACCTTCAGAAATTCGAAGTCCAATTAAACGTTCTATTGTTAAAATTTTCTTATTCTTTTTTATTATTGGAGGATTATTTAGCTCTGTTAGCTTTGCATTAAATGGAGGCAGTATAATGCCGATAACTTCCATTCTTAATGATGGACTATTTGTATGGGCGACTGACTTTATTTTTGCAAATGGTGGCGCCACTTTTCTTATAGTTTCTAGTATCACATTGATGGCTGCCGCAACAAAAAGAATAGTACATCTTGGTGGAACTATTAACAAAGTTTTTACTTTTGTAGGAACTTTTATTTTCTTTTCAATGCTAGCGTTAAGTTTTACTCAAAGTGATCCTGCAAATTCTGAAGTTTATCTTTACACCTTTTATCAAGCTGGTATTATTGGCGGTGCACTATATGAAATGAATAGGCTAACAAGAAATCTAAACTCTTTGGAAGATTTCTCTAACGGTTATCTGTAAATTTTTTAAATTAAACGTCATCTGAGCCTACTTCAAACTTGCCTGCATATTTTTGACATTGAGAACTCTCTATATCGCGATTATCTCTACACTCTTCAAAAATTGCAGATTCCACATATGTTCGAAATTGATGACATGCACGACTTTCAAGGTCTTGTTCTTGTATACACCTATCATATGTGATGAACACATCATATTTCTTACAATCTTCTGCAACAAAGCCAGTTTCCTTACATTCATCAAAATGGGCCGTATTTGCTCTCTGGATTTTGTCAGCAAAAAGGACATCCTCACCTATGGCCAAACCAATTAAAGCAATTGCCGTTAATGATGCTGACACAAGAATCATTGAATAACCAACTTTTCTGTAATTGTGAGGTTCTGCCATTTAGCTGAATTCTTCTATTGTGGCATTTATTCTTTTCAAGTATCATCTGCGATCACACAGTATAGGAAAACAGAAAAGAAAGTAGTGTACATCATTCATGAATTGACAATCCAAATCCTTCATTATGAATTTCTTGGACCAGTAAAACTCTTTGAATGGGGACCTCCAATGGAAAAAGTAGTTTACATTATTCTCTCACGTAATGATGATAAATTTAACATAATTTTTGCAGACCAATGCGAAAAAACAGAAGAAACTGATTTTTTCACAAAAAATAACAAATTCAAATGTTGGGTTTCAAATGCAGGTTCTGAAAACTATCTTTACCTTTCAATATTTCCTCTTTGGGAATCTGCTGAAGACGAAAGAAAACGAATTGTTGAAAAAATCATATCACGATACAAACCAACATGCAATTTAGAAGAATAAAATCATCTGTCTAATCGAAATCTTATTTTAAGAATAACAATAGTATAATTTTATGATTTGTCCTTGCTGCGGTTCAGAGATGAAAAAAGAAAAAGAGCTAGAAAATACGATTATAATGAAATGTGTTGATTGTGGATTAAGCGATACAGCAGTAAAATCATGAATTGACTTTTCTCTGCACTTCAAATAATTGTAGTGTTACTAAATCAATTGCTTTTTTCAAATGTTCAAATTCATCTATCGAATGAATCTGTCCTACTATAAGAGCTCGAAGAACTTTAACGACTCCTTTTTGATATTCATCAGACGAAACTATTTCAAGTGCATTTACTTTTGACATTAAATGGTCTAAATCTTTTTTCATTTCGTCAGCAGGAGAATGTTTCTTCATATCAAATCTTCATTCAAAATGATATATGAATTAATGAATTAGAGCAAATCTTCATCAATATCTGGAATAGGATCAAGAAACTGCTGGCAAGGACAATCAGGGATCTGACACGCCCCCAATTTTAAGAGAGATCTGCTTTCATCTGATGGCTTATGTACTTCATCTGTATGATGGCATCTCCTACACTGCACGAGATGAGAAAATACTATCTTTTATTTAAGAAAAAGGATATTTTACTAATTTAACAGATTTCTGAATGTTTCATTCGTTTTTTCTACAATATCATTTACATCAGCATTGGGCTCTGCAGATACCAAAACAAGATGTTTTCCTATGGGAATGCTAATCAAACTAATTTTCTTTCTTTTCGATAAGACATAGTCTATTGGACCCAGTTTTTCATCAAACTCATCTCTCAGAAAAACCTCCAAAGCTAGTTGCATACTGATCATCCTATCTTCTTTATCTTGGAGAAGTGATGTTATTCCTTCTTTATATCGCTCTACAATTACTCTACCAAGGCGATTAATTATTCTAACCAATCTAACTTTTTCTTCTTGCAGTATTTTTTTTGAGCCCTCTTCAATTGATTTTATCTCTTCACTAGTTTCCATATATCATCACTTAAGGAATTAGCACTGCCCTGGCTTCTATTTCTGAATTTTTTAATTTTTCTAAAACTTCGTTAGCCTGTTCTAGTGGATATTTTTCAGAAACGACTGATAAATTGTGTTCATCAGCAATTCTTACGACTTCTTTCATATCTTCACGAGTACCAATTAGAGTTCCTCTTATAGTTTTTTCTTCAAATGCAACAAAGTTTTGAATTTTACCTACGGTAGCTATGACCACCAAACCTCCTTTTTTAATAGATTTTATCGCAGTATCTGTAACGATATCTGCAGGAGCAAAAACAATTGCCGCATCAAGAAGCCCAACTTTGTTTTTCAAATCTTCTAAGAATTTTTCTTGATCTTGATTAAAGGTAATTACTTCAGTTGCTCCTAACTTTTTTGCAACTTCAAGATGTTTTTGGTTTCTTGAGATTGCGATTACATTGCATTCTTCTAATTTTGCAAACTGTATTGCCATGTGGCCCACCCCACCAATTCCAAAAATTCCAACTTTCTTATTTTTGGATGGCTCACTTGCTTTAACAGCCTTGTATGCTGTTACACCTGCACAAAACAATGGAGCAGCGTATTCGGGTTTCATAGTATCTGGAACTTTGATAGCAAAATCTTCAGATGCAGTCACATATTCTGAATAGCCTCCTTTTAGTGATTCACCTAAAACATCCATAGATTCACAGAGATTTTCTTTTCCTTCAAGACAGTATTGACATTTCATACATGATTCTAAAAGAGGAGATACACCTACCCTATCTCCAACCTTGAATTTAGTAACATCATTTCCAATCTCAACTACTTTTCCTGCGATTTCATGACCTGGAACAGTTGGAAGTTCTGGGGGAATTCCTAAATCTTTCCAGTCTCCTTCAATTCCGTGAAGTTGAGAGTGGCAAACCCCACATGCTTCAATTTTAATTAAAATCTCGTTAGGTCTTTTGATCTCATGTTTATCAATTTCTGTTAGTGTAAGAGGTTTTTCTTCAATTGGAGCTAATTTAGTAAGAACCATAGCGCGCATCTTTTCTGCCATAAAATACCTGAATTGATATTGGATATTTTTAGATTCCTTAATTGAATAACCTTAAACATCCAATAGTTGGATTTTTTTTGTGGATTACAGACTAAGCCCTGAAGATAAAGAACGAGTTAAACTCCTTCAAATTGTTTCAAAAAAAGGCCTCAAAGAATTAACATTTAAACAATTAAAACGACTTGAAATTTTAGTAGAAAAAAAAGATTATAGTCATAACAAAAAAGCACACAAATCAAAAATGAAATTATTGGCAAAAATTAATGTCGCAATTTACGAAGCCGAAGAAGGTAGGCAAGGAATCTAAACTAGTTTGTACCAATTAGATACAAATATCAACAAAATCGTAGAATACTGTGCCTGAAAATAGCTTAATTCATGAAACCAGCCCATACCTTTTACAACATGCACAAAATCCTGTACACTGGTATGCATGGAATGATGCAACATTACAAAAAGCAATAGATGAAAACAAACCAATCTTTTTGAGCATAGGTTACAGTTCATGTCACTGGTGTCATGTTATGGCACATGAATCATTTGAAAATGAAGAGATTGCAAAAATTATGAATGAGAATTTTATTAGCATCAAAGTAGATAGAGAAGAACGTCCTGACATTGATGATATTTATCAAAAAGCATGTCAGATTAATACTGGTCAGGGCGGTTGGCCACTAAGCGTTTTTCTTACTCCTGATCAAAAACCATTCTATGTAGGAACTTATTTTCCAATTTTAGATTCATATGGCCGTCCAGGTTTTGGAAGTATTCTAAGACAATTAGCACAAGCATGGAAGGAAAAACCTCAAGACATTCAAAAAACAGCTTTACAGTTCTTAGGAACTTTACAACAAATGGAAAAAGTAAATCCTACTTCAAAATTAGATAAGGGAATTTTGGATGAAGCCGCAATTAACCTTCTACAAATGGGTGATCCCACATATGGTGGATTTGGTGGCGCTCCAAAATTTCCTAATGCTGCAAACATTTCTTTTTTGTTTAGATATTTCAAAATTTCAAACATCTCTAAATTCAATGAATTTGCATTAAAGACATTAAACAGGATGGCAAGAGGAGGAATTTTTGATCAAATAGGTGGAGGATTTCATAGATATTCTACTGATGCAAGATGGCTTGTACCTCACTTTGAGAAAATGTTGTACGATAATGCGTTAATTCCTGTAAATTATGCAGAGGCGTATCAAATTACAAAAGATCCGTTTTATCTTGAAGTGATGAAAAAAACCTTGAATTTTGTTCTAAGAGAAATGACTTCTACAGAGGGTGGATTTTATTCTGCTCAAGATGCAGACTCTGAAGGGGAAGAGGGAAAATTCTATGTCTGGACAAAAAAAGAGATTCAAGAAATTTTAGGAAATGACTCAGAAATCTTTTGTCTGTATTATGATGTTACTGATGGAGGAAACTGGGAAGGAAAAACAATTCTTTGTAATAATTTGAATCTCTCATCGGTTGCCTTCAAGTTTGGAGTGACTGAGGAGCAAGTTAAGCAAATTCTGGATAAATGTTGTGAAAAACTCTTACAAGTTCGCTCAAAACGCATTGCTCCAGGATTAGATGACAAAGTTCTCACATCATGGAGTGCATTGATGATAACTGCTTTTGCAAAGGGCTATCGAGTTTCAAATGAAGAATCATTTCTAAAAGCAGCCCAGAACTGTATTGATTTTATTAAAAAAAATCTAATTCAAAATGAAAAATTATTACGAACTTACAAGAATGGCTCTGCTAAAATTCAGGGATATCTTGAAGATTATGCTTATTTTGCAAATGCTCTGCTTGATGTGTTTGAAATTAATCCCAATTCAAAATATTTGGACCAAGCAATCTCTCTTGGAAATTATCTAATAGTTCATTTCTGGGACTCGGAACATAACAGTTTTTTCATGACAGCTGATAACCATGAAAAATTAATCATCCGTCCTAAAAGCAACTATGATCTGTCTTTACCATCAGGAAACTCTGTAGCGTCTCATTTGATGTTAAGACTATATCACTTGACGCAAGAAAAGAGATTCCTTGAAATTGCTACTAAGATAATGGAGTCACAAGCCACATTAGCTGCAGAAAATCCATTTGGTTTTGGATATCTTCTAAATGTGATCTATACATATCTACAAAAACCAGTAGAAATCACTGTTTTGAATTCTAAAAATGATGAGATCAACCAATTCCTAACTAAAAAATTCCTACCAGGATCTATTCTTGTAACAATCAAAGATGAAAATCAATTACAAAATCTTTCACAATACCCTTTCTTTGAAGGAAAAAAATTTGAAGAAAAGACTACTGTTTTTGTTTGCAAAGATTTTACCTGTTCCTTACCACTAGAAACGGTATCAGAAATAGAAGCTCAACTTTAGATTTTCTTTAAATCTATTGACATTATTTCGCCAACTTGAGGGCGACCTAGTCTTTCATACCTATTCTTTGGCATTGAAATGTTGATGGCTGTATTTTGATAGCTTTTGATCTTTATTGTTGGTTGTGCCTGAAGAATTGCATCTAATAATGGCATCACTTGTTCTTTTGTTTCAGAATCTAGTTTTTTTGAAACTGACTCTATAATCAGCTGTTTTTGTGATACAGGTTCTGTGTTTACGTTTTCTATAAGAGATAATTGAACAACTCGGCCATTATCTACTATCTGCTGTATTCTAAATTCATTGACTTCAGACATTTTGATTAGCTGGCATCTGTTAATTTAATTTCTAAATCTTTCTTTTTTGGTACTCCTACAAATTCCAAACTTCCATTAATTACAATTCCAGGTGCTGTAAAAATTTTGTATTTTTCCAAGTATTCAGTATTTTCAGTAACATCAATCACGTTATAGGATACGCCCATTTCATCTAACATTTTTTCAACTACGCTGCAATTAGAACAACCTGGCGTAGTGAGAATTTCTACATTCATGATTCTTTTTCAG
>CAWTZF010000043.1:0-27991 GCA_963920015.1 uncultured Nitrosopumilaceae archaeon | reverse complement strand
AGTAAAACTAATTGCTCTACTTGTGGTGGTCAAGGTCAAGTAAGAAAAGGAAGAAGAATGGGATTTGCTTCTTTTGTTACTGTTGAGCCATGTTCTTCATGTAGAGGTCAAGGAAAAATTATTGAAAAACCATGTAAAGATTGTAATGGTGCAGGAAAAAAGAAAGGAATCAAGCAATTAAGCTTTGATCTCCCTCCTGGAATAGATACAGGTGATTATACAATATCTGGTGAAGGCGAAGTAATTCTTGGTGGTACTAATGGAGATCTAATTGTTCGTGTTAGTGTGCAACCCCATCCGAAATTCAAAAGAGATGGTAAAGATATTTTTTATGATCAAGAAATTTCCATGATAGATGCTGCTTTGGGAAAAGAGATTATAGTACCTACTCTTGAGGGTACTGAAAAAATTAAGGCCGAGCAAGGCAGTCAACCAAATACCATCATTAAATTAAAAGGAAAAGGTGTATCGTATCATAATTCAAGAGGAAGGGGAGATCAATACGTGAGATTGGTTGTAAATATTCCTAAAAAACTTAGCAAACATCAAAAAAACATTCTTGAAGAATTCAAAAACTCGAATAATTTTTGATAAAATTAATCAACAACTCTTCGAAGTTCAATTTCATGACCTTCTCTTACATGTGTTGAATGACTCAATCGAATTACTTCAGCAATTTTATCATCATTATAATATTTCATATTGTATCTTCCCAAAACCTTCTTACAATTATTGCAATAGATCTCCCTATACTCCATCATCATCTTATCTATCTTTATGATAGATTTGAATTTGTATAAAATTCTGTCAATAAAGAAACTTATTCTAGATCTCTAAAAACAACCGTGCGGGAGTCGCCCAGCCTGGTCAACGGCGTAAGGTTCAGATCCTTATCTCCTAGGAGTTCGTGGGTTCAAATCCCACTTCCCGCATTACATTATTTAGAATTATTTCAAAAAAGGAACAACTTTAAACCCTAGTAATTGTAAGTTGGATTATGGGTAAAGTTATACGAGTTGGAGGCAGAGGAACCTCTAGAAGAGTAGTTGATAAAGAAGCTGACAATTGGACTGGAGAAGCATATAGAAAACTTCAGAAAGAGCGTAAAGAAGCATCTAAAGACGTCTATATTACAATGGGCAGAGGAACAACAAAAGTCAAATTCAGCGACATTGCAGAAACCAAGGGTACAACTGCAGGAACTTCCAAAGGACATTGGATTAGAACTAATAGAGGAACTAGCCGTCGTTGGGTGCCTGGAAAATAAATCAAACTTGGTAAACTAGCGCTACTTTTTCAAACCGTTTTATTTTAATTATCTAGATATTTTTGTATTTTTTCAACTAATAATTGACTTATTCTTTCACCTGAAATTTTACCACGTAAGTTTTTCATTGCAATTCCCATCAAAGGTCTCATGGATCTTTCACCTTGATTTTTTATCAATTCTAGATTATCATTTACGATTCCATCAAGAATCTGCCCTAATTCTTCATCAGATATTGTCTTTATGGCTAATTTTTCTACTGCTTCACCGATTGATTTCGTTTTTCCAGACATGATATTTTCAAAGATTATCTCAATTGACTCTTTTGATATTTTATCTTCTGATAGCAGTTCAAATGATTTACTAATATCTTCAGTTTTGAGTAAATTGGAATTCATTCCCTGTCTTTCAAAATTTGTTATTGTTGAACAAAGTGTTGATGCAACAAAATTTGGCTGAACATTTTTTTTAGAACAAATTTTTTCAAATAGTTCTAAATAATCTGAGTCAAAAATTTGTTCTGCTAACTGTGAGTTTAAATTATATTTTTTTTCTAACTCAGCTAGAGATTCATTCCATGATTTTGGAATGTTATTTTTAGCAAATTCTAATTCTTTGTCGGTTACAACTAAAGGTGGAATATCTGTTTCTGGATACATTCTTGATGCACCCGGCCTTGGTCGTAGATACATTGTTTCTCCAGTTTGTGTAGCAAGTCTAGTTTCAGCTGGAACTCCATTTTTTGCATCTTCAATTCTATTAATAATTGAATTTATTGCAAAATCAATTTTTGATTTTGGTGCGGCAATAATTAAGAAAGCATCCTCATTTCCACTTTCCAGATGTTTTCTAATTTGTTCTAACTCTGATTCTACAATGCCATAATTTGGAAGTTCATCTGAATGAAAAATTCCACCTATACCAAAAAACCGTACTAGTTGACCAATCTCTTTTCCCAAACGTATTCCTTCATAAGGTGAATAGTTAAACAATCCAGAAAAATTTTTGATTCTAATTGCTTTGATAATTGCATTTTCTTTCAAAACTTTTTGAATAATTTTTGAAGTACTATCTTTAAAAATATTAGTTATATCAAAGATATTGTTTTTAGAAATTTTTTCTAAATCACGCCCTTGTAATTTTTTAGAAATTAAAATTAATCCGTGCTGTCTTTTTGCCTCATATCCTATTACTTTTTCTAGCTGGTTTAGTTGTTGTACTCCTTTAACTTCTACAACACCGCTTCCACTTACTGAAACGTTCACATCCTGTCGAATTGAGCCTAAACCTCTAGTCACTTTTTTTGTGGTTCTTAAAAGCCTACCAAGAGCTAAAGCAATTTTTTTCATTTCAGTAGGACCTGCAGAAACAGGTTCTAATGCAATTTCTACAAGAGGAATTCCTAATCTGTCTAAACTATAGTTTCTTTCAGATTCTTCATCCTTGAGAAGTTTTGCAGCATCTTCTTCAAGACAAATTGATTGTACACCTACTTGTATTCCATCTACCTTCAGATTTCCTCCCTGAGCAATTAACATAGTTCTTTGAAATCCAGATGTATTAGACCCATCAACTACGGTTTTTCTCATCGGATAAATCTCTCTAAAAATATTTGATTGTAAAGCAGTGGCTATCTGTAAAGCAATTTCTTTTGCTTGAGGATCTAGATTATGAGGAGGCTCTTCATCTTTTTCTACTAGACAACTACTTTCAGGATTTGCATAGTACACCATAGTTTTTGATTTTATATTTTCAAATAATGCTGCAGGATCATACTCCCCCATTTCACTTTTTGAAGCTCGTAACCTACGTGAGAATTTTTGAGTATATTCATCAGATTCTATAGGAGTGCAATTACAAAATAATTTCTTATTTGTTGCTAACTGTTGGTGAATTTCTAAACCTACCTTTAGTCCAATAGAATCTAGTTTTAGTTCTGACACTTTTGTAATGTTTCTTTTCTCTCTTTAAAACTTAATCAGCAAATTCCATTGCAATATTGTCTAACATAATTTTTTTCATTTCTTCAACATTCTTACAATTTCCCAAAGCCCACATTGCCTTGACTAGGGCTGTTTCTGGAATCATATCTTCTAATGGAATTATTCCTAATTCCATAAGATCCCTTCCACTTTCATAAACTGTCATACGAACTCTTCCATCAATACACTGAGAAGTCATACCCAAAAATAATCCCTTTTCATGCGCTTTCTTTACACTTTCATACATTGTTTTTCCAATATGACCCAAACCAGTTCCTTCAAAAATTATAGCCTTATAATCTAATTCTAAAATGTTATCAAGAATTTTTGGATCAAAACCTGGATGATATTTTACTAAAGCGACTCTGGTATCAAAATTTAGTTTAGGTTTATAATCATCTTGTGTGAAAAATTTTTCTTTAAGATTTTTTTGAACTTTTTCACCCATAACAAGAAATGCGGGATCCCCCCCAATGGTCTGAAATGCACCTCTTTTGCTTGTATGATTTTTTCTCACTCTAGTTCCTACATGACATGCAATCAGATCGTCACTTTCATTGTGATGCATTACCACATAAACTCCATTGGAGTTGGTTTTTACAATAAATCGTACAGCAGAAATCAAATTTTGAGAAGCATCAGATGATGGTCTATCTGATGATCTTTGTGAACCTACCAATGCTATTGGTTTTGGAAATCCTGATAACGCAAATGATAGGAAAGATGCTGTATAATGCATTGTATCTGTTCCATGTACTATGATTATTCCTTTGTAATCTGAATTTACATAACTATCTAATTTTTCGGCAATTACTTTCCAATTTTCTGGTTGTAAGTTTTCAGAGTATTCAGAAAATAAAACATCTGCATCAATATTTGTTATTTCAGCTAATTCAGGTACAGAAGAAATAAGTTCCTCTACGGTTAATGCTGGAGTTACCGCACCTGTTCTATAATCCACCTTACTTGCAATAGTTCCTCCAGTCGATAAAAGTAAAATTTTTGGCAATTCTGAGTTTGACTTTTTTTGCACATAACCACTTTCTGGTTTTATTTGATTTGAAGAAAGAATTTCAATTTTTTTAATGCCGTCAATTTCTAATCCGATGTTATAACCGCTTTTTAATTTTAGAACAATATGTAGATCATCACTTTGTTCATATCTTGGCATAAGAATTCCTTCGTATGTTAGATCTGAAAAAATTTTGATAGTATATCCTACCTTAATCTTGTTCTTTTGTAAAAATTCAAGAGACTTTGCTTTGTAGCCTCTATGTTCAGACATTTAGGTGGATTATAGGGTCTTTTTAATTAAAACTACCTGTAGTAGGAGGCCACTAATTTCTCTCCAACTTTCAAGTCTTTTTGGTCCCTTACTTTCTTTACTGCTTCTTCATAGTGTTTCATAGTAACTTTTGCTTCTGCCGCAGTTTTTTCAGCTTCTTTAGCATCGGGATGTTTTTCTAGGTGTTCATGTATGACTAAGGATACAGCAGTGTTTGCAATTGCAGCAACATCTGCACCAGTCATATTATCTGTCATCTCTGAAATTTTTTCGAAACTAACAAAATCTGGATCAGTAGAATCAGTAATAACAGGAATTTCTTTTGAACCTATCTCCAAAATCTTTTTTCTACTAGCTTTATCTGGGAGAGGTATCTGTATAATTTTATCAAATCTTCCTGGTCTTAATAGTGCCGGATCTATCATATCTGCCCTATTGGTAGCAGCCAAAACTACTACACCATGTAAATTCTCCATACCGTCTAATTCCGTTAATAATTGACTTACGACTCGTTCAGTAACTGCAGTTTCTCCACCTGCGCCTCTAACGGGAGCAATAGAATCAATTTCGTCAAAAAATATCACACATGGAGAAGCCTGTCTTGCTCTTCGAAATATCTCTCTAATCCCTCTTTCAGATTCACCAACCCATTTTGATAACAGCTCTGGTCCTCTGACAGATACAAAGTTTGCCTCACTTTCTGTTGCAACTGCTTTACCTAGCAGCGTTTTTCCAGTACCACTAGGACCATGCAAAAGAATTCCACGTGGCATTCTATGACCTAGTTTTTCGTATAGCATAGGATATTTCATTGGCCATTCAACAGATTCTTTAAGTTCTCTTTTAACGTCTTCTAGTCCTCCAACATCTTCCCATTTTACATCAGGATTTTCAATGAAAACTTCTCTCATTCCAGATGGAGTAACTTCGATTAGTGCTTTTGTGAAGTCTTCATTGATAACTATTAACTTTTCTAATGTTTCTGGTGAAAGCTTGTCGTCTTCTAAATTAAGTACTGGTAATAGTCTTCGTAAACATTTCATTGCAGCCTCTTTACAAAGATATTCCAAATCTGCTCCGACATATCCATGACTTACGGCAGCCATGCGTTCAATGTCAACCTTATCCTCCCCCTCATCCTTTAATGGCATGTTTCTTGTGTGAATTGCCAAAATGTCTCTTCTTCCTTTCTTGTCAGGAACTTTGATTTCGATCTCTCTATCAAATCTACCTGGTCTACGAAGTGCAGGATCTATTGCATTTGGTCTGTTTGTAGCAGAAATTACAATAACTTTTCCTCTAGCTTCTAATCCATCCATTAAGGATAACATCTGAGAAACAACTCTTCTTTCAACTTCTCCAGTTACTTCTTCTCTCTTTGGAGCAATAGAGTCTATCTCATCAATAAAAATAATTGATGGTGATTTTTCTCTGGCCTCCTTGAAAATTTCTCTTAACCTTGCCTCACTTTCACCATAAAATTTACTCATAATTTCAGGACCTGAAATACTTATGAAATGAGCATTACTTTCATTAGCAACTGCTTTTGCTAACAAAGTCTTTCCTGTTCCTGGTGGACCATACAAAAGAACTCCTTTAGGAGCTTCTATTCCAAGTTTTTCAAAAATCTCTGGATGTCGCAACGGCAATTCAATCATCTCTCGTACTTTCCTGATTTCATCACCAATTCCTCCAATATCCTCGTATGTTACCTGAGGTACTCCTCTTAGCGTCTCACCTTTTTCTGCAATATGGAAAACTGTTTTTTGTGTAACAAGAACAGCGTCAGCTGCGGGAGTAACTCCAATTACTTGAAAAGTTAATCGACCTCCAAAATATGGAACCATAACATTATCTCCTTTTATTAGAGGAACACTTTCTAGTGCATCAGCAAGATATCTTTCATCAATAGGTGGTATTGCTTCTAATGGAGCAACTACAATTTTTTCTGCTGCAACTGCCTTTATCTTTCGCACTGAAATTGTATCTCCAATTGCAATTCCGGAATTATTTCTACCAAGTCCGTCAATTCTAATGATACCTTTCCCTTCATCTGAGGGATACAAAGGAAGACATTTTGCTACAGTTCTTCTTTTGCCTTTAATCTCGATGACATCTCCTGTTGAAGCATTTAGAGTATCCATCGAATCATAATCAATTCTAGCAACACCTCGACCTACATCTCTAGTATACGCTTCTAAGACTTTGAGAGAAAGTGCATTCTGGCTCATACCAAAACTCATTCTGCCTAATTTTTATACCTTTGGCGTTTCAGATTCGACAATACCAAATTTTCAAACACAAGCTTAAAATCCATAATGAAAAAGAAACGATCTACTTGGGTAAAAGACCATTAGTTAGAAGACGTGGCCGTGGAGGCATGCAGTTTAGAGCAACTGTTACTGGTAAAGTTGCCCCTGCAAAATATCCCAGTTTTACACTATCCGATCAACATGAAGGAGAAATTATTGATTTAATACATGAGAGAGGAAGAGATGCACCTCTTGCCAAAGTTAGATTTGAAGATGGCTCTATTTCTCACATTCCTGCTATTCTAGGAACTAAAGTTGGAACAAAGATACAATTTGGTTTAAAGTCCAAAATTCAAGATGGTAATGTAATTAGTATTCAAAACATTCCAGATGGTACTATAGTATGTAATGTTGAAAACCACTTTGGCGATGGTGGAGCTATTGTAAAGTCTGCTGGCACAAGTGCTACTATTTTTTCTCATGGAGAAGATGGTGTAACTGTAAAACTTCCTTCTGGAAAATTTACAACTCTTAATCCAAAAAACCGTGCAATGATTGGAACATTAGCAGGTGGTGGAGCTGGAGAACGTCCTCTAATGAGTGCCGGTGGAACATGGCGTAAGTTTAGATCACGAGGTCGAAAGTTTCCTATAGTTAGAGGAGTAGCACAAGCTGCTTATGTTCATCCACACGGTGGTGGCCGACATCAACACGTTGGACAAAGCTCAACAGTTTCTAGAAATGCACCTCCTGGCGCTAAGGTAGGAAGTATAGCAGCTAGAAAGACAGGAAGAGCCAGAATAAAAGAACGAAAGACTCCTAAAAAATAACCTAAAATTGATTAATGGCCTGCAAAAAACACATTTGCATGGGAAAACAACGAGTTCGACTTTTTGTTAAGGGTAAAGTACAAGGAGTTTTTTTTAGGCAAGCTCTAAAAGTTATGGTTAAAAAAAATAACGTTCTTGGGTGGGTACGTAATCTCAAAGATGGAAGAGTTGAAACAATTCTTGAAGGCGATGATGTTAACGTTAGTAATGTAGTTGAATGGTGTCATGCAGGACCTGCAAACGCAAGAGTAGAAGACATTGAAATTATAAATGAGAAATTTATTGGCGAATTTTCAAAATTTGAAGTTCGATACTGATCTCTTTAATGAAATTTTTTCTAGTTTTTTGAATCAATTTTATGTTATAAAATTAAAGTGGTAGTAGTTCTGCTGGTTCCAGTCTAGACTGATAATCCCATTTCAAGGCATACAAGATCCGCCACGTTGACGAGGAAGCGTGGATGCTCCACCTTAGGATTGCTCCCTCCCGGACCTCATCACTTTCAATGGTTCGGTCTTAGAAATTATCCCTTCGGATAATTCTAGTCCTGCAACCACCCGCCTCGGCGTGATTTCATTTCCGCACACCAAGCGGGAATTACCTATCTAGAGATTTATCCAGCAGTTACTGATCTCTGCATAGAGCCGGTTTCAGAATAGGGCACGGCTAGCACCCTGATCCTACCTACTACCATCTGTTGTTAAAAAGGAATCTTATATTTGCATTAGGTTTGGTTTTCTTTTAATTTTAAAATCGTATTACATACAGAACAAATTTTTCCTGTACACTCATTACCACAATTAGAACAGATAGTTTTTTGTTTATAATTAGAATCTTTTATAATTTGCGAAATTTTTACAGTTGAATTAAACAGATTATTTTTAATTCCACTATGGAGTACTTCTAAGGAATTTAGAAATTCTCTAATCTCAGTTCTGATCCCCTCATTCATGTGGGGACAAGGTTCTGATTGGAATGGAATGTTATTGGTAAAAGCATAAAAGACAATTTCTGATTCGTAGATCTCGCAAAATGGTTTAATCTTTCTAATTGAATTTGATGAAGTATCAGGATCCATCCATCCAATTCTATTCGTATCACCAGATAGCATGTTAATAAAAAAAGTCTGAAGATTATCATCCAAATTGTGGCCAGTTGCTATAACATCTGCATTACAATCCTTAGCAGCGTGGTCAAATGCTCTACGTCTTAATGTGCCACAAATAGAGCAAGAAGAAGTTTTTTCATCTTCTCTTAAATCCAATGCATCCTCAAGGGTAAGATCGAACAAGTCTTTGTATGAATAAATTTTGTGATCGATATTTAGCTCAGAACAAAATTTATCAACTATGCCTAAGGCTTCATCCCGATACCCTGGTATCCCCTCATCAACAGTTATGGCATTAATTCTAAAATTATGGGTTTTTGACATTTGATTGAGTATTTGCAATAAAGCAAGAGAGTCTTTGCCTCCCGATACTGCAACGCAGACTAGATCATCATTTTTTATCATATTATATTTTGAAATTGTTTTTGCAGTTTTGCGTAGTATAGAGTTTGAAAAACAATCAGAACATAAATTTTCTCCAGAATATTTTCTAGAGTACACAGCTAAATTTTCACATCGATCACATTTCATACCTGTTCTTCAAATGTAATCTAAAATTATTCTTTAATATCTGATTGGATTCTAAATCGTAAACCATCCAGACTTAACATATGATAAGCCTATGTTCAACCCAAATAAAATGAAAGTAAAAGAATAGATTCCCAACATCAATCCATTTACCGCTTTATCCGAGATTTTTTTATCAATAATACTGTGAATGAATTTTCCACCATCTAAAATTGGCAAAGGAAGCATGTTAATTATTCCAATAAAAAATGAAATCATCCATAACCACAGTAAGAAGAATGAAAACTGTGGATTATTCCATTCTATGAAATTGTATATGGGTTTGAATGCAAAAGAATTGTCTCTCATAATTCCAACTAGTCCTTTGTCAGGATCATCAGGAGATACCATAATTTCTACAGGAAACTGAAGCTCTTGAGTATCACGAATAACAGAAACAGTAACCGTTTCACCAGGAATTAGTTCAATCTTTTGAAAGTCAATAGGCGAGACTATCCGAACATCATTAATCGAAGTTATAATATCATTAGGTAGCAGCCCTGCTTTTTCTGCACCTGAATCCTCAATTAATGAAATAATAAAAACTCCTTCTGGTGGTTCATAAAATGTACTTAGAAGTGGTTCAGGCAAAATAATTGCAAATAGTGGATTTGTAAGAAGTATTACTCCTAATACTAATGCAAAAAGCACATTCGCAGTTGCTCCTGCTCCAATTACTCTAAGTTTTGAAATTTTTTTTGCTTTATCAAAATCTTCTTCATCTGGTTCAACAAAGCCTGCAAACATGGCAATAAATATTGCAAAACCTCCCGTCTTGATTTTGATTTTCTCTAAAGTTGCAACTATTCCATGAGCCCCTTCATGGATGATCAAAACAATTGGAATTGATAACAAAAAGTTCAATATTGCTGAAGGAGATGTCAGTGTGATTCCTGGAATTAAAACAGTCACTACAGCAAATTCTGTTGGTTCTACAAAAAATTTTGAAACATTTGATATTAAGAACCAAAATGCAAACCCCATCATGAGAAATCCTGCTACAACACTTACGTCTGCAAAAACTCGAATACCTCTTCTTGTTCTTGTTAACATTTTTGTGAGAACTGATTGCATTCCCTCATTTTTGTAGACAATGCTGTATGCTTTAATTTCAAAGCCATGATTCTCTAATTTCAAACCTTTGGCTACCACAACCATCACAACCCAAGCTAAAAGAACGTAAATAATCGCATTTTGTGTTATAAAATCTAGTTCCAAGTGAATTGTTACTTTTTTTAATTACGTACATTTATCGGTTACTGTGAATCCAGTCATAATTATCTCAACATATCCAAACAAAAAGTCTTTGAATAAGATTTCACATCAAGTTGTAAAAGATAGGCTTGCTGCTTGTGTTAATATCTCAAAAATTTCATCTGTCTATTCTTGGAAGGGAAAAATAGAAAATACCTCTGAGTATCTTGCATTTTTCAAAACCACTCAAAAAAACAAAAAAAAGCTTAAAGAAAAAATCAAAAAAACACATCCCTATGATGTTCCAGAAATTGCTGAAATCTCTGTCAAATCAATTAATCAACCATATCTAAAATGGTTAGTTGATTCAACACTCTAAGATTGTATTGGAAATCTTAACAAAGAAACTATTCCACCCAGTCCTGAAACTCTTAATCCTATATCTGTGGTAGAATCTACACTGTAAGCTTTTACTCCCTTGCTTTCAACCTCATTTAAAAACTCGATAACTTTTTGCTCTTCTTGAGTTTGTATGATCTTATCTGAAAAAACTAATGAATCAATTGCTCCAAATTGATTTGCTTTTGCAGTTTCCTCAAAACCCATGGTGAATTTGTTGCTTTTTTTATTTGCAAGTAACATAATTTCATCAATTATGGATGAAACTTTCGCAAGCTTACTATCAGACATTATCTCTTTCATTATTTCAGATTTTGTAAAAATGTAAATCCCATCTTCTCCTCCTGAATCAACTCCTTCAACAACCTGAATCTTATGCTTTTGACCCATCTTTGATTTTTGTAAAAAATTTCCAAATCGTTTTTTTGTTTCTCCTGGACCAAAAATTACTATCAAATCTTCTTCTTTAATTACTGAAGATACTGCAAGTTCAACCTGTTCAAAAAATATTTGAATATTAAAATTTGATTTGTATCTTTTTCCACTTGAACCAGAGTAAATATTTGGCATTATTTGAAGATGAGTTCCTCTTAGTCTAGCTATTCCACAGTCTCCTGTATCTATTGCAACAAGCAAAAAACCTAACATTTGATTATTTGCTTTGAGTAACTTTCTTTCAATTGGAGACCATTTTTTCTTTGTAATTGTAAATCCTTGGTTTGCTTTAATCAAAAAAGAATGATGGGAACCATGTGGAACTGAATCATTATTTGATTCTTTAATTACTCCATGAATTCTTAGTTTGTCTAATACATTATCTAATGAAATTTTTTCTGCTTCTAATGCAATTCTAATTTTTATTTTTTCTCCTCTATCCGGTCTTGAATATTCTTTTTCTCTTTTAATGACTCTAGTAGTGTCACCAACAATTCTATCACCCGATTTGATTATTCTTCTTAATGAAAGCAAATCATCTGATTCTTCTGGAATTACAGAAATAGAATTCTCGTCAATTACTTTTGTAATCATGTCATTAATCAGATATGGTAATAAAAAAAAGAATTTAGCTAGTTATTTCATTAGCATTGGTTTTATTTTCTTCAGTTTTCTTACGGACATAATTTTCTACCCAATCAAGAGTAATTACACCAGCTTCAGCTAGATTTACTAAAGAATTTGATGATGCCTCACCTGTAACTTTTCCATTAAGTCTTCTTATCTGACGCCATTTCAAAGATGTATTTCCACTCTTTGAATTGTAGATAATTCCTAAAACATCTCTAGCATTTACAAAAGTAATATCACGAATTTTTTTTAAAGTAACTTTATCTGCAGCTTCAACATAAACGGAGCCCAGATCTTCTTCTCTTTCAGCAAATACTTCATAATCTTCAAGATAGCTACTTGGTGCAAAAGAACTACATGTACTTCCAATAACGAACTTTCTAAAGCTTTCAAGAGATGCTGGAGTATCGATTTTTACCATTTCTTAATAAATAACGAATTTCCCATTTATCAAGCTTCTTGAAAGACTCAATTAGGATTCTAACGAAATTTACTATGCAGGCAGTGATGAACGTATCCCATTGATTGATGATATGGATCTTGAGTTCTGAGCCTGTAATCCAGATTTTTATGGGTTGTACTCTTGATGAATTCATGGAATCATTAACAGAATATCTAACATTTAACACAAAAACAAGAAGAGCTTTTGTAAACATCACGTCACAAATAGAAAAATTAGTTGAAAAAAGCAATGTAAAGGAAGGACTCTGTCTTGTAAATGCAATGCATATCACTGCAAGTGTTTTTATCAATGATAATGAAGGCGGTTTACACAATGATTATGAAAAATGGTTAGAAGATTTAGCTCCGCATGAACCTATTGAACAATATGATCATAACAAAACTGGTGAAGATAACGCTGATGCACATCTCAAAAGACAAGTCATGGGAAGAGAAGTTGTAGTAGCTATAACTGATGGCGAGCTAGACTTTGGTCCATGGGAACAAATTTTTTATGGTGAGTTTGATGGTAGACGAGCAAAACGAGTTTTAGTAAAAATAATTGGCGAATAAATTCAAAACTTAACCAAAATCAACATCTCTTTTTTGACTTTGTGTCTCATTTGCTCTTGCTGAATTTCGAAACTCATCATCATGATTTTGAGGACCATGACCACACTTTACACAAGCTAATTTGTAGCCATCTTCGTTTTTCTCATAGGTTTTACATCCACAAAAACAAGCCATATTCTCTCAACTACAAAACAGGATATATCTCTTAACTAAAATTTTGTTTGAGAAAAACTATTCAGTTTTTTCTTCAGAAACAGAAGTAACAGTACAACATTCTCCTACTGGAATATCATTTCCATGAGGACATTTTCTTGGATGCTTTAACATTGTACACAACGCATTTGTAAATTGTTCATTCATATGATGTTCCACACCACATACCATTTCCTCGTCAATCTCAATTTTTAGTGCGCTATCCATTAGAACTTCTAAGAGCCTACTATTTCTCATCATGTCAGAACCTGTTTTTTCACCTGCTTCAGTTAGGTTCACTCCAGCTTTATTGTAATTCACTAGATTTTTCTCATTTAGCTTCTTTAGCATTTGAACAACACTTGGTTGCCTCACATTGAGCATTTTTGCTATTGTACTAATTTTCACATCTTCTTTACGTTCTCTAATATGCCAAATTGCCTTTAGATACATCTCTACATGTTCGGCCTCTGCTGTACCAACAAAGAGAACTTCGCGGTCCAAACTGTCCATATTATACTTTCTTTGAGTCTTTTAATAAATATTCAAAATATTCGCGAGCAAAGCCAGCAAGGCCTGCATGATCTGCCCAAATCGCCACTGTATCTGAATGACTTGATTCTCCAACTTCAGGACCTAGCAAAATCACAACATATCGCTTGTCTGAGATTATTCCTCCTCCAAAAAGTCCTTTTTTCACTTTAACATCAGCCACACGAGCAATTGCTTTTAGAGATTCTTTACTCATTTTATCTGAAGTTAGAACTGTTATGCCAACTCCTTTATCATGAAGTGATCTGAGTTTTGGTAATGCCTGTTTAACTAGCTCTTCTCCTGCTTCTGGAACAGCAATCATAACTTCATTTCTACATGTTTCAACCATCTCCAAAATTTTTGCTGCAATGTTAACAGTCCCTGATAATACCCAAATATCAGGTCGTTCACTAGTACCACTTTTTTCATAAAGAGGAACTAATTCATTTACGATTACGTTTTGATTTTCTATAAAATCTGATTCCATTTTCTGTTTTGTTGTTTCTAATCCTGTAGATGGTGACTTAGCAAAATATTTTGTAGGACGTGAATCATCTGAGCCAATCCATCCTTTTTCCTCTAGTGTACCTAATACTTCGTAAATTTTTGAGTATGGTACACCTGATTTTTGACTAATATCAGACGCTGTAATTTCACCATCTTTTAGCAAAGTAGAAAATGTTCTAATCTCATAACTGGTAAGACCTATCTTCTCTAAGGCTTTTCTAGTCTTATCCGAAATGCTCATGCGATCTAATCGTTTAATGTTTATATTTAAACCAGATACGAATGCTTCCAAAAATTCACCGGGGGGTGAGGGGGAAATCGGTTAAATAGCATTTCAGAAAATGCCCTTTGATAGGCATGGCTCTAATTCAGATTTCTAATCAGTCTACTAAGCAAGTAGGTAAGAAAGCCACTATTCGATTTACTCAAAGTATATGCCCAGACTGTAATATGATTCTGGATGCTGAAGTCTTTGAGAGAGATGATAAAGTCTACATGACAAAGACATGTCCTACTCATGGTGAATGTGAAGAGCTCTATTTTGGCTCTTTTGAACTGTATCAGAAATTTAGCACTTATTGGCAAGATGGTAAAGGTGCTCATGCTCCAAATGTAATGATTGACAAATGTTCTTGTCCTAATAACTGTGGTTTATGTTCAAACCACCTTTCTCACAGCGGTCTTGCAAACATGATAGTTACCAACCGATGTGATCTTACCTGTTGGTACTGTTTCTTCTATGTCAAAAAAGGCCTTGAAGGTGCTTACATGTACGAACCATCACATGATCAAGTACGAGCAATGATGAAGACTCTGAGAGCAGAAAGACCAATTCCAGGAAACTCTATGCAGATTACTGGTGGTGAACCAATGCTCAGAGAAGATATCACTGATCTTATCAAAATCATGAAAGAAGAAGGCGTTGACCACATTCAGATGAACACAAATGGAATCAGACACGCAATGGATCCTGAAGCAGCAAGAGAAGTAAGACTAGCAGGATGTAATAATCTCTATCTAAGCTTTGATGGTGTAACTGCTAGAACAAATCCAAAGAATCACTGGGAGATTCCATACGCCCTTGACAGCTGCAGAAAAACTGGCACTACTGTAGTTTTTGTCCCAACTGTAATCAAATCAATTAATGACCACGAACTTGGTGGTATTATCAGATATGCTCAAAAGAATATGGATATAGTCCACGCTGTAAACTTCCAACCAGTTTCATTAACTGGAAGAATGGGAAAATCAGAACGTGAAAAATATAGAATTACAGTTCCCGATTGTATCCAACGAATTGAAGAGCAAACAAATGGTGAAGTTACATTTGATGATTGGTTCCCAGTTCCAAGTTGCATGCCACTAACTAATGTCATTGAGGCATTTTCAAGTAAACCAAAATACGAATTATCAATCCACTTTGCATGTGGTGCAGGTACATACATCTTTGAAGATGAAGAAACAAAGAAGTTTGTACCAATTACAAAATTCTGTGATATCCAAGGAATGCTAGAACTCTTTGAGGATAAAGCTGAAGAGATACGCTCAGGCAAAAACAAGTACTTTACCATGCTAGAAGTTGTACGAAAACTCTCTAGTTTTGTTGATAAAAAGAAGCAACCAGCAGGATTAGACCTAGCAAAGATGTTTGGAAGTATACTGATGAAGAGAACATTCAAGTCTATTGGCTCTTGGCACGTCAAAGGACTATTCCTTGGTATGATGCACTTTCAAGACAAGTACAACGAAGACCTTGAACGTCTACAAAGATGTGATATCCATTATGTAACACCTGATCTTAGAATTATTCCATTTTGTGCATTCAATGTAATTCCAGAATGGTACCGAGACAGAATTCAGAAGAAATACTCTATTACTGTTGAAGAATGGGAAGAAAGAGAAGGCGTCAAACTAGAAGACGGACTTTACAGAGGTCTTATGAGACGTGGTTCCGGTGACGATCTTGCAGCAGGTTGTGCAAAGAGCCAGATGTTCCATGAAGCATCACAGGCTTTAGTATAATCAAATACTTTTTTCCAAAAAATTAGAACTGAAATTTTATTATTTTATTTTTTTCCGTTAACACTATATCCGCTTTCAATTTCATTAAAATGAATAATCTTTAATTTTACATCCTTAAACCACTGCTTAACTTCCTTTTCTGAGTGTCTATAGGCATATTTTGGATAATACCAATCAAAATTTGTCGCTACACTTTGATCAAAAGGCACATCTTCTGACCACCAACACTTTAAGAAATTCCAATAAAAAAATCTCTGGACATCATATATACCAGCTTTGATTTGCAAAATAGGAATATCTTTTGGTATTGTAATTTTCTTTTTTAATTTTGAAAGACTTTTTCCTAATTCTGCCATATCTTCTGAAAATTTCATACATTCTTTTTCAGACATCTTTACTGTATATTGACGAATATAATCATCAGCGAATTCTCTCATGGGGCCTTTTTTTCTATAAACGTAAATTGAGATTAACCCATTTTTTGCTAAGAGTTTTGTGAGATACTTGAAGGAACTTTCAGTATCTTTTGTGTGGTGTAACACTTGGTCTGAGCAGATAAAATCAAAAAATCCTTTCTTGAAGGGCAATTTTCTAATATCTGCCTGTAAAAAATGAATATTCGGAATCTTACCATATTTTTTGTAGGCAAACTCGATGCTGTCACTAGCATCAATAGCAAAAACTTGTGCCTGAGGATTTGCTGAAAATAATTTTGCACTATTTCCCACTCCTGTCCCAGCATCTAAAATATAGTGTTTAGTCTTCAAGAATTTGTTAAAATTTGTAATTGTCTTCCAACCAAATCTCTCCAAAAACCATTTTTTCTGAGAATCAAACCATTTTTTATCATGATATGTTTTATTGAAATTCCTCCATTTTGCAGAAAAAGCGTCTTCTGTTTTAATGAAATCTTTTTCAGTATCTGAAACTAATCTTGGAATTCCACGTTTGATCAAAAATTTGTGTTTTTTTGAACATATTAAATAACCATCAATGATCTCATCTTTTTGCTTTTTTCTGATTTTTACTGAGAAACCTTTTCCACATTTTGTGCAGATCAGATTATTTACTAAGTTGCTCTTCAATATAAAAAATGAGTCAAATTACAAGAATAAAAATCAGTGGTAAAAAATTCTCAATCTTTGAAATGAAGAATTTTTTATATATCTAAAGTAGTATTCGATTCCATTTCTTTTGTTACGAAAATCCTATACCATATCTCAAATGCTAATAGACCAAGGAATTTATTGACATATCTGACATCTGACACATCCAATAATTTAGAAAGATGTTTTTCTATCCAAACATTGTTTATCCATCCATCTTTAACAATTCTTGAATTATCAAGATAGTATTGACATAATTTGAAACCAAAAGTTTTCCATAGATTAATTGTATTTACAGAAAACCCTTGTTTTGAGACTGAAATCAAATCCTTCTGAATGTTTTTTGAAAGTATACTTCTTAGTGGAATCTTTCCAACATTGTTTATTGAATCATATTTTTTATTTGAGGGCAGATGTGTTGCATAAGAAATCATTTCATTTGATAAAATAGGAGCCACTGTATTAATATCAAAAAACTCATGAATTGCTGAATTTATTGGATTAAAATTATAGAGTAACTTTCCATTATAATCAGCTAGAAACACTTGCTCAATTAAAGATAAAGAATTTTCAAAATGTGGTATAAGGGTTTCATATATTTTATCCCATGAAAATTCAGCTTTTTGCCCAAACAAATCTTCTTGATCTTCTACCCAATCATGTTCATGACATTCTAGGTACGCCTGAACCCGTTTTTTTGGAGTAGAATTTTCATCTACTAATGATAGAAATTTTTGATACCTAAAGCTATACCCACCAAATAACTCATCACCACCATCTCCAGAAACTAGATAATCTGAAAATGATTTTGCATTTTTTACTATATGATACCAATGAAGATCCCAAAATGGTAGTTTGACAATACTTACTGCCTTTGGTAATTCAATTAGAAAATTTTCAAGATAAATAATCTTATGATTAGCATCAAAATACTGAGCAATTTTTGCAGCTTGTTGAGTCTCATCGATACTATCTGTGAATCTTAAAGACAAGGCATTGATTTCTAAATCAGGAAAATTTTTTCGTAATAATGCAAGAACTAAAGTTGAATCAATACCTCCACTTAATGCCATTGAAACTTTTTTGGTTGAAGCATCAATAGAACTTTTAAGAGAATTAGCTATTGATTGCTCGATAAAATCCAGTGAAGGTTCTTGAGTTGGTGTAAAATCATTCCAGTCAAGCTTTGGTAATAGTGGTTTTTGCGAATTATCATATCGTAATGTGAAAATACTTCTAATGCTTTCAGGCTTTGGGAAATCTGAGCTAGATGTTTCCACGTCCTAGGCCTCTGAAAGTCAAACCAGCTTTTTTTGCTGCATGATTATCTAATATTCCTCTAGTATCTACAACAATTGGATTTTTCATTCTCATTGTGAAAAACTCTGGTTCAAGTTTAAGGAATTCATCATGTGCTGTGATGATTACTGCACAATCAACATCTGATACGGCTTGCTCCAAATTAGATTCTGTTTGAATATCATAGATAGATGTTGATTTGAAATATGGATCGTAGATCTTTACTTTAGTTCCTAATAGTGTTAGTTGTTTTATAACCGTCTCAGCTGGAGACAATTGAATATCTTTTACATTGGGTTTGTATGAAACACCTAATATCAAAATAGTACTCGACTCAATTGATTTATCGGCTTCTTTGAAGCCATCTTTAATCAAATTTACAACATGATAAGGCATATGTTCATTAACTAGCCTTGCAGTTTTGACAATTTTTAGTAAATCATCTCCTTTATCTTTTGCAGAATTTAGCATTTGATAAGAATTTACAGGTAAACATGGTCCCCCAACTCCAGCTCCAGGATAATGAATTTGGAAATTATATTTCTTATCTGCAGCTTCAAGCACTGTCATTATATCTATTCCAAGTTTTTCGAAAAGTAATGCAAGCTCATTTACAAAAGCTATGTTGACATCACGAAAAATATTTGTAGTAAGCTTTACTGCATTAGCTGTTTTACAATTAGGCATTCTGATTAGCTCTACTGGAAAAACATGGCTGTAAACAGACATAATTATTTCAACTGTCTTCTCATCAGTAGCTCCAATTAAACGAGGAAGTTTTTCAAAATCCTGGATAATTTCTCCTGGATTGGCAGTTTCAGGACATACACCAAGACCAAAATCTTTTCCTGCCTGTATTTTTTTTTCAGGATTTTCTACAATGTTGACAAATTCATTTTCAATAAAACTTGGTTCAATAGTACTTTCAACAATTATGATAGAGCCAGGATTAATCAAATCTTTTAGTTGTTCCCCTACTTTTCTAAGAGCAGAATAATCTGGAATGTTTTCCTCATTCATGGGAGTAGGTAATGAAAGCAAAATTACATCTGATTTGTGAACAGCATCTTCAATCTTTGTGGTGACAGAAAATTTTTTACTAGAAATTACCTCTCTAAAAATTTCTTCATATCCCGGTTCGTCTTTTAGTGGAAAATCCCCCTTATTGATCCTGGTTACAAGATCCTCATTAATATCGACTCCAATAGTTTGCAAACCTGATTTTGCAAATGATAATGCAGTGGGTAAACCAATCCTACCAATTCCTATAACACATACAGATATCTTATTGCTTTGAACTAGATTTTTGATATCACTTAATTCCAATGAAAATAATTCTTGTTTACTCATTTACATAATTCTCCTAATTTTTTGCAATCATGCTCTTCTCTTATTTTATAAATTTGTACTTTAATCATCATCCTTAAGGCTTAAAGATTCGACAATTTCATCAAATTCAGTGAATTTTGCAGTAACGGGAGGGGCTGGATTTATTGGAAGTCATATTGTAAAATACCTGATTTCTCAAGGAAATTCTGTCACGGTAATTGATAATCTATTACGTGGAAAAATGGAAAATTTAGAGGATGTAAAAGATAAAATTGAATTTCTAAAAATGAGTATTCTTAATTTTGATGAACTCAGAAATGCATTAAAAAATATTGATGGTGTATTTCATCAAGCAGCTCTTACTTCCGTCCCTGAATCTTTTACCAAAGAAGATGAATATAGACGAGTAAACATTGATGGAACAGAAAATATTTTTAAAATTGCAAAAGAATTTGACATTAAAGTTGTCTATGCTAGTAGTTCGAGTGTTTATGGAAATCCAAAAAAAATTCCAATTTTCGAAGATTTTGAAAGAAAACCCATCAATCCTTATGGTGATACAAAAATAGAAGATGAATTTCTTGCAGAAAAATACGATAAATCAGGTGTAAAAATTATCGGCTTAAGATATTTCAATGTATACGGAAAAGGACAAACACTTGATTATGCTGGTGTAATTACAAAATTTTTAGAAAACATAATGATAGACAAACCTCCAATAATTTTTGGTGATGGTTCACAAATCCGTGATTTTATTTTCGTACAGGATGTTGCAAAAGCTAATCTTGCCGCAATGAATAGTTCTGAAAATTTTGGATTTTTTAATGTGGGAACTGGAAAATCAATTTCAATAAAGCAGTTAGCCAAATTAATGATAAAATTATCTGGCAAATCATTAGAACCAAATTTTGATAAACTTCCAGATGGCGACATCCATGATAGTGAGGCAGACACTACTCTTTCCGAAAAATTGTTATCTTGGAAGGCCGAAACTCCTCTAGAAGAAGGCCTAAAAACAATTTTTGAATAAACTCAAAGAAGATTTATGATTTATTCAACAGATCTTCGTAAAATTTTACATATTTAGGCAATAAAGATTCCCACGTAAAGTTCTTCATCACAAAATCGTAGGCGTTTTCAGAAATTTTCTTTCTCACTTCGTTTTCTTTCAATAAACGATTAATGCTTGTTAGTAGTGCATTTGCATCTTCTGGTTCAACAAGTATTCCATTAACATCTGGTGTTATAAGCTCAGGAATTCCCCCTACATTAGTTGCAATTACAGGAATTTTTAAGAAAAAAGCTTCTTTGATTACTTGAGGTATACTTTCCATTCTAGAAGGAACTACTAACACTGAAGACTCTTTTAGTTTTTTCATAGTATCTTCCCACTCAAGATTCGTACAATAAACAACTTTTCCATCAATTTTATCTTCTATACTTTTTAAAATGTCAATTCCTTTTTCATAACTATCTCTTCCAATATAGATAACTTGATTTTCTTTTTTTGATACTTCTTGAATTATTTTAAATTTTTTAATATCTAAAGGAGCATAAAGCACTTCAAAATTAATACCAAATTTTTCCTTGTATTGTTTTTGAACAGTTTTTGAATCTGTTGTTAATTTATCTGCCCATTTTAGAACTTTAGATTCAGCAAAATTTGCAGCTGCAGCTGTTGTATCAGAATGTAATTCTTTGACTTGTTCAGAATACATTCCATGAATTGAAAGGACTTTTTTTGTAGCTTTTGCATATTTCATAGCAAATGCTGAAGGAACATTGAATGCATGAACAACATCATACTTTTCTGTACCAAAAATTGATTTTATGGTACTAAAAAACGCAAAACTTGGATTTTTGAGTTTTTTTATAGGAATATTTGAAACTTGCATTAATTTAACATCAAATCCATTCTCTTTCAATTTCTCGGCTACTCTTGCAGCATGTCCTCCAATTCCGCCTTCAAATCTAGGTGCTATAAAGAGAATTTTCATCCAATCTCATACCGTTAATTCTTAATCAAATTTGTTTAGTTTTTACTTGTATATGATAAATTTCGTCTACAATAATCAATAATAAGTTCGATAATCTAAGCGCCTACATATTCATGAAAACTGCAATAATTATGGGAACTAGACCCGAAATTATTAAACTTGCTCCAATAATTGATAAACTTCCAAAAAAGAATTGTACCATAGTGTTTACTGGGCAACACTATGATTATCATATGGGTCTGAAATTTGTTCAACAATTAGGAATCAGAAATCCTGAGCATTCATTGAAGATTTCAAGGTCATTACCTACAATTCAAATGAGTCAAATCATTGCAAAATTATCAAAAATTCTAGGAGAAATAAAACCTGATACTGTTGTAGTTCAAGGCGACACAAATACTGTTTTGGCAGCAAGCATTTGTTCATTGAAATCTGGTATACCGATAAGCCACGTTGAATCGGGATTACGTAGTTTTGATTGGAGAATGCCAGAGGAACATAATAGAATTGTTACAGATCATATCTCTGAATTTCTTTTTGCCCCAACAAATAACTCTAAAAATAATCTTATTTCTGAAAAAGTTCATGGGAAAATCTTTGTAACAGGAAACACAGTCATTGACTCCATAAATAAATATGCAAAAATTTCATCAAAAAAATCTCAAATTTCAATTGATAAAAAAAATTTTATTTTAATGACTTTACATAGAGCAGAAAATGTCGATAACATGAAAATTTTATCATCAATTATCAAAACCATTCTTGATACAAATGAAGATGTAATTTTTCCAATACATCCTAGAACCATTAAACGATTGAAGCAGTTTAATCTATATGAAATATTATCAAAATCGAAAAATATTCTCTTAGCAAAATCTGTTGGATATTTTGAGATGTTAGAATTAATGAAAAAATGTTCATTCATAGTTACTGATTCTGGTGGTATTCAAGAAGAAGCAACTTCCGAAAAAATTAGAAAAAAAGTACTAGTTATTAGAAAAACTACTGATAGGCCCGAGTCAATATCTGAAGGATTTGCAGATTTGGTAGGAACCGATTCTAAAAAATTTCATCTAGCCATTAAAAAAACCTTAAAAAATCCTAAACTACCTCGTAAAAAATCACCTTTTGGTGATGGTAAATCTGCATTGAGAATAATTTCACACATGAGAAAAAATATTTAGATTATGTTTGAAAATTTTACAAATAGAAATAAACAAAAAGAGCCTTGTGAGACTTTAGATTATGTATAAGGATGAAGATATTCAACATCATTATGACAAAGAATATTTTTCTGGAAGATTTAGACCTGAATTATGGAAAAGACGAGCAGAATTTATAATTGAAAAATTTCATCCTTCTACCACCTTAGATATAGGATGTTCTTATGGGGAATTAGTCAAATTTCTTAACGGTTTTGGTGCAGACGCTTATGGAATTGATGGTTCTGAATATGTTCTTACACAAGCCGATGATTCAATAAAGAATAAGGTACTCAAAGTTAATTTCAATGAAGATAAATTTCCATTCGATGATAATTTTTTTGATTTTATTACAGGATATTATGTGGTTGAACATATACATAATTTTCAATTCTTTGCTGAGGAACTCAAAAGAACTCTCAAAAAAAATGGTTCAGCCTGGTTTCTAACTCCTGACATAGGTGAAGAAGGCAGAAATCAATATGATGTTTTTACAAATCGATATAATGAATGGGAAAAAATTTTCACAGGATATGGATTTTCAGTACAAAAATTTAGCCCACATGAAATGTTAGTATTAAAAGGTAAGTTAAAGAAATTTCAATTTTACAAATTACCTAAAAGCATTCAAAATGTTATCAAAAAGGTTGCTTATGATTACTCTAATAAAACAAGCATGAAAGATACATCCTTTCTTGTTACTAAGATCTAAGATTTTACATCTTCGTATTCAACTAGAATTTTCTTAACAATTTTTTCCCAATCAAATTTTAAAACTATTTCATGTGATTTAGTACTCATTCTGATTCTTCCTTCATCATTTTCTAATATCTGAATGATTTTTGCAGCTAATTCCACTTCATCCTTTACAAAATATCCATTTTCACTATCAATAAGTACATTATCAGGAAGGGTATCTCTTTGACTTAGTATGGGAAGTGAGGCTGCCATGTACTCAAGAACTTTGATAGGTAAGGCATTTTTGGTAACAGATGTGGACCTTAAAGGTCCTATACCAATTGATGCTTCAGCTAAATGATCAATAATATCTTCTCTTTCTATCCATCCCTTAAACTCAATATTATCTTCAATTTTTGAATCTTTTACAATTTTTTTTAATTCATTTAATTCTGGACCTTCACCAAGAAGTACAAATCTTACTTCGGGAATTTTTTTAATTACTATTGATGCAGCTTTCAAAAGAATATCTACACCTCTATGCTTATACATAACACCTGAAAAAAGAACTATTTTTGATTTTTTATCTGCATTAGTATGAAATAGATTTACATCAATTCCATTTGGCATGATAGAAATTTTTTCTACTGGAACATTATAGAATTCTTTTACAATTTCTTTTGTTTCATCATTTGCTACTAAAATTTTTGAAGATTTTTTTAATGTTTTTGTACTTAATATTTTTTCAATTTTTCTCTGAATAGCTTTTAGACCAGTTGATTTTTCATATATTGCATCATCAATTTTTATAATTACTGGTATTCCAAGTTTTTCACCAATCGATACTGCTGCATTTGGAGCCATGTGGAATGGATGAAATATTGTAAAAATAAAATCAAATTTCGTATTATTTCCTAATTCAATTCCTTTTTTAATTAATGGTGCTTTACATCTTCTTGCTGCAACTTTCAAATTATTATTTGATGGTACATTTACATGAATTACATTAATTTTTGAATTAATTTTTGGTTGATATTTTGGTCCGTTCCATATTAAATTTGGAGTAAGAACAGTTACTTCGTGTCCCATTTTTGCTAATGTATTGACAATATCTGTTGCAACAATTACACCTCCACCACTGATTGGCGGAAAATGAAAAAATATAATTAGAATATTCATGAGTTTAGGCTTTTAAAGAACCACTAAAATGTTATGTTGAATTGGAAATTTCTGTAGACAACTTAACTCACTGGATAAATTCTTCGGGATTATTTCGGGAGGATGGTGAAAATAAAGGAGGAATTTGTTCCTACTTTGATGAAAACAAACGCGAATTTGGATTTCTTTACCCTGAAATTACTGGATATTTTATCAATTCACAGCGGTTCCTATATGAAATCACAAATGATCCAAAATCAGTTGATTATGCAGTTAACTCAGCTGAATGGTTAAAAAAAATTTTTGAAAAATATGGGGGAATTATTCAGGGAATTAATACAGATGTTTCTAGAGGAAACCTAGTTTATTCATTTGATACCGCAATATGTGCTAACGCATTTTTAGATTGTTATGTTCTTTCTAAGGATGAAAAATATTTGAATTTAGCCAAGTTTCTTTCTAAATGGATTATTGATGAGGCTCTAGAACCTGATGGCACAATTAAAGCATACAAGAATTTGGACACTAATAATTTTGAAGAAAATAAAAATCTCTGGTATCAACAAAAAGGCTGTTTACATATTAAAGTAGCAATTCCACTGATTAAACTTTACAAAATTACTAATGATGAAAACTATCTTAAAAAATCTGAATTGATATGTAATACTTATGATAATTATAAAAAACATGATGGAAGTTTTACATTACATTCAAACGGTGATGTGATTCATCTTCACTCTTTATGCTATGCATTAGAAGGATTACTCCATTGTTATAATGTTACAAAAAATGAGGAGTATCTAACAAATTGTTTTGAGAGTCTTAATTGGTGTGAAAGTAAAATCGGAAATGATGGTAGCACTGAGCTTTGGTATAATAGTAAATATCAACATGCAAAGACCTCATATCATATTGCTCAATTAATTCGTTTAATGATACTAGTTGATTTAGCAAAAAATTCTAATAATTATAGTCAATCCATAGATAAACTATCATCATTTTTATCTACACTTCAAGCCAAAAATGATGATATGAGAATTAATGGTGGATTTTATGAAGAATACTATAAAACTCTCTTTGGATGGAAATTACGAAAGCGTATTAATTCATGGGGTTCATTTTTTGCCCTTCAAGCATTGTATTGGAAAAACAATAAAAATTCTTTATCTTTTGAGAATGAAATACAATTTTTATTTTAATTTTTTTGCTTCAACAAAAAATGAAACACTATACGTATCTTTTCCATTATCATTCTTAATTAGTAATTCTTGAATCATTTTTTCTCTATTAGATAATTTTGTTATTAATTTTGGTAATATATTTGCCATATTCAATTTACGATTTTTTGAATGTAAACGTGGATAAGTATTGTATAGTATAAAGGAAAAATTTTCAAAGAATTGTTTAAGATGTAGTTTTAATTCATCATATGTCAATTTAGTTGATTCATAATATTCATTGTTTGGAGTAGTTAACAATAAGATTCCATTAGGTTTTAAAACCCTGCTTATTTCTTCAAGTACTTTAGATACCGTAGGAAATTTTTTTATTTCATTTTTTATTACATTTTTATTTTCAATATCAAATGTTTTTGCAACTTCTAATAAATGTGCACAAATAACAAAATCAAAAGAATTATCCTTTAATGCAATATTTGTCATAGATCCATTCAAAACATCAACAGAATTCTTGAATACATTTTTACATCGTTTCAAATCCTGATTTGAAATATCTAGATTTACACAAAAATTAGATTCACCAAATTCAGAAGAAATTATACCAACTCCTCCACCAACATCTAAAATTATTTTATTTTTAATTTCAGGAAATTTTGAAATCAGATAAAATCTAACATCATAATCATCGCCCCAATATGCTTTTGAGTTCAAAGAATCGAATTTCTTTTTTATTCTCTCTAAATCAGTTTCACTCATACTATCTACCTTTTTTGGAAATATATCCACGTAAAAGTACTCTTTTTTTAACAAATTTTAATTAAAGAACAAAAAATCGAATTAGTATAATGAAATTCTGTATTATTGTAGGCACGAGGCCTCAAATTATTAAAATTCAGCCTATTATTCATGAACTCAAGTCACGCAAAAAAAACTTTTCAATAATTCACACTGGGCAACACTATGATTATGAAATGTCTAGAGCATTTTTCAAGGAATTAAAAATATCAAAACCTGATTATAATTTAGGTATAAGCAAGGGAAGCAATTCAAGTCAACTTGCTGATTTGATAAAAAAATTAGAAAAACCATTAACCAAAATTAAACCAGATGTAGTAATTGTGCCTGGAGATACCAGATCTGCACTTGGAGCTGCATTATGTGCCAATCGTTTAGGATTGCTATTGGCTCATGTTGAAGCAGGTGCTAGAAGTAATGATTTTGAGTTAGAAGAAGAAATAAACAGACGAATAATTGATCATTGTTCTAATTTTCTGTTTGCTCCAACTAAAAACTGTGCACAAAATCTTAAAAACGAATCAACTTTAGGTGAAATTTTTAATGTAGGTGATACCATGTTTGATGTTTTTTTAAAATATAAAAAATTATTACATTTGAAAAAATTAACTAGAGAAAATTTTGTATTAATGACAATCCATAGACGCCAAAATATTTTAGATAAAACAAAATTAAAAAAAATTATTGATTTAGCAAATTTTATTTCTAAACAAGGATTTGATGTAGTTTTTCCAATCCATCCTCATACCAAAAAACAAATTAAAAATTATAAAATATCCCTTTCAAACATTAGAACTATAGAACCCATAAATTATTCAAAAACACTTTCTCTTTTATCTCAAACAAAACTTCTTTTAACTGATTCAGGGGGTTTACAAAAAGAAGCATATTGGTCACAAACTCCATGTTTTACTTTTAGAAAAAGTACTGAATGGACAGAAACTTTGATTAAGAAAAATAATCAATTAGTTACCAACATTTCTGAAAATACTAAAAAACAAATTCTTCAAGTATTAAACAAAAACAGTTTT
>CAWTZF010000042.1:0-8116 GCA_963920015.1 uncultured Nitrosopumilaceae archaeon | reverse complement strand
GACTCAGGAACAGAATCAACAATTGGGATTCTATCCAGTGCTCCAAGAGGTTTAACAGGCTCAATTCAGTATAATGATGTAACAAAGTCAATCCTATCAGGAACTTTTACTGCATCAATAAACATTGGAATCGAAGTGGGAAATCTTGTACCTGGACAAGAGGCTTCAGTGACCTTAACTGATAATGATCAAAACCTCAATGCTGGTGATGATGATCTTGACGTCTTTAGAAGTTCAGCTATTATTCCCACTTTACAGATAGGAGAACCTCTCACTCTTGAGGCCGCCACCAATGTAAAATTCTATGCGCTAGCAAGCACTCCATTAGCTAGTGGAACTAGTATTGATTCCTCCGTTCCTGATACTGTATCTGATAGATTAGTAATTGATACTACTACAGCTGCAAATGCAGACTTTACAAAAATTTCAATGAACACTGGATATTCCGCAACATCACTTCAATCATTACTTGTTGATACATCTGAAGCCAATACCATAGGATCTAACTGGTTAAATTTTGATTTAAGATCTATTGAAAACCAACTCGATGTTTCTGACTTTACGGATACTAACATGACATTATTCTTTGGAAGTTTAGCAGACTCTTCCCCAGTTGATATACTAGATAGTGGCGATATTTCTAATGCTCAAGGCTTTATACAAATTGATGATTCTGATGTGACATCAATTAACTCAAAATCTGGAACCGTATTTCTTGTAATTAATTTTGATGCAACGGATGACTCTTCACCAGAAGGAGAAATTTTGAATGAGATTGATACTCAACCAATTGTAATAGATTTATTTTCTTTTGGTGAAGACGGAACTCAAGAGATTAACAATTCCATTTATCGATTTGAATTAGAAGAAACATCAAATAACTCTGGAATATTTTCAGGAACAATTGAATACGCAATCACAAATCAACAAAATGTAATTGATCTAAATTTTATTTCTTCAATAAGAACAATTAGTGATAAAGTAAAATTTTTGGTAAATGATAGGTTACTTGATGAACAAGGAATTACAATTTCTTATTCTGATGTTGAACAAGTCGGTGTGCAAACAAGCCAGTCAACTAAATCAGATATTCTAACAAATTCTGGAACTGTTACAACTAGTTCTCCGACTTACAGATTTGGACAAACTGTTACACTGATACTAACAGACCCTGATCTTAATCAAAAACATGATTCAATTGATGTATATCAAGTGATAAATGATCCAAATTCTCCAAATGTTGATGCGGTTGGTACTGTTGGCGGTTCAATTCTATTAGAAGTAAAAATCAAAGATATTCGCTATCAAAGATGTACAATTAACGGTGTTGTCCATGGAGGGCTTGGTGCTACAGGATTTACATTAGTTGAAACAGGTCCCGCAACAGGAATATTTCAAGGCACATTCAAAATGCCTTCACAAATATGCAATAAAGGTGGAACAGAGCTAATCTCTACAGCAGGAGGTAGTCTTAATGCAAAATATCATGATTTTAGAGATGCCTCTGGAAATCAGAATATTTTCAGTCTCTCAAGTTATCAAAAATATAGTACAGCATCTATTCCAACATTGAATTCTGAGAAATTCACTTTACCAAAATACAAAGAAACAAAAGAAGTAATTCTATCTGGTACTTTAAGTGGACATCTTAGAGGAATCCCTCTATCTGTTTTTCTTAACGGCCCAAATCAATTAGAGGAAAACTTTGCTATTATACCAACTGCTAGTGGAAGCTACAGAGCTATCATTCTATTAAATCATAATTCTCCTGTTGGCATTTATTCAATTAATTTAGAATATCAAGGAAAGTTAATTGGAACTACATCTTTTACTGTGTCATTACATGAAATTCCATCTTGGATAAAAAACAATGCTGGTTGGTGGTCCTCAAATATGGTTTCAGACAATGAATTTTTTAATGGAATGGAACATTTGATCCAAGAGGGAATTATAGAAATTCCAGAGATTCAAAAATCTGATATTTCTGAAACAGCTTTACCGGACTGGATAAAAAACAACGCAAAATGGTGGTCTGATGATCTTATCTCTGATGACGAATTTATTTCTGCTTTACAATTTTTAGTCAAAAAAGGCATTATTCGAATATAATAAAGTCAATTTTTCTTTCGCCGAATACATAAATACTCTCAGACGTTTTTAGATTCCAGCATATGACGCTTTCCGGACGCCTTGCATTGACAGTTCTTGCTGTATCGATTCTTTCTTATGGAATGTCTGGTGCCATTTTTGCACAAGAAGTTCCTGAAAGTTCAATGCCTCCACTATCTGTAGAAACTGATCAAGAATTGTATACTCAAGGAAATACTGTTACAATTTCAGGTCACGTAAAAGATTTTGATGGAAGTAACGTTATAACACTTCGAGTTTTAGATTCTAATGGAAATATTATTACAATTGCTCAATTAACCCCTGATGGAAACGGGGATTATTCTACTGAAGTCTTTGCCTCAGGTCCACTTTGGAAAGCTGCTGGTGACTATCAAGTATTAGTAAATTATGGAGCGCAAAGTGCTGATATTACATTTGAGTTTACAGGTGGAGATGGAGCGGCTCCTCCGCCCCCACCACCTGAGCCAGAACCTGAGCCAGAACCAGAACCTGAGCCAGAACCTGAGCCAGAACCAGAACCTGAGCCAGAACCAGAACCTGAGCCAGAACCAGAACCAACATGTGGTGCGGGTACTGAACTTGTAAATGGTATTTGTCAAGTAATTGAAGAAGAACCAAAAAGTGGAGGTGGATGTCTAATTGCAACTGCAGCATATGGTTCTGAATTAGCTCACCAAGTCCAACTCCTAAGAGAAATTAGAGACAATACTTTGTTTAGTACTACATCTGGTGCAACTTTCATGACAGGCTTTAACCAATTCTATTATTCATTCTCTCCAACAATTGCAGATTGGGAACGTGAAAATCCACTATTCAGAGAAGGTGTGAAGTTATTCATCACTCCAATGATTTCAACTCTTTCAATAATGACTCTTGCTGATGAAGGTTCAGAATCTCAAGTTCTTGGATTAGGAATTTCTGTAATTGCTCTTAACTTGGGTATGTATATTGCAGCACCAGTAGCAATTGCATTTACTGCTAGAAAACACCTAAAATCTAGAAAACAATTTTAGAATTTTTCCCCTAGGTTATTATATTGAAAATATTGTATAACATTATTGCATATCGAATATGAAGAATTTGATACTATAGAAGATATTTTTCTATACATGTCATCAGTTGCCCCACCAATGAAAAACACAATGCCAGTAAATTCCTACAAAGGTTATGTGATGACATTCATTCCATTAAGTCCCGGCACTGGTGATACTTACCTAATGATTTATGCAAAAGGATCACTTGATCCAGGTATCTATGAATTTGATATGTCTTCTAAAACATACAAAAAAGTAGATGTAGTTGAAAGAGCTGATAAAAATTATTTTATCTCACTAACCCCTAAAAGAAATACTATTGCTGATGCTGCATTAGAAAATTTGTAATATTTTAGACAGTAAAATTTTGAATATCTAGTCTTCTGATAACAATCTCTCTTTTATCTCCACAATTTCTTCAACTATTTCAAGAGGATTACATTCAGGCTCAACACTCACTAAAATTAACCCTGCACCATCTAGAGGAAAAGTAAAGCGAAAAATCTTTTCATATTTGGCCATAGAATAAATCGGTTTACCAATTTTTGGTGCTATTTTTTTACGAGTTGACCACCTGTAAACTGCCTGTGAAAGAGACAATTCGGTTTCTTCATTTGTAAGATAGTTTTTGACTCCTTTCCGCATTTTATGATAGAATTTTCCTGCATCATAGACTCCTACATATCTGATATTATTACTAATATTCAGAATATCATTGCAAATTTTTTCGTATTTCAACATCAGTCAGTAAGATTATTCCACTATAATTTTTTAGTTACAATCTTAGGAGCAGACACAGATCTACTTCTAGCATATCTTTCTACAATCTCATCAGGCATTCTTCCATTGAAAAGATTCTTGCATAAACCTCGTAAATATCTCATTATTGCCCATGTTCCAACTTTAATGATACCATACATGAATACTTTCATTGGGGGTCCATACGTCTTATTTCTTAGAATAATTGGAATAATATCATTAATTACTCGCATGTTATTTTCCCAACATTTCCAGAATAATGTAAATTGAGCTTCATTTAGATTTCCAAAATGCATCGAATTCCTTTCACCAAAGTCTTGATAGAGTAATGGGGCAACAAGACCTCTAAAGTTAGTTGCTCTAAAGTCTGTCATCATATCTATTGTATACTGAACATCATCTGGTGTTTCATCAGGCCAACCAATGATAATGGTAGCAGCTGGGAACCAATGATTCTCATTTAGTATTCTAGCACCTTCTCTAACAACACTGCCCCACTCATCAGTTGAGAAAGGTTTTGTCTTTACACCAAGATGCTTTTTGACCATGCCAGGTGAAACAGTTTCAATTCCAAGATTCGTAGAAAGCCATCTACCATTCTTTTGCATTTCATTAATTTCAGAAATGTTACGAAGAAGATCTGGATCTGCTGCTACAGCTGAGAATGTCATGTGTGTTGTACCAATAAAATTTGGACCAAGACCTTTGAGACCCTTCCACAAATCTGTGATTACATCACGGTTAGGTATAAAATCTCTATTATCACATCCGTAAAGTAACATCTCATCTGAATGAAGCCAAATTGAATCAAATCCATAATCAAGATTTATTTTTGCTTCATGTTGTAATCTGTCTAATGGCAGATCTTTTTTAGATCTTTTATTAACATCACAAAAATCACAACCTCTTCCACATCCACGCATTGCTTCAATCAAGGAGTTGACAGTAGGTCCTTCTATAATTGGAATATTTTGTATATTTTTTACAAAGCAATGCATTAACTCTGGTGCATCACCTTTTTCTAAATCATTAAACAAATCTAATGCAAGTTCATCAGCTTCTCCAACTACTACAGTATCAATACCATGAATCTTCATTCTATCAGATTTTGCAAGCTCCCATGCACCATTTCCTCCAACAACTACCTGAAAATCATATTTTTTCTTTAATTGAATAATTTTTGCACACATTCTCTTAAACTTCATTGCAACATAGGATAATTTTTCAGGAGACATTGTAGTAGTAACTGGAGCCATTCCAAGAGGATCCATTACATTAATTCCAACAACTGTGGTATCTGGGCCAACAGATTTTTCTAAAAAGTCTGGATTTGCAATAAAAACTTCATCACGTTTGTATCCTTGTAATAAAGCACTTTCAACTCTTCTAAGGCCAACTTGTGCAACTTTTGCCTCACCTGTATTTGGATCAGTTTCAACTGCTGGACAAAATACTTTGTCAAAAACCCACTCTGGAAGAACCTCATATGGTCCACATGCGATAAAACCATAAAGGAAATTTCCTCGATAATTTGTCATTAAACTGCGATCAGCAGTTAGAACAATTCTTTTCCCAGCCAACTTTATCCACCTCCACTCTGTATGTTATATATCATTTACGAGATTTGCGAAGCTAACTATTTCTTTTCCAGCGTCATTTGGAAATCTCAGTTCATTTAGATTTTGATCTTTTTTTATGAGTCCGATTTGCAATGTTTGCTGCTATGGCTCCTGCTCCTATACCATTATCAATATTTACAACAGATAGGCCCAAAGCACAACTCTGTAACATTGCAGCCAAAGCCGCGATTCCTTTTTCACCATATCCATAACCTACTGATGTGGGAACTCCAATTACTGGAATATCGACTACTGAAGAAACTATTGTAGCCAAAGCTCCTTCCATTCCTGCTGCAACAACAATGGCATCTACATCTTTTTTAACAAATTCCTTAAGAATAGGAAAAACTCGATGCATTCCTGCAATTCCTACATCATAACTACAAATACATTCACAATTCATTGCTTCACACATCAATCTGGTTTCTTCAGCTACTGCAATATCTGAAGTCCCAGCAGTAAGAATCCCAATCTTACCATGACCTTTCTTTATTTGTTTTTTAAAGAGTAAAATGGATGTGGAATTTTTACCAGTTTTAGTTTTTAATTTGATCTTTTTTGCATAGTTTACAACTTTAGGAAAATCTTTTTTATTTATTCTAGAAACTAAAACAGAATCTGTTTTTTTCATTGTTCTTTGAATTATTTTTTTAATTTCATCGAGTTTTTTATTCTGAGCAAAAACTACCTCTGGAATTCCTCGCCTTTTTTTCCGTCCAATATCGATTTGAGCAATGTTTTCAATCTTTTCAACAGAATAAAGCGAAAGCAGCTTTTGTGCCTTTGTAACACTAAGCTTTCCAGCTTTCAAAGATTGTAAAATTTCATCTAATTCCAATAATCGAACTAGATATCTTTTAGATAAAAATCTAATTAGATTTCAATATCAGATATTGCAGATTTTACACTTTCAATGCCTTTATCAAACATCTGTTTTTCCTCATCATTGAGTTCTAACTCTATAATTTTTTCAACACCGTTCTTACCCATTACCGCAGGAACTCCAATTGTAACATCAGAGTGACCGTACTCTCCATCAAGATATGTAGAAACAGGAATTATTTGCTTTCTATCTTTTAGTACTGATTCTATAATAGCTGAAATTCCATTACCTGGTGCATGTACAGTTGCTCCTTTAAGTTCAATAACTTTAGCAGCAACTTGTTTTGTATTTTGTACCAATTCATCTAATTTTTCTTTAGGAAGAAGATTTGGTAATGGAATTCCTGATACCGATGAAAATCTTGCTAGTGGTAACATATTTTCACCATGCTCTCCAATAACTAAAGCTCTGATAGAATCTCTTGAATGGCCTGTTGCCTCATGTATGAACTGTTTAAATCTGGATAAGTCCAACATTCCACCCATACCAAATATTCGGTTTCTTTCAAAGCCTGATGTTTTGTAAGTAATGTATGCCATAGGATCAAGTGGATTTGTAACAGGAAGTATCATAGAATCATTTGCATATTTTTTGATATTTTCAACAACATTTTTTACAATACCTACATTGATTTTCAAAAGATCCATTCTTGTCATTCCAGGTTTTCGTCCTGAACCTGCAACTACAACTACGATGTCAGAACCTTTCATTTCAGAATAATCATTTGAACCACGGACTTCAACATCTACGCCCTGCTCAGAAAGCATATGATTGATGTCCATGGCTTCGCCTTGAGGTAAGCCTTCTACAATATCTAGAAGGAGAATTTGATCATCTAGTCGCTTTAATGCAGAAAAAAGTGCTGCAGCTCCACCAACTTTTCCAGAGCCAATTATAGTAATCATGTTGAGCGGTCAAAATAATCAATAATTAAATCTAATGAAACATTCGAATACCTCCAACAGAATTTATATGCATTTTAAACAATTTCCAATTTATGGTAATTATCATTGATCCACAAGTCGCTGGAATTTCTGGAGATATGTTACTTTGTTCATTAGTTAACATTGGTGCTGATAAAACAAAAATTATCGAGGGAATAAAAATAGCAGAACAATTTCTTGATGGTTCAACAATAACAAACATTAATTTTTCAAAAATAAAAAAACGTGGAACTGTAGCCACTGAACTAATCTTAGATTTTACTGAAGACTTTCATGAACGAAAGGGAATAGAAATTAAAAAATGTATTTTGAACTCCATTAAAAAAATTGGTCTTTCACAAAATGCAAAAGAATTTTCCATTTCTAGTATAGATACATTAATTCAAGCAGAATCTCAAATACATGGTGAATCTATGGATTCAGTTCATTTTCATGAGGCTTCTAGTATCGATACAGTTGTAGATATTGTTGGAACCGCCATTGCACTTGATGATTTGAATTTCTTTGGTGACAAAATTGTTACCACTCCTGTGGCAGTAGGCGGTGGAACAGTTACATTCTCTCATGGAACCACCTCAAATCCTGCTAGTGCAATTTTGGAAATTTTTAAGAATTCTGGAATAATAATAGTTGGAGGTCAAGCAGAACAAGAACTTACAACTCCAACAGGTGCAAGTATGTTAGTTAGCCTAACAAAAACATGTTCAGAATTTTATCCTAGAATGAAAATAGAATCAATCGGTTATG
>CAWTZF010000041.1:0-6650 GCA_963920015.1 uncultured Nitrosopumilaceae archaeon | reverse complement strand
GAATATGGTGTCTCTTGTGGCTTGAGTGTCTCTTGTGACTTGAGTGTCTCTTGTGACTTGAGTGTCACTTGCGGTTTGAGTGTCTTTTGTGACTTGAGTGTCTTTTGTGGTTTGAGTGTCTTTTATGGTTTGAGTGTCACTTGCGGTTTGAGTGTCTTTTGTGGTTTGAGTGTCACTTGCGGTTTGAGTGTCACTTGCGGTTTGTTCAGTCATATCGCTTAAACTATTTCAGGATAATTTAAATCTAAGAATGGCTATTTTGTAGATTTGATGACCTTTATGAAAAATATTACTTATCTATGCCTGATTGATGAAAGATTTTATGACTAAATTTCAATCAATAAATAAAAAATTAGATTCTGATTCACAAGAAGAAAAGATTAGAATTCTTGAATCATTAACTCAGGAAGAAGATCCTAAGATAATAAACAAGATAATATCAAAGTTAGATGATCCAGAAATTCAGGTTAGAGGAGAAGTATTTAGTAGTTTAGTACTAAATGAAAATAAAATTTCAAAATTTTTAATAGAAAATCTTAGTTCACCTAGTAAAAACATCAGAGGGTTTTCTGCCCTCATTTTAGCAAATAGAAATGATAGAGAAGCGGTATCTTCAATTATAGAATTAACTAAAGATTCAAGTTCAATGGTTCGTGCATGTGCACTAGGTGCACTAGGTTTTCTGAAAGCAAATGATGCAAGTGAAGCAATTCACAATTGTTTCTATGACTCTAGTATCGAAGTAAAAAAGAGTGCCGTTAAGGCAGCGATTGATATTGGAGATAAATTACCGCCAGATGAAATTCAAAAAATTTCTAAAGAAAAAGATGATGAGTTAGAAAAACTTCTTGTTTTAGCTGCTAAGAAATGTTAAGGTGGACCGGGAGGGATTTGAACCCTCGATCTCACCCATGCCAAGGGCGTATCCTACCAGTCTAGACGACCGGCCCAAATGAACATGCCAAAAAAATCTGTTCGAATTAAATTTTTTAAATTGGTTATTAACGTGTAGCGGATAGTTTCAGGATCCCTCTATAGTCGACAGAAGATATTTAACCATTAGAAAGCTGATCAATCGAATGGTCGTAGATAATAAAGCTACCGTAACTTATGTTCAATTACTCAAAGAAGATCTTGGGATTTTTCGTATGGTTCCTGAGGATGGAGTAATACCTCCTTATCAAGCAGGACAGTTCCTTACACTTGGTCTTCATGTTCCAAGCAAAGATAAAGTCATTAGAAGAGCATATTCAATTGCGTCTCATCCTGAAAACAAAAAGTTTTTTGAATTTGTTGTAAGATGGGTACGAAGACCGTTACCAGGTCAACTTACAACACAATTATTCAATGTAAAAGAAGGTGATGAAATTTCATGGCTTAAACCTTCAGGAATTGCTCTTTCAATAAATGAGAAATTACCTGACGGTAGTAAGGACAAAAGAAGAATTGTTTGTGTTGGTGGTGGAACAGGTATTGCACCATTTGTTAGTTTTGCACAACATCTTCATGATACACAAGACAAAAGAGAAGTTGTAGTATTACATGGTGCTAGTTATGTTGATGAATTGAGTTACAAAGACCTCTTTACTAGTTTAGAAAATGAAAGTCGTGATAAAGGAAAGGACAAATGGAACTTTTCATACAGAGCTTCAATAAGTAGACCGCAAGAGTGGTTTAATAGATCTTGGGGAGGTCAAACAGGCAGAGTAGAAACTTTTCTTAGACCACGTGAAAACGGATTATCACCTTTAGAAGAGCTAGTAGGAGAAAAAATTACTAAAGATAACACAATGTTCTATATTTGTGGGTGGCAAGGAACCATCGATGGTGTGATGGACTTTTTGACTCCAAAAGGATTTGTAACTAGTAGTCATAAACGTGAAGACGGAAGCTTTGAAGTAAAAGAAGAATCTTACGGTTAAACAAAAAATTTAAAGAAATAATATTATGCGATTAGGATTTACTTATGGGGATGTGGGTTAGCTTGGCATACTGCCAGCCTCGGGCGCTGGAGATCATGGGTTCAAGTCCCATCGTCCCCAGTTGTAAATTAAAAGTCAATCATTGAAATAGGACATCTTACACAAAAATTTAATTGACTACTGCTCTATATCTTGCGCACCTTAATCCTCTAACAAACGCGCATGTAGAAATAATTAACGAATTAAAATCTCAAGCTGATAAGGTTCAGGTGATGCCTGTAATTTTTATGAAAGGAGAATCAGAAGTTACTAGTCGTAGTTTTCCATTCGGTTTTGAAATTAGAAAGAAAATGCTAGAATCAATATTTGGTGATTCAATTTTGATTTCTCGCAATTACACTTTTTTTGCTCCATTTTCTAAATACATGCCACCTATACTATCTCCTAACTCATGGAAGCTTAGGAAGCAGATTCTACAAGGTGTTGAAGATGATTATTTCAGCTATACAGGTGATAAAGCCGAAGGACGTATGCTCAAAATTTATCGTTTAAAACCCAAGATAGGAACTAGGAAAGAAGTGTCTGCAGCTTCAGTCAAAAACAAGCTATACGATGCAACAAATGGATTAGAAACCAATTGGAAGGATGGTGTGCATGCTGAAGTTGCAAAGATTATAGAAAAAAATTGGTCTATTGTTAAGAAATTTGCTAGTAGTGAAGATATGACTACCAAGGTTGCGGGAATGAAATTTCCTAAAGAAGGTTGGTCCAAATAGATTAATTATAGTACCATAATTTTTTGTTGTGAAACTTCCTCTTTCAAAATTTGTTTGGTTTGACAGTAAATTTGTTAGTGTAGATAAAGCCAAAGTTCCAGTTACAACTCATGCAATTCATTATGGAACCTCGGTTTTTGAAGGGATTAGGGCCTATTGGAATTCAAATAACCTTGACATGTTTAGACTTGATGAACATATAAAGCGATTCAGAAATTCTGGCAAATTCTATTCAATGTCTCTTAATTTTTCTGATGAACAAATTAAAAAAGCATTAATCGGTTTATGCAAAAAAAATAAAATGAAAAAATCCTGTTATCTTAGACTATTTTATTTTATTGGACAATATGGAATCAATCTACACGTAACAAAAAAAGCACCGACTCATGTTGCAATCTTCATGTTTCCGTTTGGAGATCTGTTTAGTAAAACTGGGATAACAGCAGGAGTTACTTCGTGGCGAAAATTTTCAGACGCATCTACACCAACTCAAGCAAAAATGGGAGGCAACTATCTCAATTCTATTATAGCCACTAATGAAGCCAAAAAGAAAGGATTCGATGAAGCAATCCTCTTGGATTTATCAGGAAATGTAAGTGAAGCACCTGGTGAAAATATCTTTATAGTAAAAAACGAGGAATTGATTACTCCACCAATAAGCTCTTCTGCGTTGAAAGGAATTACTAGAGATGTCATTATCAAAATTGCAAAAGATCTAAGATACAAAGCATCAATTAAGAATATCAAAAAGAATCAATTGTATTCTGCTGATGAAATTTTTCTTTGTGGAACTGCAGCAGAAATCACCCCAATTATCAAGATTGATCGAAAGAAAGTGGCAAATGGAAAGGCTGGAAGGATAACAAAAGAGTTTATGGGCAAATACACAGAAATAGTAATGAATAAAAACAAAAAATATTCTCGCTGGTTAACGGAAGTGTATTAGATTGAAAGTTGTTCAAATTGGAACTGGAGGTTGGGGTAAGAACCATACTAGAATTCTGTCTCAATTAGGAGTATTATCAGCAGTATGTGATGTAGATGAAGAAAGATGTAAAGAATATGGAGAAAAATATTCAGTGAATCATTATAATTCAGTTGATTCGCTTTTAGATTCGGAAGATTTTGATACAGCTTTTGTATGTACACCTACATCAACACATTCAAAAATTGCTTCACAACTTATTCAAGCTAAAAAAAATGTTTTTGTTGAAAAACCAATGACATATCTTTCAGAAGAAGGTGAAGATCTTTTAGAACTTGCAAAAAGAAACCATGTTCTATTAACTTGTGGTTATATTGAAAGATTTAATCCTGTAGTAGGTATAGTAAAAGAATTGGTACAATCAAAAAAGTATGGAGATCTTGTGATGTTAGAATTTCATCGTGAAAATAGAATGCCTTTACACATCAAAGATGTGGGTATAATCTATGACACATCAGTTCATGATATAGATACTGCAATGTGGTTATTTGACGATACGCCTGAAGTTGTTTTTGCTAGAGCAGGACAAATAAAGCATGAACATGAGGATTTTGCATCGATTATGTTAGGTTTTAAAGATAACAAGGTTGCTATAATTTCTTCTAATTGGATTACCCCGACGAGAGTAAGAAACTTTAATGCTGTTTGTACAGAAGCAATAATTTCTTCAGATTTTATCTCACAAGAAGTAAAAATTGAGAAATCAGATGATACAGAAATTCCAAGACAAGAAAAACAGGAGCCATTATTACTAGAAATTGAAAGTTTTCTTGGTGCTATTGATGGGAAAAATGAACTTGTTGTAAAGCCAGAACATGCAGTAAATGTCACAAAAATTGCCGAAGCTGCACTTTTATCGAGCCAAAAAGGAACACCAATTTACTTGGAGTTAAAATGAACAAAAAAATGATGGATATCCTTGCTTGTCCTATAGACAAACATCATCCATTAGAGATTTTTGAATTAAAATCTAAAGAAGAAGTTGTTGAGGAAGGTGCTCTCTATTGTTCTGATTGTTCAAGATTCTATCCAATAATTGAAGAAATTCCAATAATGTTGCCTGATGAATTAAGAGATAAGGAACAAGACATGAAATTTTTAAAAAATAATCAAGAAAAACTGCCTGAAAAAATAATTAAGCAAGCATCACCTTGGCATCTGTGATCTGTTTTGGTCAACAATTACATTTCTGAAAAAGCAAAGCTAGGAAATAATGTCAAAGTGTGGCATTTTTCATATATTGGAGATGATGTAGAAATTGGAGATAATGTAAAGATCGGTTCTCTAGTTCATATTGATTATAATGTAAAGATCGGAGAAAATACAAAGATTGAAGGAATGGCATATCTTCCCCCTCTTTCAAGAGTTGGAAAGAATTGTTTCATTGGTCCAAATGCAGCTTTAACTAATGATCCATATCCCATGTGTGATAAGATGGTAGGAGTCATCATAGAAGATGGTGCGATAATTGGAGCTCGTGCTGTGATTAAAGCTGGTGTTACTGTTGGTAAGAATAGTGTTGTTGCAATGGGCGCTGTTGTTACAAAAGACGTTCCACCAGATTCAGTAGTTATCGGAGTTCCTGCCAAAGTTAAATACACTAGAGAAGAATACGATAAAAAACAAAAAGATTGGTTAGAAAGCTAACTTTGAATTTGTTTTTGAAATATCCGATTTTTCATTTTTAATAAAATAAAAATCCAAATAACTACTAAAATAATTGCAGTCACTGCTTTTATTCCTGAAGCAATAATTGAGTTTAGTTCACCAAAACCGGTAATTGTAATTGGTCCTAAAACAATAACTACAACGCCACCCCCAAGTAACAATAAAATCCACATTGAAAAAATGAAGATAAAAATCGAGTTATTTCTCATATCGAAACTCCAGTCATCAAAGCAGTGATTATGGCTAAAATTCCTGAAAATATAGCTAATTTGAAAATCACATGCCCAACTTCCTTCTCGGTTAATGGGCCTTTAGCTAGAATTAATCGTACTAAGGTAATGGGAGCATTCTTGTCGGATGTGGCTCGAAGTTTAAAATCATCAGTATGGTCTACTGGTTTTGCTTTAATTGCTCTATGTTCCACTATTCTTTTCATGCTTGAGAGGAACAAAAATGAGTTAATGACGGCAGGAAGTAAAGCGACAGCTGCGATTATTTCTACTCCACCTATAATTGCTATTGTCCCATACATTGCACCAAGAGTTAATGCACCAGAATCTCCTGGAAAAATTTTGCTGGGAATTTTATGATATTTGTAAAATGCAAGTGAAGCAAATCCTAAAGGTAAACTAATAATTGCAATTTCATAATTTTGTACAATAAATAATGAAATTGTTAGTGCAAAGCTAGCAATCGTCATAAATCCACTTGCAACACCGTTTAGAACATCAATTGAATTGATTGTATTTCCAGTAATTGGAATCATAATTACAATGATACCAAGATATAATGCAGGAATTTTTACTTCACCAAAAAGAGGAAATGCTAAATTAGAATCATAAGATCCTAACAGAATTATTGGAGTTGCTGAGGCAGCAAGTGCTAATGGCTTGAACCATCCACCCATAACTTTTCTATCATCAATCATTCCAACAATAAAAGCAAGTGATGTGGTAATCATTACAGCAATAATTTCATTCATTGGAAAAAATGCATACAATACAATTTCCGATGCTAAAATTCCAGCAAGAAGAGATGGACCACCGGGTCTTGCTACCCAAACTTCTTCTTTTTTGTTAATATCTTTTACAGTTAGGTTGCGTTTTTCAAGTGCTTTAATCAAAGGAGGAGTGATAAAATATACTGTAAAGAATGCAATGACACAAGAAGCTACAGCTCCGATGATTTGTTCAGGCAATCATCTACCTTTCCGTAATTGAGACTTTATGTCATCTGCAAGTGTCGAACCAATTTTATCAATCTCTGCTAATTTTTTAACCGGAATGGTAGACAGATCAT
>CAWTZF010000040.1:0-19962 GCA_963920015.1 uncultured Nitrosopumilaceae archaeon | reverse complement strand
TTTTCAAGGGGAGAAAAATTGCATTTATGCCAAGACATGGCAAAAAACATTCCATACCACCTCATATGATAAATTTTCGAGCTAATATCTGGGCATTCAAAGAGCTTGGAGTTAAAAGGATAATAGCGCCATCTGCGGTGGGAAGTTTAAAAGAAGAAATAAAACCAAGTCACTTTGCCCTTCCTTCACAATTTTTAGATTTTACAAAATCTCGTGAAGGTTCATTCTCAAAAGATGGTAAAGTTATTCACATTTCTGTTGCCAATCCGTTTTGCCCAGAACTTCAAAATGTAGTAGTAAAGACAGCCACAGAACAAAATGTCACTATTCACAAAGACTGTACCTATGTTTGTATAGAAGGACCTAGGTTCTCTACAAAGGCTGAATCCAAATTCTTCAGAAGTGCAGGAGCAGATATTGTTGGTATGACTTTAGTTCCGGAATGTCAGTTAGCTAGAGAGGCTCAAATGTGTTATGTTTCCATCTCTACTGTTACGGATTATGATGTTTGGGCAGAAAAACCGGTTACTGCAAAAGAAGTTTTGGAAACTCTTTCAAAAAATGTAGAAAAAACAAAAAAAATATTAACTTCCTTAATTGATGAAATTCCACAAACACGAAGTTGTCATTGTGAAGAAGCCTTATCCGAAGCAGAATTCTAGTCATCGATGAAAGAATCTTTCTTTAATCCCTCTGGAATAGAGATATCTCCTTGTAACAAATTGTATTGCAGAGATGTAATTACTTCTTCTACATCATATCCAAGCTTTTTTAATTCATTTTCAGTAGTCTTAGAAATTTTTGCACCTATGTTCTGTCCCCCTATTCTTCCAAACGCTATTGCAGAAAAACGAAAAGTATGTTCTTCGATAGAAAATTTTCCTGTAATTTTTGCTGCCATCTGTGCCCCACGAATGTTATTTATGTGAACTTTAAGATGAACCATGAGAATCTAAATTTCAACAGCTCTATTGACGTTATCATCAACAAGAAAACTCCAGTGTGTATCATCTTGTATTTTAAAATCTTGTACAGGGAGTTCAATTATTTTTTCATCTAAGCATTCGTGTTTAATTGAAGAGTTTTCCTTTAATTTTACTAATTTCCACTTATCTTTTCCTTTTTGTAATTTACAAACAGAAACTGTCCATTTCTCATCATCATCAATTGGAGGCATTCCGACAATATCTGCAATGGCTTCTATTCCCAATTGTTTTTCTTCACAAAATCTTTTTTTACAAATTCCACAACGCCATACATCAACTGAACCAATGGTTCTCTCATCGATGTTAATATTTATCACACCAAAGTATACAGCCTGATGTTTACAGTTTGAAGAATCTGATGTCAATAATCTTCATCGAATAATAGTTCTATTTAGTCCTTGCAGCATCATAAGGCCTCTCAAGAACGACGCCGATATTATCGACAATTTTGTTTCTTGTAAAGTCAATATTTTCTCTTTCACACATTCGTCTGTACATGTTAACTATGGTAAATCTTGGATGCATTGCTTCGAACTCTGTTTTAGAAATATCGATAAAAGCTCCAAGTTCCATCAATTTTTTTGAAATACTAAGAGAGTCATCATATGACAGATCTAGTTCTTCGGCAATTTTCTTGACAGTCATCTTTCCCTTCGTTGTAATAAGAAGAAAAACTTTAGCTTCTAAAGAAGAGAGTTTAATTTCCGACATCAAGTCTTGCTCAATTTGATAAAAGTCCATACAAAATACAAATTTTTAGTAATAATTAAAGATCCGTCTTGGTGTCAGATTTGTTTACAAAAAATTTTTTTGAAATTTTAAAAGAAAATATCATTGCTATTAAATGAACAACACCTCCAATAATTGCTGCTTGAAACAAATCATCAAGAATATACCATGATATACCAAAAGTTCCTAATGATGGAATTATTACAATTATTGCAATAATTGAGCCTTTGGCAAAAAGTTCCTTGGTTGAAATATTTTGTGGATCTTTTTCTTTCAATAAAATTGCTCACTTTGTTTTGGTAATAAAAATCAAAGATACTTTATATTTGGTAGAATCAAAATCGTATAGTTGGCAAGTTATAAAGGACAGTATTCTACTGAACAATCATTAAATTTTGTAATACCAATCATGGTAATCCTATTTCTGGGAATAATCTATGTAATGTCTCAGCGTTCAGGTTCAGGTTTTGTAAGTTTTATTCTAATTGGAGTTGCAGCTATTACAATGATTTATTGGGTCCGAGTGCTCCAAAAAATGACCAAAGATCAAAAACCAAAGTATACAATTAGAGAACAAGAAACCAAAAACTGGGTTTATGATCTCATAAAAGGTGATGAAGAATATGTTTTTGTTGCTGACGTTCCGGGTCCAGAGGATAAAATTATGGTTAGATTGATTGAAGGAGTTTTGTATATTCGTGGTGTAGGTACTTTTTCAAAAGAAGTTATAATTGAAGACTCGTTGGATATGCAAATTTTTGATTTCAAATATAGAAATGGTGTTCTTACACTTCGAATAAAAAAATTATAGGCTTTTTGCCAATTCCAATTTATATGGCAGATATTTATCAGTAATATTAGTTAGTCCATATTTTGAAAATGCTTCTAATTCGGCCTTTCGTTTAATTTTTAAAAATTCTTCAAGTTCTTTTTTCCAAATTCCTTTTTGATATCGTGGATCTTTTTGTAGATCATAACATCTTTTGATATCAGTTTCAGTCATAGGAATTGTTGGTAGTTTGAATTTTTCAATATCAGTAGCCCAAACACCTACCCATTTTGCATCAGGAACAGTAAGTTCTCTTAAATGAGCAGCATTAGCAGAGCCAGATTTTATTACCATTGCAATATGCTCTCCATATACATCTCCATCTGTCAAAATTATGACAGGCAATCCCAATTCTATATTTAGTCTTCTTAGAAGTGTTCGAGTAGAACGAGGAGCTTGTCCACCAGTATCTACAATAATTGCTTTGAATTTTTTATCTACTTGCTCCTCAATAAATCTTGTAAAAAGACCACCTTTCTCAACTGCAATAACAATTTCTGCACTTGTATCAACCAATTCTGCACTAGTCAAACTTGGCCCTATGGCGTAACCATCAGGGTGATTTGATAAATTCATTTTTTTACCCTCATATCCTGGAACAGTGTATTCGATATTTAGGTCGCCAAAAATACTACTTCTTTCTTCAGGAAATACATGAAAATTTTCTCTTGGTTGTGACAGAACAGTCTCTAAATCAACGATTATGTTATCAGATTCAGATTGATCTTCAAAATCTACAGCAAATGCTTGTGAAGAATAATAAACATCTCTGAGAGTAGAAGACTTTTTTTCTTTTGTTAGTCTATTTGCAAAAAATGCCAACCACATTAGCTGTGTAAAGGAACGTAGTTGTGATGTATTTTTTGTGCTTCTCAATGCAGAATTAGTTCCAAGAATATATTGTCTTATTTTTTGATCATAAACTATGTTACTTACTGATCTGCTTGGAATTGAAAATTTTGGAAATTCTCCATTATCAAGATCATCATAAACTTTAGCTCCATGATTTTTTAATAATTCAATAAGAGTTTGTTGTTTTTCTTTTGAAGTTTTACTACTTGTTTTCTTGGATTTTTTCAACCACCATCTCCTCCTTTTTCTTTTGGTTTTCTTCAACTATTGTTTTTTCCTCTTTTTCGGGAATTTCTGGAACAATTGTTTCTTCTTTTTCGGGAATTTCTGGAACAATTGTTTCTTCTTTTTCGGGAATTTCTGGAACAATTGTTTCTTCTTTTAACATCTTTTTGTAATCGGGTTCTTTTTTCTTACCTGCAAGTTCAGTACAAAATTGTGCTATTAATGGAAGATATTTTGAATAAAGATTAGCTCTTTTTTTAGCCATTTCGGCTTGACCTCTCTTGTTCATGAAAACTTGTAATTTTCTTAAAAGAAATTGTAAAGCCAGTCTTATTTCTCGTTCAATTTCTTGTCTATCAGCAACATTTTCTTTTCCTACAGTTTTGTAAGGTATACGAGTAGAACATATGTGTGAAACAATAACTAAAGGAGAATCAGGATTTACTTTGTATCTTTTCCAATCAATCTCATTTACTACTTTAACAATTACATCACTTCCTTCATCATAAAGAAGTGGAATTCGATTTGCAAATCTATAGACTTTGGAGCCTTTTGATGAAATGTTCCCTCCGTAAGCTATTCCCATTTCTACTACGAATGGGAATCCAGAATAGGCCGAAGCCGAACGTTGGATGACGGTTAAAAAGTCAGGATTAAAGAATTGTTGAATTCCTTTTTCTAAAGGTTCTTCACCTAAGGGAGCAAGGCAGTTCGGGTCAGGCGACATAAAATTATCAAATTTTTGTAAAGAATCACTGAGTTTTGCGAGTTCTTGATTAGTCATAGTTCCCAATCTAATTTCAGGTTTGAAGCCAGCGAATTTTACAAATTTTTCAGCAGTAGTACGACCAACTCTTTGAAATCTTTTGGTCAAAAATGTTACGAGCGTTTCTCCTTGTACTGTATTGGCAAGTTGTTTATAGTAATCACTTGATGAATCCATCTCAATTACTATGGATTGAGATATACCAAAATCCCAATATGTTAATTTCTGACGTGATATGTCTATATCATCAATTCTAATTTTACTTAGTTTATCAAAATCCATTTTAAGAAAAGACATCAGTGCAATTACAACACGAACTTGACGTGTAAGAGTTTTCCATCTTTTTTTAACTTTTAACATGATTTGAGTAAAATTAAGATTTTTTTTGCTCAATCCCAGTTCTTTTCTTACTTTTTCAATCATTATATCGTCTACTCTGGGAATTGTAAATGATGTATCAACTATCATTCTTCTAATAGTTTCAACATCAACACCGTAGGGATGAGGTCTAATTACTGTTGGGGGTTTTGGCATTGTTTTGATAATTCTAGTATATCGATATTTCTCACCTTTAGGATCATCAAAAGTAATTGTAGCATAAGGAGTGATCAAAGAAGTTTGATAAACATAATCTCGTATTTTTGATCCTGCTTTTGAATAATCACCTTCAAGGCTAATGCTTACAGATAGTCCTTTTTTAGAAACTTCTTTAGTAATGTGTTTTAGAACCACGGGTTTATTTTTTTGAATATCTAAAAGTAATTCATATTCTTCCTGAGTTTGTCCATCAGTTGAGCTTTTTACTACAACGGGTTTGTTTGTTGTAATTTGACCATAAAGTATTGCCATAGTTGCTCCAAGTCCAAACATTCCTCTTGCTTGTTTGAGACCAAACTTGGAACCATACAAAACAGTTCCAAATGCTAATGGAACATGTTTTGATTCTATTCCTGGTCCATTATCTTTCACAGTTAGAATGTATGGTTTTGGATCAGGTTTCTCAGGGTCAACTGCTTTAATGATAAGATGGATATCAGGTAGAATTCCTGCTTGATCACATGCATCTAAGCCATTTTCAATAAATTCCCTTACAGCAGTATATAGCGATCTTGTAGGAGTACTAAAACCTGCTAAATCCCTATTACGATAAAAAAACTCACTAGGAGAAATTTGATTAAATGTTTCTTTATTAGAAGACATCTTGATCTTCCCAAAGCTTCATTTTTTCTACTTTATCTCTACGTCTTGCACTTTCAAGTTTATTGTAAACTGTACTATGCATACTTCCACTAGAAAGAGATGAAATTGCATCTACTGCAATTTTCAATTTGTCTGTTTCACCAATAATTGCAACTGTACGTCCATAAACCGAAATACTAGTATCACTTAAATTCTCCATATTTTGCCTCGCCTTACCACCCTCTCCAATAATTCTCCCTTTAATCCTTTCAACATGTGATGGAGATTTTCCTACAAACTCTCTTAAGTCTATTACATGTAATGTGTTTTCACCTTTTAGTAGCTTCATTGCATTTTCTGGTGAAAAACCTCTTCCTATCGCTGTAACAATTTCTACTGCTTTGAACGGCAGTATATCTTCAATACTACCATTTCCACTGACCATAATTTCTCCACTTTCACTATCGACTTCAAGGTTTACTGAACATGCGTTTTCAATTTTAGATTTTGTTGTTCCTGATTTTCCAATAAGAACGCCGATTCTATCAGATGGAATTCTAATTATTTTTTCAAAATTCATTTAGTTATTCTCTCCATCACATCAAAAGGATTTTCAACTGTTAATCCTCTTTTTACAAAGAAATTTGATATATTATTAATGTCTCTTTTAAGAAACACTGAAGAATTTGGATGAGCAAGTTTTACAGCAGAGCCTAAATCAAAAACTATCAGTCCTTTTTTTGTTTTAAATATATTATATTCAGAAAAATCAGCATGGACTAGTTTTGCATCTTTGTACAATTTTTCTATAATAGAGATCGCAGATTTGTAATCTGTCAGATTTACATCTGATTCCAAAAGAGTCTTTGCAGGCATTCCTCCATCGCCAATAAACTCCATTGCTAGGACATTATTTGATACCTTAATAGGTCGAGGGGCTGGAATTTTTGCCTCAAAACATTCTGTTAAATTTCTAAATTCTTTTTTTGCCCACAAATATACTAAATTTCGTGTACCTCTCCTAATTCTTTTAAATCGTGGGTCACCAAGAATATATCGTGTCCTATTTTTAAAATTAGAAGTTGAAATTAGATATACTTTGAGTGCAACGTTTTGTTCTTCTTCATTTACTGCCCAAAATATCACTGATTCTTTTCCAGCTTTTACAGCCCCGTTGACATACGAAATAATATTAGATCTTATCATATCATACAATGTCATAATAGTAGGTTTATCGAGAACCTCATTGACAGTTTTATTTTTTTTAAAACCATCGAGGATTTTGCCACGATGTGATTTTTCAATTAATTGCCTGTCAATCTTTGATTCAAGTTTTTTATTTATTTCGTCAGACAACGTTTTTGTAAGAATTCACCAAGTAAAATTGATTTCTAATTTACAATTCGTGTATATAATTATAAAGAATTACATTTTGAAAACAATCAAAAATGGAATGCCATCGACATTTTTTACACCGTTTTCAGAACCGATTCCAAGACTTGTTGATAATGAAATTGCTTCTTTGCCAACTATATTAATTATAGAACAAGTTTTTAGAAGATCTTCAGCTTCTTTTTTGTTAACTAATTTTTCGCCATAGAAACTTTTACTGATATTGAGCCTCAAATCATTTTCGGAAATGTCTTTTCCTAATAGTTCAACATCACATATGTTAAGCATTGGATTTTTTTGATAATTAGTTAATTTTATAGAAAATTGCATTATGCATACTTACCTTTCATAGTGGATTTGGCCCCACAGGCCTCACATATAAGAAATGAAATTCTGTTTTCTTTGATAACTTTGGTATCAGGACTTCTACAAGTAGGACATTCAACGTAGTCTTTAACATAGATTTGAAATAGTCTGGTAAAATCATCAGGATCACGTTTACCTATGAACATTGCTTTATCTCCCATTCTTTCCGCAGGTACAGCAAATTCTTTTGCTAGGTATTGAAGTACTTTATCAGGTTCTCTTCGTAGAATTTTTGGAAATTCTGCAAAATTTCGCAAGAATGTTTTTTGACCTTCCCACATTACATCCACGCGTGGAAGTTCAAATCTTGCTTTTTCTTGTTTTTTGGTATCAGATAATTTATCTTGAATGCGTTTTAGAAGATGTTCATATTCTGTTTTTGCCATTATTGATATTCAGAAATATTACCCTATATGGGTTTATTTTAAAAAATGAGTTTGTGGCCTATAGATTTTCCTACATTTTTCCTATTCGGAAAACTGTAGTTCCACATTTTGGACAAGTGCCTTTTACAGCTGGTCGTCCGTTCTTCAATGTGACTTGTTTGGGATCTTTGACTTCCCTTTTTGCTCGGCATTTAACACAGTATGCTTCTACCATAATATAGAAGCCTCGAACGAAGTCATATTTATGAAGAAGCTGTAAAAATTATTTTACTATAAACTAGATGTGTGTAAAGTTTACAATAGATTATGAAAGGCTAATATGATTTATTTACTAGAATTTCACAATTTTTTTATTAATTTCGCATTGTAATGAGTTTTGAATGAAGGTTTTAGTGATTTTTCTTCTATTTGTGATAAATTGAAATGATTTAGCAGTTATAAACACGGAAATAATTATTCTATCAGAGTGGCATCAAAAAAAGGTATTGCATTAACTGTAGGTATTCTAATAGCAATTACGGGGGCTAGTTTTGTAGTATGGTTCATACCACAAAACAATCAGGTTTCTTTTGTTGTTTCAGATTTTGAATCGAATTTAGATGTTGTAAAAGAAATACATAATGTAATTAGTGAAAGATTAGATGAAGATTTTCAAAAAGTTTTGAATGGAGAGATGCCTCCAGAGCAATACATCAAAATTGCCAAAGTCTCATCATCTCAAATTAATTCTCAAATAATTCAACTGATTCAAAGTCAGGCAACCTCAGAGTGGGAGGAAGGCTACTCTAGATATATCGAGTCTTTAAAACAATTCAATTCTTACATTAGGGAAACAATTGTTACTGCAAATATGATAAGTGAAACTTCCTCAGAGAGCGATATTACGGAATCTCTTGAAAAACTTAGTCAGATGAAAGGAGAAATTGCTTCTTTAGTTGAAGCATCTGATAGTAGTAGACCATAATGAAAAATTACGCACAAAACCTAATTATAATAATTTTAAAAGTTGGAAATCGTTAAAAAGTAATTTTGCAAGTAAAATAGGAATGTCTCAGAAATCAAGAAATCTAGATAATGATATCAATTCATCATCGGTAAATAGATTGTTAGTAATTTGCGTTGATAGAGACAATGATGTAGGAGAAAAAACAGGAATAGTTACTCCAGTTGTAGGAAGGGATTCTTGTATTGAAGCAGCACAAAGATTGGCTTTAGAAGATCCAGAAGATGCAGATTCTAATTCAATTTTTTCTGCCATAAAGACGTATGAAGATTTAGTTAGTAGAGGATACAAAGTAGAAGTAATTACAGTTTGTGGAACTAAAGACAGAGGTGTAGAAGCTGATGAAAAGATTGCATCAGAGATAAGAACAGTTTTACAAAAATTTTCTGCTAACGGAGCAGTAATAGTTTCTGATGGAGAAGATGATGAAAGTGTAATTCCACTTATTCAAAATGTATTACCAGTAATTTCTGTTCAACGTGTAGTTATGAAAGTTAGTAGAAGTGTTGAGTATTCTTATGCGGTGTTTGGAAAATATCTCAAGATGGTTGCATATGATTCAAAATATTCAAAATTCTTTTTAGGAGTTCCAGGAATTTTACTGTTAATTGGTGGTATTGCTACTGTTTTTGGTTATACAGCAGAAATTTTTGCAGTTCTTATAAGCATTCTTGGAGGAGCATTTTTGATAAGAGCATTTGATATTGATAGAGCATGGACTAATTGGACCAAACCAACACCCTCTGGTTTTGTTAGAATGTTTACATTGGTAGCAGGAATAATTCTAATTTTATCATCAATACCAGCTGGAATCACAGTTATTGATACTAGTATAATTGATGCTGATGCACAGTTAATCTCATTTGTTACAAATCAAGTGTTGGTAGCACAGTTTGTTTCAGGTGCCCTTCCAATATTATGGGTAGGTATTGGAACAATTTTTGCAGGAACTTTAATGAGCAATTGGTTGGGAAGAATTCAAAGACAAATTAGTGACGTATTAAGATTGGTAGTTCTAGGATCTTTGTATCCAACAATTTCACAGTTTATGAACATTTTGATTTATGATGAAAGTTCGCTAACGCTTATTCCTCCACTTTTAGCTGGTCTTGGAGTAACACTCGTATCAGCCTTTATTTTGTTTAAAAGATATCATAAACAAAAAGAAGAACAAGTGAACTCTGAAGAGAGTTCATAATTCTTGCCTGAAGCTTCTTTACTAGAAAGTTTAGGTATTTGGTAAAAACACTGATATCCTGAATCCTGTTAATTGTTGGTACAGGTGAGAAAAAATTACTGGATTCAAGGATATAGCGTTTAATCTATTTGGATTGTACAGTTTGTACTCAAAACACTTAGAAAAAGAGATTCGAAATGGCGATATTCCGAATCATGTTGCGCTTATTTTAGATGGAAATCGAAGATGGGCGAAAAGAAATTGGAATTTACCAAAGACAGGACATTGGAATGGTGCAGATGCAGTAGAGAATCTTCTTGATTGGTGTGAAGAATTCGATATTAAGATAATTACTCTGTATGCTTTATCTGCGGAAAATCTAAAAAGAAAAGATGAAGAGTTAGAATATCTATATGAATTGATTAGATCCAGATTAGAGAAACTCCTCCATGATCCAAGAATTCATAGAAATAAAATGAGGGTTAAGGCTATTGGAAGAATTGAGTTATTACCAGACTCAATTAAGCAAGTTCTCAAAAGATTAGATGATGCTACAAAAAAATACAATAAACATTATCTCAACATAGCAATAGCATATGGAGGTCAGGATGAGATGGTTGACGCAATTAAAAAAATCAGTAATAAAGTAAAAAGTGGAGAATTGAAGATTGATGATATTGACAAAAATGTAATTGAATCTAATCTTTACACATCACATTTACCGCAATCTTCACCAGATATGATTTTACGTACTTCAGGAGAAAAAAGATTAAGTGGGTTTTTGTTGTGGCAAAGTGCTTATAGCGAATTAGTGTTTATGGATATTTTTTGGCCAGAATTTAGGAAAATTGATTTGATGAGAGCAATTAGAATGTTCCAAAAAAGAAAGCGAAGACAGGGAAAGTGACAATGCAGTTCATTGAAGGTTTGAAATTTTGATTGAAGAAAGATCTGCAGGCACCGTAGTATATAGAAAAACTCCTACAGAGATGGTTTTTTTGTTATTACATTATCCATCTGGTCACTGGGATTTTGTAAAAGGGAAAATTGAAGAAGGTGAATCACCTAATGAGACAGTTGTAAGAGAGACCAAGGAAGAAACTGGCATATCTGATTTAGAGTTTGTTAATGATTTTGAAGAAAATATTGAATATAATTTTCAATATGATGAAAGTCTAATACACAAAAAAGTTATTTTTTTTCTTGCACAAACTAAAACTGAAAAAATTGTCATTTCTCATGAGCATTTAGATTATGTTTGGTTACCGTTTGACCAAGCTCACCAAAAAACAACATTTGAAAATGCAAAGATTGTTTTATCAAAATCAAATAAATTACTTGTTAAGACTTTGTAGAGCCAACTCTTCAACAGTTTTTTTGGGATTTTTTGAATTAAGTATTGTTCTGCCAATAATTAGATAATCAGAGCCTGCTGATAAAACTTCATTTACTTTACCACCTTGTGTTCCAATTCCTGGAGAATAAATATTCAATTGTTCTCTAGTTATTTTCTTGCAATCTTTAATTATTTTGGGAAAAGTTGCACCAACAATTATGCCATCTGCTTTTTTGGAAATTGCCCAATCTAAAAATAATTGATATAGTTTTGATTGTTTATTATTTTCTAATTTTATTTTCAAATCATAAGACGATTTAGCTTCTGGAGCACTCATATGACATAGTGTGATTACACCTTTACTTTTCTTGTGAGCAGATGAAATTACATTCTTCAAACTTGAAATCCCCATTATAGGATTAATAATTACTGCGTCAAATCCCAAATTCCAAAGTGTTTCTGTGGTTACTCTATTGGTGTTGCCAATATCATTTAGTTTAATGTCGGCAATTGTTTGTATACCATAATGATGTGCAGTTTTTGTAATATTGGAAATCTCTTTTGCGCTTAAAGGAAGTAATACGTGAAAATTTAGTTTTAGGCCACAAAGAAATGTGTTGAATTTTTTAATATTTTGAACAGTTTTTGAGGCTACTTTTGGAGTAGAAACATCATAATCATTGGCGAGAATAATTTTGCCATTTTTTTGGGAAATCTGCTTAATTCTAGTTTTGAAGCTGGTCATAATCGACCAAAGGATGTGTATCTTTTAATCTTATAATCTTGATATAGGAATAACCATGCTCACTAGGATTATCAACAAATGAGGGTTCTATTCCATTAGTAGTAGAATATTTTAGAAAAGGCTTGGTTGGTTCATGATTTAAAGCAACATGACAGAAATATGAAGCGCTTTCTTCGTTAAAATTCATGAATACGCCCACAAACCATTTTCCTTCATGTGGGAAAGCAAATAATGGAAATGGGGACTCTTCAAAACCATAACTAAGTTTAGCAAGACTAGCCAGATCTTCGAGTTCTATTGGTTGGTATTTGTCACTTGTTCCATTTCCTGCTTTGAGACTATCAGGAAGGGATTTGATTCGAACAATTGGTGAATATAGGCGGGCAGCATCAGAAGTTGAATTAACGACTAGTGATTCTTCTTTGCCTCCCTTAAATCCATAGCAAATGTAGTGTCCAATATTTTCAACAGGTGTGAAATAAACAATTGGTTTTTCTTTGAGTAAATCCATTTGGACAGAAAGTACTTTCTTTCCATCGTGATCATGAAAAAAAGAAACTCGAGGAGCACGCTCTAAGGCACAAACTAAACGTGAAAATTCTAAAGTAGATGCAACTTGAATGTATCTAGGTAATTTATCCATTTAATTTCTTTGAAGATTACTAACTTAAACTTAACCAAAAAAATTGAGGCTAATTATTTTCGTCTATCAATTATATCGTTTACAGTTGGCCCTGTTCCTAAAAGAGTTACAGGAACATTTAGTTTATCTTCAATATTTTTAATAAATAATTTAGCCTCATCAGATAATTCATCGTAAGAAGTTTTTCTTTCGCACTCAGGGAATCTAACATCAAGTTTTGTTATGGCTATTTGGGAAGCACTGTTTAGCATTACTGATCTCTTTGCAAGGCTAAAATCAAAGTCTGCTGCACGCCTAGGGCGTCCAGTAACAGTTCCAAACTCTGCCCAACCACGTTTGGATGTTTCATCATTATCAAGTTCATTTTCTAATGGCCCTGTACCTACTCTAGTCACATATGCCTTGAAAACCACGATAACTTCATCTACCCTCTTAGGACCAATTCCGACATCTGCACAAATACCTGAAGCAGTAACATCTTTGGAAGTTACAAATGGATATGTTCCATGCCACAATGAAAGAAATGTTCCCTGTGTTCCTTCTACGATAACATTTTCGCCTGCATCAAGAGCAGAATTTACTGCTAACGGCACATCTACTAGATATTCAGATAAAGAGTCTATGTCTTTTGCTAGTCTTAATGTTCTCATTGCTCGTGATGCATTAGCTGGTCCTGTACCAGAACCAGTACTGCCAATTTTTTCTTTTAATTCTCCTTTTGAATCTTGATTTATGTGGTCTTCTCCAATAATTCCACAGTTTTTATCTAGAAAAGATCTTCCTGATGCATCAAAGTCTTTAATTTCTTTTAGCATTACTTCGGGATTGACAACAACCCCAGGACCAATCATAACTTTAGCATTTTTGTTTAAAAAACCACTTGGTAGCATTCTAACTTTGTACACTTTATCTCCATCTTTGATTGTGTGACCTGCATTAGGACCTGCACCACCGCGTACAACTATAGTTGGATTATCTTTAATGGCAAGATAAGAGATGATTTTTCCTTTACCTTCATCTCCAAAGAATCCACCAACAACTATTGTAGAGGGCATATTCGAAAGCTTGATTTTGGTTAATTTTAAGCTAGATAATTGTTATACAATTATTAATCAAATTCATTGTTGGATCATATTGTCTGAACCTAATTATGCAGGAAATATTATTGTAAATTTAGCTAGCCTACCAGATTTTCTAAGAAAACCGATTTTGAAAAAAAAATTGCTCGAGTTTTACTCAATGGAACAATCTGAAAGGGATGAAGTAATTAATAACGCTCTAGAAGCAGGTCCTACTGTTCCTTTTCCAAATTTTTCAAAATTATTCAAAACATGGTTAGAAGTTTTAACCGTATTCACAGAAGAACAAAGAAGCTTGTTATTCTCTAGTTATGTAGAAAAGATTTCCAAAAGCCCCCAAAAATTAATCAATTTTAATTTGGATGGAATTCTTGAAATTTTTTTGTCCCTTAAAGAAGAAGAAAAATCTATTCTCTCAAAAACTGTAAATCAGAGTATAATGAGTCAAAATGAAGAATTCAAAAGGCGAATATTACTTATAATTCCTGAAAAGGCTAAGACTCTATTTGGTCTTTAGGTTTGTCTGGAATTCGATTATCTTCATTACTATAATCAACTATATCACCTTCTGGAGTTAAGACGCCTACAAAGATTTTTTCATGTTTTTTTAGAACTTTTCGATGATCAGACATTGACATATCAAGATGCATTTCATTCATTACCATAATTTGATATTCTTTCCATTCTGCCCAACATTTGTTACAGCATGGATATTTTTCTGCAACAATACCTAATTGTTCATCATCTGAAATCGGATTTTTACACTTTGTGCAGCTTCTAGTCATAAAATATCAAACCTTTGTGACTCTTTTTATCTTTTTACAAAAAATCAATAATAAACAATGGTACGTAACAAATAATGTGAAGATAAAATGTCCAAAATGCAAAAAAAAGGCAGAATTATCATCAGATTATTCAATGGTTAGATGTGAAAATTGCGATTATGAAGCGAGTTATGGAGAATATGTAAAATTTGTTGCACATAATGATGCCAAGTATTCTGACATTCTTGGAGACTATACAGGCAGTACAGAAGGTCAATCTTCAGGAAGTTTAGATGAATGGGATTAACAATCTGGTTAAATGATTCATCAAATTAAAATAATTAAATTCAAAACTCATTGATAATCAATGGAATTTCTTCTTGAAAATATTCTAAATTTACTTGGGTTTTTGGTAGGACTTGCAATAGGCATTATGTCATTTATTGGATTCAAAAACACAGGTAGTCCTACATTATTTAGATTAACAATTGCATTCTTTTCAATTAGTATTGGTTTTTTTGTTATTTGGACAGGATACATGGTTGAAGATCTCATAGTAAAGGCAGGACATATTGAAAGATGGGTTCAAACTCTTGGAATTGCAGTACAAACAATAGGTTATTTTTTTATTGCATTTTCTCACAGCATAAAGGCATTCTTCCCAAAGTCAAGATATCTTAGATCTATTGGAATTTTTCCATTGTTTTTTCTATCTGTAATTCATATCGAGCATATCTTTAGATCTGTATCATTCATTCTGTTAATTTATGGTGCAATCGAAACTATGTTGTCATATCTTGAAAGCAGGAAGAAAGGAGCCATCTTTGTTGGATTAGGATTGGCGTTACTTGCATTAGGAGAGTTTCTTGGTTGGTATTCTTTTGTTTTTCCTGAATCCATTTTGTATTATGTTTCAATCTCAATCAAAATTGTAGGATTAATTTTGCTTTTCATCCCAGTAAGCAAAGTTCCTATGACCAGAATCAAATTTGATGAAGAACTAGATAATTCTGAAACCTAAATTGAATTTCCCTCGCATTGAGGATAAAATGAGGCTAAAAATGAGTTGTCAATTTCTTTTATCTTTTTAGTATATTGGAAAATATCTTGTCACTATCATATTCTTCATGGTAAGATAAGATGAGAAAAAAATGGTTGAGTATAGAACCCATATGAAAATAATCGGCGATATTCTCTCAACAACTAGAGATGATTTACAAGACGATGATGGAGCTACAGTAACTTATCTAATTAGAAAGGCTAACATTTCTCATGTTAGAATTTCAAGAATTTTAAGAAATCTAGTTTCCCAAGGATTGCTGGAACAAGTAGATTCCCAAGGAGCGTGCAAATATCGAATAAGTACTTCTGGAAGAGAATTTTTGCAGGCTTATCAAACGTTTTGCAGATTTGCTGAAAATTTTGGATTAAATATTTAATCTTCAGAATCATCTAAATTGTCTAGATCATCATTGAAATCATCCTCAAATTCATTATCTTCAAATTCAGATGATATGTTTTTCATATTTTCTATACCGATTCTAAATCAGATTATTATTAAAGATACGTTTTACTATGATTGAAATCTTTGCGAGTAAAGTGTAATTCAGAAGGAATTAAAAAAGCAACAAATTCTATAAGATCTGGTGGAGTAATTGTGTTTCCAACAGACACAGTTTATGGAATAGGTTGTGACCCTTATGATAATAAAGCAGTTGAAAAAATCTACAAAATAAAAAATAGAGAATCTCAGAAATGGTTACCGCTTTTAGGATATTCATTAAACGAGTTAGAAAAAATTGCAGTCTTTACAACTGAAATGAAAAAAATAATTGAAAAGTTTTGGCCTGGGCCAATTACTTTAATTGCAAAATTAAAAGATGATAAAATAAAACAGTCCATGAATCTAAAAGATCGAATAGCTGTTAGAATTCCAAAAAATGAATGTGCATTATTATTATTAAAAGAATGTAAGATAATCATTGGTACAAGTGCAAACATTTCAGGTTCAAAATCTTTTACAGATCCTGATGATTGTGAAAAAAACTTAGTCGGTTATGATATACTTATTGATGGAGGAAAAATCCCTAGTGGGGATGAATCAACAATCATTGAATTTGATAGAAATGAGTTAAAAATTCTCAGGAAAGGTAGTATTTCTGAAGGGGAGATTCGAAAAACACTTTGAATCTAATTGTAACCTGTCCCAGACATTTTGAGCTAGAATCAAAAGAAGAATTAAGAAAAATTTTACAAGATCAAGGTGATGAAAATCCTGTATTTCTGGCTACAGATATGTCAGGAATATTTACGGTTTCAACAAATATTGAAGGATTAGATATTGTTAGAAGAATTAAAGAGATGATTTCCGAAGAACCTTGGGCTCTTAGATATATTAGAAGAATTATTCCAATACAAACGACTTGTAATACAGAATTAGAGGAGATTGTAAAAGAAGCAGTGTTACTTTCAAAAGTTATGAAAGATAACGAATCGTTTCGAATTTCAATAGAAAAACGTAATTCATCAATTTCATCAAGGGAGATTATTTCAAAAATTGCTGAAAAAATTTCTAACAAGGTTTCTCTTGAAAATTATGATTGGAAAATATTAATTGAGATACTAGGAAAACATACAGGAATATCAGTTTTAAAAAATCAAGATATTCTTAGTGTTGAAAAAGAAAAACGAAGTTTATCAGAATAATATGGCTGCTTTCTCAGATAAAATGTCTTCCAGAGGAGATTTTGATTGAACACAGTTAATATGTTTTGTTGAAATATGAAATTCTTTTTTGAGAAAGGTATTATTGTCTTTAGAAATAGGTTTTGAACTAAGAATTGGTTTTAATTCAGAATATAACTTTGTAAATTGAAATTTAGGACCAATTGCAATTAAAACAAAATTTTTTTGTGATTTAATTCCTACTTTTTTTATAGCTCGAGATATTTGTGTAGTACCTGCAAATCTCATCAAAATATCTGTTTCAATTTTTTTGGAAAGAAGAGTATGATTTTTTTGAGAAGAGATGGAGATGGCAATTATTTTTTGTGCATGCGATTTACTTAAAATGTGATCAATTGTAATAGCTTGAAGAATAAGTTTTGGAAATTTTTTTCTTAATTTATCTAAAAAATCATTTTCTATTTTAGTATTGTTTTTTAATTCTAAAAGCTCGATAGGGTTTTTCCCAATTTTAAAATGGATTTGCTGGGAACCTCCATGGATTACAGGAATAATACTAACCACATCATTATCTTTTAGTTTGGTAGATTTACCTTGAATAGCAGATGAATCTACACCATTAACTGCTACAAGTATGTTATTTACGTCCAATTCAGGAGTTTTTGGAGGTTTTTGTTCAAGTAGATAATTAAGTAGTTCTTGTATAGTGAATTCATCATTTTCTAAAGAAAGACTATCAGTAGAAAATGATTTTTTTGCTCCCCCAAAAAACTTTACAATTATCAACAGAAATGATTTTTAATTAACTCAAAATTAATCTTATAGTTTGGCTAATCTGGTTGTTCTGATGGTGGTTTTTCTGAGACAGATTGAGTTTGAGTAGTTTCCGCCACAGATTGAGTTTGAGTAGTTTCCGCCACAGATTGAGTTTGAGTAGTTTCCGCCACAGATTGAGTTTGAGTAGTTTCCGCCACAGATTCATTAGAAGTTGCTTCAGCCTCATTTACAATTTGTTCATCTGCGTCTTTTCTTGCTTCTTTAGCTTGTTGCTCTCGAATCTCTCGTTTTAAAAATCGAGTAATAAATCCAGCAATTTCGTTTCTTAATCCTTTAGAACGAATAATTGAAACTTCATCCAAAGTTTTTTTATTGTCTGCAAAGTCTACACCAAATTTTGATTTATGTTGGTCTAGGACTTCATGTGAAAGTCGTTTTATTCTATTCACTCACCCGGTTACCAAGGGGGGTTTTTTATACCTATATACCTAGATAGGCACTTGAGTTTTGTTCTAACATAGAACAAAGTTCATCGTATGGTTTTCTCAAAATCTTAGATGCACAGAAAACTACACTTGGAATAAAACTAATCTGGGCAGGTTTTAGACCAAAGCATTTTGAAAATCTTACAGGGCCATCTGTTTCTATCAATATTTTGTCTTGATCAGTTTTTGAAAGTAAAATTTGTTTATCATTTGCGTAAACCATTACAGGGCCATATGAAACAAAAAAATTCATATCCATAGCTTTTTGTAATTGTTTTTTACTACCATCAAACCAATGTAAGAGAGCTTTGTTAAGAGAAAAAGAAGGCATTATTTCAAATATTTCATCTAAAGACTTTCTGGAATGAATTGATACAGGTTTATCATGTTTTTCCGCTAAAGAAAGAAGTGTTTCAAAAACTTCCTTTTGTCGTGAGAATTGTTTGTCAGATTTAACGTAGGTAGGATCTAAGCCTATTTCACCTATTCCAGAAATGTGATTTAGATTTTGTGTGATCAATTCATTCATCTGCTCAAGATTATCATCGGCTTTTTCAGGATGAATTCCAATAAATGGTAAAATTAGTTCGCTTTGTTTAGCTAGTTCTAAGGTTTTTTGGGAATTAGAATTATCCATAGATACACAACATGCTTTGATGTGTAGTTTTTTCATGCTTTGTATTATTAACGGAATATCTTGGTCATATTCAGAATCTGAAAGATGAATGTGAGAATCAAAAAGCCAACTCATAATCATTTTTCATTAGACCTCTTAAAATAGTCTGTATAAATCAGACCCTTGGTGATATTTTTTCACTCAAAATCTTTTATCGTCCATTCTTAAAATTCATTTAATGAAATCATCGGAACTAGGACTATCTGCAATGTATAGGATTTTAAAAAAATCCGGTGCACATAGAGTTAGCGATGAATCAGCTGATGAATTACGTAGAATTATTGAAGAAGTTGCAGAGACGATAGCTAAAAGTGCTGTTGACATGTCTGCCCATGCAGGTAGAAAAACTGTAAAAGCAGAAGATGTAAAGCTTGCATCAAAATCATTTACAAAATTCTGATCTAAATAGTTTAAATGCTGATAACTTGTTTTTGTGACTGCGGTGAGGTGGCAGAGTGGTTATGCGTGGGCCTGCAAAGCCTATCTAAAGGGGTTCGATTCCCTTCCTCACCTTAATTGTAGATAATTAATTTACTTGACCTGAACTTTGCCGCTCATCCAAGGATGTAATGTACAAAAATAATCATATTCGCCGGTGTTATCGAATGTCAAAGTAAATGATTGATAAGGATCTAAATGACCACTATCAAAAAGTCCATCAGGGTTTTCATAAGTTCCGCTAGTTACACTATGAAAGGCTACATCTTGATTTTGCCAAGTAACGGATTCTCCTGCATTAATTTCAACCAATGAAGGGATATAACATAAATTGCCCTCTTCACAACCAGGACGAGAAGATTTTGTTGGCATAAAAATATCAACATCATAAACTTCTATTTGATTTTTGGATTCGTCAATTTGATTAGTTTTTGTGTCTTGTAG
>CAWTZF010000039.1:0-9222 GCA_963920015.1 uncultured Nitrosopumilaceae archaeon | reverse complement strand
TTTTGCTCTTGAGTTATCTCTATTTCTACTGTTTCTAATGGATCTGCAACTTGATTCCTTCTAATAGAAAACATCTTTGGCTTATCAAAATCATCGGTACAATCTGGACAGGCATAAACTAGAACTCTAAACTCATTAGGTGCTTTAGGATTCGACAGTCTAGGATAGTAGACTAGTCGTGCACCACAGTCAACACAATATCTGTTGGCCCTTCTAGTTCTGGCCAAAGTAAATCTCCCGCAATAATGTGTATTTGCGATCAGATATTAGATCTAATCAGTCTAATTCAGTATACTAAATAGTATCAAACGATACATATTTCAAAATTCGAGTTTAGAAACATAATGCGCCGCCCACCAGACTTGAACTGGCGACCAACGGATTAACAGTCCGACGCTCTACCACGCTGAGCTAGGGCGGCAACAAACTTGTACCTAGGTAGATGCGATTTAATTCTTGCGAACAGATGTTTTCGACTTGTTCAAAGAAGATCAGTTAAATTTTGCAAAAAATTCTCTGATTTCTTTTGCATACTGTTCAATAATATCTACTATTTCCATATGTTCTTCTTGAGTAGGTTCTCTTTTATGAAAAACTTGAAAAGCACTAAGTGCAGAACCAACCATTTCACCTACAAAAAACCCACATAGAAAATCTCCAGTTCTCTCAATATTCCAAACTTCACTGATTCTTGGTGATGCGCCAGCTTTTTTGTATAACTCTAGAGTCTGTTCTATAAGAAAAACTGTTTGCTTTTTGAATTCAGGATCAAGAGTCATAAGATAAGATAATTTCGTAAAAAATTATTTTGTTAAATTATTTTTCAATACCTTTTTTTTCCTGGTAGACATATATTCCATCAAGAAATACTCTGTGATCTTTGTTTTTTACTTTAGTATTTTGTTCAATGTTTGCAGCAGTTTGTGTAACTTCAGTAAGAACTGATCCTGTAATGATAACGTCGTCTCCTTTTGGATTAACTTTAGTTTGTCCAACAATCTTTGCTCTTCTAGCAGCTCGTTCTCCTTGGAAATTTTCTATTAACACTAAACCATCTTTTGTTTTCACTGTAATTGGAAAGTGTGCATAAACAATTTTCATTTTAACTGTGTATCCATCAACAATTCCCTCACAAAGATTTGTAATTATTGATTTTGCAGTATTCATAATAGCATAATCTTTCTTTCTTGATCCTTGTGCTTTTAGCTGGACATTACCATCATTCACTTCTAGATTGACAGGAATTTTTTTAAAACTCTTGAAAGTTTTGCCTAATGGTCCTTGTACTTGTAACATGTGTTTGTTTAATGAAACAGTCACACCTTCAGGAACTTCTACAACAGCTTCAAATTTATCCAGTTTAGTAGACATATCCTATCAAAAATCCTCCAATTCCTTTATTTACTGCTTCGTGATGTGACATCACGCCTTCATTTGTTGTTACCAATAACATTCCTCTGTCATATGATGGTAAGTATTGTTGTTCCCACTGTGTATATTCATCTTTTTTTACTTTAAATCTTGGAGAAATAGCTCTACATTTTGTAATTTTTGCCAATAATTCAACTTTAAATTTTCCACCTCTATTATCATCAATATGTTCAAATTTTCCAATGTATCCATCTTTTTGCAAAGTTTTCAAAACTTCAGTTCCTAATTTTGAAGTTGTAAAAATAATACAATTTCCTTTTCTTCTGGCTTCTGTGTTATATAATGTCACAAACAAATTTGCTAAAATATTAATTGCTGGCATAATTTTCACCTATGTTTCTTAAATCCTAGGGAAGTTGCTACTTCTCTAAAGCATCTTCTACAAATCATCAGGTTATATTTTTGAATAACTGCAGTGTAATCCCCACAACGTTTGCACCATCTAGAACCTCTTCCAAAATCATGCTTTTTTCTTCCTGTAAATTCGTAAGATCTATCTTTTACCATTATGCTATTGTCACTCCAAATTCGTTGGATACAAAATCCTTTGCTTCTTGTTTTGAAATTACATGAGATTTACCTACTTTAGCTTTATGTTTACTTCTAGTTCTTATTCCATAACCTGGTCTAGAAAGTATAACTGCAACATCTAATCCCAAAATTCCAATTTTTGGATCATATTTTATTCCTGGAATATCGATGTGCTCTTTTATTCCAAAAGAAAAGTTTCCAAAATCATCAAATGCTCTTCCGTTAATTTGATCTCCTTTTGCTTCAAGTAACCGTTTGAGAAGTTCTACTCCTTTATTTCCTCTGATTGTAACTGCAACTCCAATAGGTTCTCCTTTTCTTACACCAAAATCTCTTTGAGTTTCTTTTGCATTTCTTGCACACGATTTTTTGCCAGATATTTGATCAAGTGCTTTTTTTGCAACCTCAATCGCATCGCCTGACTTTCCTACTCCCATATTTAGTACAACTTTAGAAAATGTAATTCTTTTCATAACGTTTTGAGTTTCTTGTGCCATAAAATCACCTTATTTGAATAACGGGTTTGTCTTTTCCCACTGCCATGATAATATCTGTTGGAATTTCAATTTGTCTGTCACCTAATTTTATTGATGCCATTTTTGGCAACATGAATGTTCCTTCTTTAATTTCTTCTATAGAACCTGTTTGTCCAGCATTTTCTCCTCGTGTGACAATTGCTTGACACCCTTTTTCTAATTTTACAACTTGAAGAATTTTTTGTTCAGGAACTTGCATCAAACATGTGTCACCAACATTAAATTTTTCATTTGAAATTAATGAGCGACCATCATGAAAACCAATCTCAGTTTTTCCTTCTTTGATTGTTGTTTTACTAACTACTTTACAAAGTTTTTTGGTTTTTTCATTAGCATTAATTTTAATTGGTTTTAGAATTGTACCATCTATTGGAACAAGACGATAAATATCTGAAATATTTTCTAATTCAACAACATCCATCAGACCAATTCCATGATGAAGCGATTTTCTTTTAATACCATCGACAGATACTTTTCCTCCATAAATTGTAGCTTTAGCTTCTCTTAATGTTGATACAATTTTTAATGTATCACGTAATAGCACAGCAGTTGGAATAGAGTAATGTTTCGAATGTGCACCTGGTTTTACTGTAACGACAAATCGTTTGTTTTTTCTTGAAATTCCCCAAAACAAAGGCGCCATTTGTCTTTTTAGCTTTTTACTTCCAGCGATACTTACCATTTTTACTCTTGATCCTCCTTAGTTTCTTTTTTTACTTGTTTGAATTCTTTTTTTACTTCTTTTTTGGTAGGTTTTTCTTCGGATTTCTCTTTAGGTGTTTTTTGTTCAACTTCTTTCTTCTTTTCAGGTTTAGGTGTTTTAGGCACAGTTTTTGGGTCTTTTCCTTCTAGCTTAGCCATGCGCCAAGAATCATCTGTATTGAGAGATGTTACTACAACATTTGATGTATGAATTAGAATGTCGACTTTATCCCCTTTGCCTTTTTCTTTTTTAATTCCTTCAATTGTAATACTATTATCTTGGGTTGATACTCTGGCAACCTTTCCATCAACCTCTTTGTATTCACCACGGAAAACTTTGACAGTATCTCCTACAATTACTCTAACACTCCTCTTTCCATATTTTTTACGAAGTTCTTTTGATAATGGACTTCCTAATTGCTTGCTTCGTGTTTGATATGATGCACGATAAATTTGGTTATTTCTCATTTTTGTTGGTTTCATACTATACCACCATCGATGCCAAACTTGCAAGCCTTGGCCATTTTTCTGCAGCTTCTGCAGCTATAGGACCTTTAACATCAGTTCCTTTCATTTCTCCTTCAGGAGTAACAAGAACTGCAGCATTGTCTTCAAAAGCTAAACGAACTCCATTTAATCTTCTAATTGAATATTTTTGTCTAACAATAACAGCACCATGAACTTGCTTTCTAAGTTCTGCGGGTCCTTTTTTTACCACGACATTAACAAAATCACCAACAGCAGCAGCTGGTAAACGTGAAACTCTTGTTTTTATTTTGTGAACCATAACAATTTCTAAAATTTTTGCGCCAGAATTATCAGCACAATTAATTTGTGCTCCTACTGGTAAGGATCTTGTAACATAAGGTCTGAATTCTTCTACACCTTTTGCTTTTCCACGACTTCTGCCCTGTGACATTACTTTCTAACCTCCACTACAACAAATGAGACTGATTTTGATATTGGTCTGCACTCTGCAGCCAAAACATTATCACCTTCTCGAACTTCAATATTTGATGGAACATGTGCATGGATTTTGCTTTTTCCGCGTGCATACCTCTTAAATTTGGTAAAGTAAATATGAGTTTTTTTCTCAATTACTACTGTTTTTTTTGCACTTGAACTAACTACAGTTCCTTCAAATAATTTTCCTCTAATCGAAAGCGTTCCATTAAATGGATTTTTCTTATCGTTTTCATCTGGTTTTTTCTTAGGTTCAGAAATTGATAGTCCTATATCTCTTGTCATGCTTTTGTCCTCAATCTATCTTGTGGTCTTTTTGCAAGTAACTTTCCATCAATCTCCACAGAATTATCATTTAATGTGAATTTCCATTTATTCAGATCTTTTGGAATTTTTTTGAATCCCTCTTTAGTTTTAATTGTAAACATTGATTTTGTTTCATACACTACTGTTCCATTTAATCCTATGATTTGAGAATTGGATGATTCAACAATTTTTGCCTCCAGTCCAATAATTTCATGTGAAAAAATATTTTCTGATGTTATCATTGTTTATTCATCTCATTTAACCTAGTCATCATTCTTGCGATATCTTTTCTACGTGGTTTAATTTTTCCACTATCTTTTCGTAATGTTCCTTTAGCTGACTCAATTCTTAATTTTGCAAGCTCAGATCGAGCTTGAACAATTCTGTCTTTAAGATCTTTTTTATTAAACGCTTTTACTGTTTTCATTTTAATTCTGCTCATGACTTGAACTCTTGCTCCTCTTCTTCTAGTGTTTCCAAATCTTTCATCTTTTCTGCTTCAAGTGCAATTTGTTCAGATTCAGAACGTGGTTTTTTGTCATCAATTTTAATTTCAGGTATTTCTTCAACTGGTTTTTCAGCTTCTTCAACTGGTTTTTCAGCTTCTTCAACTGGTTTTTCAGCTTCTTCAACTGGTTTTTCAGCTTCTTCAACTGGTTTTTCAACAACTTTCGGTTTTTCAACTTTCTTTGATTCGGACTTTAATTCAAATTCAGGAATGAGTTTTTCTTTTCTTGCTATTCTAATTCTAACGCCAATTAATCCCATTTTTGTTTTAACATGGGCAACATCTTCTGCGACAATCATCTCTGCGTGATGTCCGGCTCTGGGCAGGATTCCTACAGTATGTTTCTCAAAGGATGAACGGTCTCCTCTTAATTTACCTGAAATTGTAATTTGAACTCCCATGGCCCCACCTTCCATAATTTGTTGTAACGTCCACATTGTTGCCCTTCTAAAAGCAGTACCACGTTCTAGATGTGATGCCATTCTGTTACACATTACGCCAGGAACCAGTTCGGGTTTTTCAATTTCTACAACTGAAATTTGAGGATTTTTTAAACCAAAATCCGAACCCAATTTTTCTGTTAATTCTCTTATTCCTACACCTTTTCGTCCGATAACAATTCCAGGTCTAGTTACGTGGAGTGCAATTCTTGTACCCGTAGGTGTCTTAGATATTTCTGCATGTGAAAAACCTGCGTCTTTAATTTGCTCTCTGAGATAATCTTTTAGCAACATCATGTTGTAATTATCTTTGATAACGTTTTTTACAGCCGACATGATTACAACTCTTGAGCTACTAATTCTACATGTGTAAGTACATTATTTTTTGCTGTTGCGCGTCCCATAGCCCGAGGAATAAATCGTTTTATTATAACACCCTTGTGAACAGTTGCATTAACAATTTTTAATCTATCAAGATCCATTCCTTTGTATTCTGCGTTTGATTCTAAATTATCAAGTAATTTTATGAATTCAGTTGCAGCTTTTTCTGGATAACGGCCTGACATTACTCCGGGGTCTGATCTATGCCCAACTTGTTCTTTATATCTTCTAAATGGAACTGCGCTTTCTTTATGAAGAACTCTCTGCAAGTAATCTCTTGCTTTTTCTATTGACATTCCTTTAATTTGGACTGCAATTTCTCTTGCATGTTTATGTGAAATTGGTTTTTCTCTTAACGCAGCTCTTACATGTCTGGTAGAATCATAATTTTGAAATGCGTAACTATATCTTCCCATCATCAATCACTTCAGTGGTACGTATAGACTAGATCTTGAAGCCCCTACACCTGGTGCTCCATGTGTAACGCGTTTGTTGGTAATTACATATTCGCCGAGATAACGACTAATCATCTCTGGTACTATGTTGACTGGCTGAAATTCTTTACCTGAAAAAACATTTACTGTTACTCCTACCATGTAAGGCAAGACTATCAAATCTCTAAGGTGAGTCTTAATTGGATTTTTGTTTTTTCCAGCTTTTGCGGCTTTAATCTCTTCAATTAATTTCCGTTTTCCGTCTGTTATTCCTCTTGTAAGTGATCTTCTCTGTCTGGATGGAAACATCTCAAATAATTTTTCTAATGGTAGTTGTTCTAATTCCGAAAGGGGCATTCCACGAAACTCAAATTTTTTAACCAATTCTCTTCTCCGATTGTATTGGGCAAAGTCTGTGAACCATATTATAGCATTCCTATCTTTGTTGCTAAATCACGTGCTTTTTCGATATTTTCAAATTGAATGAAGGCTTTCTTACCATAAACTGTTCTTGCAGTGTTAACCCTCACTGGTTTTTCATTGTAAAGAACTTTTACAGCTTCAGAAATTCTTGGTTTACTTGCAGTTTTGTCAACAATGAAACAAAGTTTACTCTCATTTTCAACCATTGCAAAAGTTTTTTCTGTAATGTGTGGTCTTAAAATGATCTTTATAGCTTCTTCTGTATTCACTTCATCTTCACCATTAATTCTAAATGAGGAGATTTGATTTTTGCAATCTCATCTATTGCACTTTTTGAATAAACTGTTAATCTAATTGGATCAGAACCTGGTGCTAAATCTAAAACACTTAGGTCTTTAACTGATCTTACTTCTACTCCTGGAAATCCACCACATGCTTTTGCTAATTTTTCTGAAGACTTGGTAACAAACAAAACACTTTTGCCAATTTTTTTACCTCTTCCTCTTAATGCAGATTTTCCAGTACGTGGTTTTCTTGTACGGAGTCTATCAATATCTTGGTTTAAATTCAACGCATCAAAAACTTTGGAAATATCTTTTGCCTTTGATAATGATTCAATATCGTCAGAAATAACAATGGGAAATGAATCAATTTTGTCTATCTTATGACCTCTTGACTCTACAAGTTCTTTTGAAGCAGTAGCAGCTATTGCAGAACACAATGCTAGTTTGTTTTCTTTTTTATTGATTTTTTTATGAATAACCTTTTCAACATTTGGAGGATGTGCTTGCCTTCCTCCTCTTACTGATGCTACGCCACCTGCTTCTCCTTGGCGACCACCGCCTCCACCTCTCATTCTGGCAATTCTAGCAGTACCATGTCCAGTTGGTGGGTCATTTGATCTTGCAACTACGTCCATACCTGCAGTAGGATGTCTACCCTGTCTTTGAAATTGATGGCTGTTTAGATTAGTGTAGACTTTGTGAATCAAATCTCGTCTGAATGGTGTATTAAAAACAAGTGGGAGTTCAACTTCTTCTCCTTTAGAACCAGAAATTGTAATTGAAGTTGTTTTCATTAAACTACAACCTCCAATATGTTAGGTTTGATTACTTTGGTTGGAATATTTCGAATTTGTGATCTTAGTTTAATCATTCTTCTATAAGTGCCAGGCACTGAGCCTTTCAAAATAATAAAGTCGCCTTTAACGTTACCAAAATGTTTGTATCCACCTTGTGGATTAATTTTAATTTCATCTTTGTCAGTATTACTCATAATCATAATTCTTTTGGTGTATTCTACTCTTTGATGTAATCCCATCTGACCAGCCCTTGGAACAGTATACATTACATATTGTGGAGAAATTGGTCCAAGAGAACCTACTTCTCTAACACTTTTTCTTGATTTGTGTTGTTTTCTTTTTACACCATATCTAGTAATTACTCCTTGCCAACCTTTTCCTTTGGTAATTGCGGCAACATCCACACTTGAACCTAATTCAAAAACTTGATCAACAGTAACTTCTTTTCCTAAAAGATTTTTTACAAATGCAAATTGTTTTTCAATATCGCCACCTTTAACGGCAGCTTCAAAAATGTAAGGTTTTTTCTGTTCTAGTCCTGCAGTTCTTGGAGAAACTGCAACTAATGCAAAAATTTCTTTAATTTTCCTAAGTGATTTTTCTGCGTTTTCTAAAACTCCTTCTTTGTTTTTCAGTGTGATGTGTTTTGAAATATTCTTGGGTATGTCATCTGCATAAACATCAAAGTCTGCATGAAGGCCATCATAGTTTTTTGTATACCCCCTAATCCCTAAAACAACAATTGGTGGCGTCACTAATACTGTACCAAGACTTACCAGCTGTTTTCCAGCATTTGGTGTTTTTTCACGATCATCGATACTAACGATCTGAACGCAACCTGCTTTGAAACCCACATGGGCTAACAATTTTGGTTCTTCAGAAGTCTGTTCTGGCCAAGTACGAATTCTGGCTTCCATGCTTTTGGCACGTCCTCTAGGAAGGTAAGCAAGACTGCCTCTGCGTGGTTGGCTATGTTTTCTGTGTCCCATGGGATAAACGGAAAATATCGTTAACCGTTTTATAAGCCTAGCAGATACGAACTAGTCCACTTTTTGGAATTATCTTTAAGATTTCTACAAACAGATTTCTTAATTTAGGAATTTTTAATGCTGACTTTATATCAAAAGCAATCAACGAATTTATCGACAAAGAGTAAAAATAGAATCCCCCCGATTCACTCGTAAAAAATCCCTCTAATCCACATTATAATGGAAAGTTTGTTTGTTGGAGTTTTGTTAAATCATTTCATTATAACGAACGTTATGACATTGAAAGGCAAAATTACTCATTTCAATGTAAAATTTCTAAAAGGCTATGGATTTTCTATTTCTGTTAAAGATTCCAAGATAGTTTTTTCATTAGATTTTCAGGCTTTGTTTTGTTGTTCTTGTTTTTTTGTGACCTAATCTTATTTTTTGATTTAGTCATGGTAAACAATACCCGTACATAGGATATATCAATTAGCATAACTTAGAAAAAAGCATAG
>CAWTZF010000038.1:0-4455 GCA_963920015.1 uncultured Nitrosopumilaceae archaeon | reverse complement strand
AATTTATGGAAGAATTCGAAGATTTGATAGGTGATATCGACAGTGTTGGAATCTTCCTACACAACATCTCCATATCTCTCCCGATGTTTATTCCTGGATTTGGCGTTGTATGGGGATTATTTTCAGGTTGGTCAACAGGATATGCTTTTGCTGCAATTGTCACCCAAGTTCCGGCGCTAGCCGAAATTCCAGCTCTAACACTCCTTTACATTTCTCCCTTTGGGGCAATGGAGTTAGTAGCATACTCACTTGGAATGTCAAGAAGTTTCATTCTCATCAAAATGATCATAAAAAAAGTAAATCTTAGAACAGCTATTCGATGGACATCAATAGAGATTGGAATTATGGTTGGACTTTTACTAGCCGGTGGATTTTTGGAATTTTACTTGATAAAGCTTGCCCAAGAAAGTGGATTTACAATGCCGGGCTTCTAGGTTCTTTATGAGTATGTTATGAGCATGTAATGAGTATGTAATAAAAAAACTCAATCTAATCTCTTTTAGACAAAATTTTAACAATGTATACAAATCCCTCAATGTGGAGAAACCATACTTTATTGAAATTCGATTAATGGGTGAACCAAAAAATATTGTTAAAAAACTAATTTATGATATTTATCATAAATTTCGTGTTCGTGGTGTAGTAAAATCTAGACCAGTTCCTCACATGACTCTTTTTGGTCCCTTCAACTGTAAATCAATAAAAAATGTGATTAATGTAATAAAGGAACTAGGTTCTGATAACTCTGAACTTGGTTATACGATAGATGGATTTGATTAATTTGAATCTAAGAAAAAATTTTTAGTATTTACCACAAGCACCAAAAAAAATGTAATTTATTTGAAAATTCTACCAAGCGAAGATCTCAAAGAATTTAGGCATCAATTAGCAAAAAAATTACTCAAGATTACAGATTCTAGTAATATTGATCACCATTCAAAAGAAAAGTTTCAATTTCATGCAACAATAGCAATGGAAGATATCCACAAAAAGTTTGATTTAATTTGGAATTATCTAAAAAACTATGATGTCAAAACTAAAGGCGTTAGTTTGAGAATTACCCTGTTAAGAAATAGTAAGATAATGTACGAATATGATTTAAAAACAAAAAGACTACTTTCACGAAGGCAAGTAATTAGTCGTAAAAGAAATCGATCAAGATAATACATCTAACTGCTTTTAGAGAAAAGTAAGATCTTTTTTAAAAAACACTTCATAGTAACATTATGGGATTTCTATCTGGCTTCAAAAAAGATTTGGATGCTGCAAAAAGAAAGAAAGCTGCTCAAATTAACGGTAAAAATCTCAAAGGATTACTAAAAACATTCAAAGAAGAACGGGATAGAATAGAAAAAGAGACCGGAGTTAGACCCCAAGTTGATGATACTACGCAAATGTTTATGCAAAAAATTCTAAACGTATGGATTACAGAAGGAAAAGAAATCGATGAAGAAAAATTCTGGAGAGAGGTTGATTATAACAGACAGTTTACTCACCCAGTTGAATATTATGAGATAAAACGCTAGATCCGAAACACGTTCAACACTTACGAGTAATTTGAGCCTGAGTTTAGATATATTCTATATTATATCTAATATAATTTAGTAGTAAATTATAAACCAAATCGACCTAATTTTCTATATTGAAGATTCTAGTAATCACTCTAGTTGTAATTGGACTCATTTCTATTGGATTATCATTTAATCCAGCAACTGCTGAACTGACAGCAAATAACGCATTTGTTTTAGAAGGTTCTGGTTTTGCAGTCACTGAAAACACAATAAAAAACTCACAAATTGATTTTATTATATCAACTGGAAACATTGCCAATGGTAGAGGCTCAATCACTTTTGAAGATGGATTTGTTACACTTGGTGACGATGATTTTCTTTCTGAAAATATTCTAGGAACTATTCTACGTGATGGAAGATATCTAAGAATCTCTGGTACTGCAGAAGATTCATCTGGAAATGAAATAACACTCAGATTTTTTGGAAGATTGATTGAAGACAGTAATGCAGGATCAATTTACAGCTTTTCTGGAAGATTAATTCAGGGTAATACAGAATACAAAATAATTTACACTTCAAAACTTTCAGGATTTGAATCAGGAATTATGAGTACACCTTCTTCTACTAGCTCAACTGAACCAGAAGAAAATACAATCCACATACTTGTGGGTGCATCAAGTCAAAGCCTTGATTCTAATTACATTAATACATTAGGCGGAGCACCCTTTGTTGCTGGATACTTTTCAGTAGATAGATTAGCTATCGAACCAGGAACCACTGTTACTTTTGTAAATGATGATACCATTTCACATACAATTGTTAGTGGAAGTGGATTAGGACGTCATAGTAGTGCACTTACAGGTTCTTTTCAATTGTGTGCTGAAGATGAATCTAATGTCCCTGAAGGTTTTAGTTATGTTCAAACCGGATGCGATTTTTCTCTTGATGGAAGAATTAATTCCGGAGTGCTTTCACCGGGACAATCAGTTTCTGTAACCTTTGAAGACGCAGGTTTTTACAGATTAATTGATCCTAATTACCCATGGGTTAGCTTGACAGTTTATACATTTCCTAATATTGATTCACTAGTAATTGGCACGCCTGGAGAGGCCTTTAACTAATTTTCCCATTGCCATTTGTAATTCATATACGAATCTAATTCTGCCTTATTGAAGACCATAACACAAAGATCTGAAAATTCTTTTCCTTCCAAGTCTTTAACTACGCCTTCAAAAGATGCCTCATTATCATTAGTCAGAAATTCATACACATGTACGTTGAGCTTTGATGTATCAAAACCATTTTTCTTAAGATAAAACGCAATTTCAGAAGGCATGAAATGTTTGTCTGGTACTTTTGGCCATGGTCGAGGAACTAAAATCACACTTAATCCATCTAAAAGCGATTTTTGCAATTCTAGTTTTTCTTCTTCAATTGAACCAGTTACGTGCATTGTAATTATTCTAGATTTATCAAGGGGAACCTTAGCTTTTGATGCTGCAACCTGAATTGAGCTAATACCGGGAATTACAATTACATTACCAAAAATTTCTATCAACCTATCAACAACTTCGGACTCTGAAAAACTCACATCACCTGTAAATGGAATTACAAGACTCTTATCACCAATGTTCGTTGCAACTTCTTGATACACCCGTTCTTGGTTCTGCATTGTTACTTCATGAATTTCTTTTCCTGAAAGAAGCGCTTCAATTGTTTTTAACGTGTATTTGTAACCAACAACAATATCACAATTTAGAATTATATTTTTTATAACTTCAGTTACATAATTTGGGGAACCCGGTCCCACACCAAGAGCATAAACCTTTGTCAATTTTACCCAGTAATTTTCTGTTTATCTTTAATGTATTGAACAAATGGTTCCCAATCAACCTTCATGTATTTATTCGGATCTTTAGCTGGATATTACACCCAATCCTGTACAACTGAAAACTGAAATTTTTCTTTTTTACCATTTTTTTCACATTCCAAATGCAATACACTCCCCCAAATTTTTTCTTCATGACTAATTTCCAAAATATCATCAAATGACCACTCAACATTTTTCTTGTTTTCTAAATCTTCTAACAAATTTTCCTCATCATATCCATCATGTATTATCATTGTGTTTTTTGATTTCAAAAACATTAGAACCTGTCTGTGGATAACAGCTTTCCACCAGTTCATCTTTGCCTGAGTTTTACGAACAAACATCAAATGGTTATCAGTAAGTATCAACATTCCTTCTCTTCCCCCTATTGAGAAAAATTTTTGGGCCTCTCGCCAAACAGAAACAACATGTGCCTGAATACGTTCTCCAGATTCCATAACCAAACAATTTCATGACTTTTTAAAAATTAATGCATGCATTTGGCTTTTATTTGAGCCAAAAAACTCGTTCTCATGCACAAAAAACTAATCATAATTGGATTTGCATTCTTGCTTCTTAATTTTAACAACTTTTCATTTGCTCAAGAAGAGGAAAAATTAGTAATCCTGCACACAAAGTCAGGAGATCTGGTAATTGAATTTTTTGCTGAAGACGCCCCAAATCATGTAGAAAATTTTGTTAAACTTACTTCTGATGGATTTTACGATCGAAGTGTTTTTCATCGAGTGATTAAAGACTTCATGATTCAGGGCGGTGATCCAAAAACAAGACCAGGCAGCTATCAATCTTTTTATGAATGGGGCTCTGGTAATCCAGGCTATTCAATTGATGCGGAATTTAATGACATTAAACATAATCGTGGAATTGTTTCAATGGCACGATCCGCCGATCCCAACAGTGCTGGCTCTCAATTTTTTATCGTTCATAAAGATTCAAACTTTTTGGACGGCCAGTACACTGTTTTTGGTAGATTAGCTACTCAAGAAAGCTTTGATACTCTAGAAAAGATTGCAAACCTTGAAACTCCACCGGATGGTTCTATCCCCTTTGATT
>CAWTZF010000037.1:0-22362 GCA_963920015.1 uncultured Nitrosopumilaceae archaeon | reverse complement strand
AAAGAGTTGAAGCTGGTGATGCAGAAATTATTGATGGATTGAAAAACATCTATCATGTTCCTGAAGATGCAATCAAAACTTTTGTTGAACCGATAAAGATTGCAGACTATTTTCATGAAGAGATCAAGTCTGGAATGATTGAGATGGGTTATTCCATAGATTGGCGTCGTGAGTTCACAACAATTGATCCTGTTTATCAAAAGTTTATCGAATGGCAAATTAATATTCTAAAGGAAAAAAATTTAATCATTCAAGGATCTCATCCTGTGGGTTGGTGTCCAAAGGACCAGAATCCCGTATCACAACATGATACAATGGGAGACGTAGAGCCCGATTTTACAGAATACATCTTGATCAAGTTCAAGTTTGATGATTATGTCATACCAACTGCAACACTTCGACCAGAAACTTTGTTTGGTGTTACGAACTTGTGGGTTAATCCTAGAACGAGTTACAAAAAGGTAACAGTTGATGGAGAAAAATGGATTGTAAGTGCGGAATGTGCACACAAGCTAGAATTTTTGGATAGAAAGATAACCTACGATGGTGAGATTTCTGGTTCTGATCTAGTTGGAAAACAAGTAACCGTTCCACACAGGAATAAAAAGATTCTGATGCTTGAAGCTAGCTTTGTAGAATCTCAAACTGGAACTGGTTTGGTGATGTCTGTACCAGCCCATGCACCATTTGATTATCAAGCTCTGGTTGATATGAAGAAAAATCAGCCTCTAGGCTCGGAATTGCAGCTAATCAAGCCTATTTCTATCATTCAAACTGAGGGATATGGGGAGATTCCAGCAAAAGAGGCTGTTGAAAAGCTTGGAATCAAAGATCAAAATGACCCAAGGCTGGAACAAGCTACAGAAGAAGTTTATAAAAAAGAATTCTACGATGGTGTTCTAAAACAAAACACAGAACAGTTTGCAGGAAAAAAAGTTTCTGAAGTCAAAGATACCATCAAAGAATGGTTAGCTGAACAAAAACATTCAGATGTTTTGTTGGAATTAACAAACACGCCCGTAAAATGTCGATGTGGAGCTGAATGTGTTGTTAAGATTCTAACCAATCAATGGTTTTTGAACTATGGTGATGAGGCTTGGAAGGAAAAGGCTACTAAATGTCTAGATGGAATGAATATTCTTCCACAGGAGATTCGACCTGAATTCGGTCATGTGATTGGATGGTTACATGAGCGAGCTTGTGCACGACAACATGGTCTTGGAACAAAGCTTCCATGGGATAAGGATTGGATTGTTGAGAGCTTGTCTGATTCTGTCATTTACATGGCGTATTATATTATAGCAAAATTTGTGAACGCTGGAGCGATATCAGCTGAGAATTTGTCCAAGGAATTTTTTGATTATGTGTTCTTGGGGATTGGTAACTCTAATGTTTCAGGAGCTGATGAAATAAGAAAAGAATTTTCTTACTTTTATCCAGTAGACTCAAGACATTCAGGACGCGATTTGGTTCCAAACCACTTGACATTTTTCGTTTTAAATCATGTTGCAGTATTTCCAGAGAACAATTGGCCAAAAGAAATTGTTGTCAATGGTTCTGTTCTAATGGATGGGAAAAAAATGTCCAAGTCAATGGGAAATATCATTCCGTTACGACAAGCTATACGAGATTATGGTGCAGATCCAATTAGATTGGCAATAATTATTTCTGCGGAATTACTCCAGGACGCTGACTTTAATTTAGAATCGGTTACTGGAATAAAGAACAAGCTTGTTTCGTTGTTGGATGAATGTTCCAAGCTAAAACCTGGAAAATTGGATGATTTGCAGGCTGAAGACAGGTGGATTCAAAGCAAATTATTCAAGCTAGTCCCTGAGGTTTCAGCTGCAATAGAGAAAATGAGACTAAGAGAAGCACTTCATAGTATATTGTATTCATTTGATTCTGATCTTAATTGGTATTTCAAGAGAGTAAATGCCAAAGGCAGAACCGGCATTTCTGGAATGCTGTACAATCTGAACTGTACTAGGGTTCTGATGTTATCTCCATTTGCACCTCACATAGCTGAAGAAATGTGGGAAAAGCTTGGTGGAACGGGTTTGGTATCTAATTCTCACTGGCCAGATGTATCAGATGATGTAATTGATTTGAATGCCATACAGTCTGAAGAGCTACTCAAAGGAATAATGGAGGATATAGCAAATATTTTGAAGGTTACAAAAATAACTCCAAAAAAGATTACGATCTATACAGCTGATGATTTCAAATCAAAGGTATATCATGCTATTTTAGAAAAAGTCATGTCAGGTGAAACTAACATGGGAGCAATAATGAAAGATTTGATTGCAAATCCAGATACTAGTGATATCAAAAAGAATCCTGACTTTGTGCAAAAGACAATTAAGGATATTTTATCTGAACCTGTTGAGATTAGAAAGACAAAACTAGAGATTGTAGAGTTTGATGAGAAGCAATTGATTGCAAATGAGCTAACTAGTCTTGCGAAAACTGACTTTGGAGTCGAATTGCAAGTGTTCTCGGAATCAGATTCAGATATCTATGATCCAAAAGGAAAAGCTCGGCATGCACGACCTTTCAAGCCAGCAATTTTGATTGAATAAAAAATTATTTCTTTTTATTGACTCTTTTTTTGTCTCGGCATATACCACACAGATAATTTTTCTTAAAATCCTCAACTTCTTTCAAAAAAGATTTAGTGCCATAGTATTTCTCCGAAGTCTTAACTCCTCCAGGCACCTTTTTTCCGCAATTTGTACAGTAAATATCTAAATCAAGCTTTACTTGTTTTTCGTTCGTCTTTATCTTGCCAATAATCATAATTATTGTTTAGATTCGAGTTTTGCGAGTCTTTTTTCAATTTCAACTAGCTTGTTTATGATAATTACATGTGTTTTTTTGGCATCAATTCCAACTGGACTGTCTTTACTGGTGATTACTTCTTCTATCTGAGATTTTGTTTCATTCTCAACGTCTAGATTCATTTGGTTCCTTTAGATTCAGGAGAAAAATATACCTTTGCAGTTTTTGTATCAATGAAGAGGTCTCGGAATCTTCTTTATAACATGTGCAATAGAGACTCGTCCTGGTCCTGCAACAATAATCACAAGACAAGATCCAAGCAGTATCAAGTCTAGCTCAAATCCACCCTCACCCGTAATACTGACAGCTTTTTTTACATAGAAAATTGCACCAAGCATTACAACTGATAGCAATGCAGCAGAAATTCTACTCAAAACTCCAACTACTAGTAAGATTCCAGGTATAGTTTCAGCTAGAGCAAGTGGAATTTGCATCTCTGGCGGAAAAGCTAGAGGTCCAGTCAAAAATCCAACAAAACCAGGATTGAACTTTGCAGTTCCATGGAGAATAAAGATTACACCTATTGCTGCACGCATTCCCCAAAAGGCAATGTCAACTAGCCTGTTATCTCTAAAGCTGGCTTCGGTCAATATGTGGAATCATTCAAAATTGGATAAAAACAAAGCTACTAAAGCTCGTCATCTTCAATGTCATAATTTACTCTAGAAGGACGGATTGGGATGAATAACTTGGTCATTTGTTTGTCTATGATATATTGAATATAATGTATTACTGAGAATTTGTACTGATCAATGATCTGTAAGAAAAAAGATTAGTGAGAGTGCCCGCAGCCACAAGAATCATGACCTTCATGACTTTCTGATTCTTTTGGTGCACATTTAGAGCACTTATCTGAACCAGTAGGAGAGAAGAAACCAATTCCACATGATACACATTTCATATTTGCCATGCAAAGGCTGATTTGTTCTAGTATTTACCTTTAAGGATTCTTTGATTTAGAAATTTTTAATGCCTAGTTTTACCAAGTATACTGGTGAATACTGCTCCTTATTGGAATAAAAAAGTCTGTTCGGATTGTCAAAGAATTAGATGTAAAGAAGGTTGCATTTGTGATTGCCACCAACTGAGAGATAGACCGTTTGGATAACTTCATGAAGATTATAATTTTTGCAATAACTTTTGGTATAGCTCTAGTTATGCTAAATAATTCTGCATTTGCATTACCAGAATATTGCCAGCAAATAGATGGACAAGTAAATTGTGAAATTTCTATTTTGCCATATCCTAATCCCAAACAAAATTATTTGCCGGGAGTAGCTGAGATTCCAAAGGGTGCAACTATTATTTTCAAAAATAATGGATTCAATGTACATACAGCAACTAGTACCAGTTCAAGTCCTGAGGAAAACTCGTATCTAGCTGTCAAAGGAATTGATGGAGTTTTTGATACGGGAAAACTCTTAGCTGGAGAGATGTCTGAACCATTCATCATTTTAGAGAAAGGAGAGTACCACTATCTTTGTGTGATTCATGATGCAATGCGCGGAACTATCATTGTAAATGATACAACTGTACCAGTTGAAACCTTAGGTGAAGAACCAATAATCCAACCAAGTCCCGGACAAGATCCAAAACCGATTCAAATTCCTGAGCCAGAACCAATTCCACCACCACCATTTCCAGGACCCGGTGAAGAAGAAGAGCTAGAAGATATCACTGAAGAAAATAAAAGACTCAAAGAAGAAAATACAGAACTTAAAGCAGCAAATCAAGAGCTAGAAGATGAAAAATCATTACTGGAAACAGAGATTGATAAGCTAAAAAAACGAGTTGATGATCTAATGGCAGTAGTAATGGAGCAGATCAAAGTAATTATGGAAACTTTGACTAATCTAAAGTTTGGATCATGAAATTAAATTTTTAATTCCTAGTTTAATACAGGGGATTTGTGGCACCTGTAATTTTACTTGATGTTCAAATGGAAGACCTGCAAGCAATTTTATCACAAAAAAACTGGAATATAAAAACAGTCACAGAAGAGCTTGGATCTTCTTCAGATGAAAGTGTTATCAGATATTGCCATGAAACTAAATGTATTCTAGTTACAGATAATGGCATCCTGACTCAAAGACTGCAGGCTGCAAATCTTTTGGTTGTAACTATAGATGCTACAGATAGAGCAAATATGATTCATGAAAAATTACAAGAGAAGGTAAAAAGAATAGAATCAGTACCTGATAGTTTTCCCAAAAATACTCTAAAGTATTGCAAACAGCATTTTTACCTGCTATAATTACGCTCAAAGGTCTGGATTTTAATAATTCGAAGTCACTGTAGTTTTGTGGAATTTATTCAAGAGCAAGAACCAGATATAAAAAAACCAATTATCATAGCGGCAATGCAAGACATGGGAAGCATAGGAGGCATTGTTGTTGATTTTATCAATAAGAGCTTAAAGACAACCAAGTTCAGAACAGCAAAAGCATCGTTGCCATCATATGTAATAGACCAAGGTGGGTATGTAGAAGTTCCAGAAGAAAGATGGGAGTACAGATACGCCGATGACGTAATTGTTTTTGGTGGAGGCATAGGGCAACCAAAATCAAGTCAAGAGCTGCATCATCTTTGCTCAGATGTAATCGAGGTTGCAAAAAAATTCTCATCAAAATTCATCTATACTGTTGGTGGCTTTCACACAAACAGACAGCTATCAAAAGAACCCAAGACTTTTGCTACAGCAACTAGCTTGCAGCTAAAATCACAAATTGAGAATCTAGGAATTGATCTTACGCCGTCAAAGTCAGTAATTACTGGATTCAATGGGCTGATACTTGGATATGCAAAAAGAAATGACATTCAAGGAATGGGTCTTTATGGTGAGCTAAATCATCCTGAGATTCCGCAATACAGAGCAGCAATTAGTATCATCAAAACTTTGGAGAAGCTCTGCTATCAAAAATTCGGTGATACAAGAGAACTAGAAATTTTAGCAGAGGCTGTTGAATCAAAGTATGAGAACAGCGGTTTATCTTAAATTAACATGGATGATGCATGACTTGAAAGGAACATTATGACTCAAGCTTATGATTTTTGCAAAGCTGCACAGAAATTCTTCAAAGACAAAATTCATTCATTGAACAATGCAATTGCTCACGAACAAGATCCAAAAAAGATTCAGAAACTTGAATCATTGCTTACTGAGGCCCAAAAAGACTGGGAAAAATATACCAAAATGCTAGACGAGTTTTATTCGTAGAAGAAAAGTAAGTTGTTAGCTATCCAGCTAACTACATCTAATTAATAATACTCAAGTATATCAATCGATGAGTAAAGTTTGGGTTCGGTGCACACAATGCGATACCAACTATTCTGATAAGTTTCTGTCAAGTAGTCCAAATAAAGGAATGAACTGTTCGATTTGTGGTTCTAGTTGGATTGATAATGAAATCATAGCCTCGACAGAAATTAAAGAGTCAGAACCACCAAGTGTGATAATTTGGCTGGTATGAAAAGAATCCTCATTTTAGTTGTTAGCTGAAATTTAGAATTTGATTTAATGAAAATGTGGAGATATTGAAAGTTATGCATGATGAAAAATTTACCTGCTGGAACTGTGGTGCAAAAATTATCAAGTATTATCATGAGAGCTACAAAGGCAATAGGGGTCGTTGTCCTATCTGTGGGGTAGATTTTCCCTTAGAGTGAAAAGATGTCAATAATTCACGCTAGAAAATCAAGTAAAATGAAATAGTCTATTTATTGGACATAAAATGAGGGAAAGTAGCTTGAAGATTGCAGTAATGGGAATGGGTGTTGCAGGATCTTACCTAATGGCTAGACTCAAAGACACAGAACACGAAGTTACAGGCTATGAGCGCTCAACAAAAGAGCGACATGATTCTATTTGCGCATGGGGAACAATAAAGTCGGAGCTAGAAAAATTCTGCAAAAATACTGGCAGAAACTTTGATGACTTTTTAATCCATGATGGTAAAAAAATGAGCGTCAAGATGAGTAATGATATCAAGTTTGATATCGGTTTGCACGGATTATGCACGTATGACAAACTAGGATTAATTCAAGATTTTATCAAAGATTGTAATGTCATTTATGGCAAATCAGCAAAGCTTGAAGAGCTAGAAAAAGAGTACGATATGATAGTTGATTGTACAGGCTTTCATAGAGTTTATCTGCCAAAGCTAGAAAAGGATTTTTTCTTGCCAACATACGAGTATAAAGTTGAATACGAAAACGGTGTACCATTTGATGATTTTTACATAGAACCATTTCCTGGCATGTCAGGATATTTTTGGTACTTTCCATTAGGTGAGAAATGGGCACATATCGGTGCTGGGGATTACAACAAAAACCACATAAAAGTCACTGATGAATTTCTAAAAAAGCATGGTGGAAAAGTAATCCAAACTAAAGGACGTCCAATCAGATTGGCAACGCCTGATAGATGCAAACCGTTCTATTCAGGAAAAGTAGTCGGCGTTGGCGAATCAATTGGAACCGTATTTGCAATGTTAGGGGAGGGAATCATTCCATCTATGCAGTGTGTAGAGATTTTCCTTGAGAACATGCATGACTTTAAGGCATACGAAAAGGCAGTTGAAAAACACTTCAAGGTATATTCCAAGGTGTTTAATTTTGTTAGAGCAAAAATCCACAAGGACTTTAGTCTCATCAAGGCATTACCGGACTTTATCGCAATATTTCTTTATATGAAAAAGCATGAGAAAAGATTTGGAATGGATATTAAGATAAGCAACTTGATGAAAGTAGCTAAAGCCTAGCATAAATCAGAATCTGAAAAATCTTAATTCATAGGTTAGAAAAAAGAGTTTGTGAATAGCAAAGAAAGACACAATGACGCCCTAAACAAGTTACAAGAATACAAGCATTATTTGGAAAAACAAGTAATCGAACTAAATAAGCTAGATCAAAACTCAGAATTTATGAGAAAATGGAATGAAAATACGATAAAAGAAAGAGAGTTAGAGATTGCTACGATTCAAGAAATTATTAGAAATCTGATTAGATATCCAATCTAAAAGCTCAGTGTGTTGTATTTTTACTAACTCAATGTTAAATACTAATTCAGAAAGGAGGATTCTGTACAGAAAATGAAAATCTATGAAGATCCGATCTTAGTAATTGACTATCAAAAATATCTCAATTGTCCTAAATGTCAAGAAGAAGAGCTCTACTGTCAAGAACACAAGCACGAAGTCGAAGTATTACTTGCTAGCTAAAACTTACAGAACCAAAGTTTTCTCTCATAGTTCTAGATGATTTCAGGTTGTAATCATAAATTATCTTTGAATAATCATTGAGAACCTCTTTCATCTCAGCTGTAGAATCAGCCAGATAAAATCCTGGACAATCGCCTGTAAACTGAAACGTTGCATGAACTCGAGCAGTACCATTTTCATTTTGTAGCCAAGTAGAAAATGGATACAGATAACAAACTCCAGGTCTGTCTGGATGTATAGAACATCCACCTTTGTCATCTAAGAATCGACAAGAAATGTGTGTGCCATCATCTGCTTGTGTCTCATCTTTTTTTCTCTTTAGATTAATTGAAGTCATTGTAGTCATTCCACCAGGACTGACTTCATTCCAAGTTACAGTAATTGTTTCGTTTTTGATAAAATCTGAAGTCTTTTTGTATTTGAGTCCCTTGCCAATTGTAATTAGATCATCAGATGTTAGTGGCAGCCTTCCTTGTCTGTCACAACAATTATGGCAATCGGGCCAGTAGCACTTCCACAAGATAAATTTTTTTTCGTTACCAAGATATGGAATGTGAAAAATTACGTCCTTTACTTTGATTGTAGTATCAGTTACAGCAGTAATTTTTCCAAGAATAAATTCTTTGAGTATAGGATCAATGTCCCAGTCTTTTTCTAAAAGTGATAGAGATTCAGAAATTTCTTTTTGAGACAACTATTCTATATAGCGTCCATTCTAGATGTTATTAATGTTGAGAGAGAAAGGCAAGTATGCATCTGCAACTCAAAATAGAAGATTCGTCTGGAAGGAAGTTGTCTGGCCATTAATTTTAGAGGTTATGGATATAGAGTTTTCTCAACAACAATATCAGAAAAAACGAGATGATGTATGTAAGCAAAAAAATGTAGGCATTACAATGACATCACGTGGTTTAGCTTCACTTTTACAAAGAGGACTAGTCTACAAAGAAAATAATCATTACTGCATTCATTATAGATTGATTCCTTACATGAGACTAAAAGCTGAATGCGATTATGCAACTGCAATTCATGAAGTACGACTCAAATAATTTCAGCAAATGGTTATATTCTAAATTTACAGAGTCGATTTGGTAGCCCGATAGTCTAGTGGCCAAATAATTTTAGGTTAAGGATTCCGCGCTCTGGATCTCATGAGTGGATACGCGGGGACGGCAGTTCGAATCTGCCTCGGGCTACTCTATCTAGAAGCCTGAGCGATTCTTTCTAGTTCGTGTTTTTTCTTAACAGAAGGAGCGTTAGGACCATTTGATGCGGCTAAAATCAATTGTTCTGCCAAGTGTTCTTCCATTGCTTTAGGGTTTGAAAATGTAGCTTCTTTAACGCCATCAGCTATGAATCGTAGTGCTAAATCAACACGTCTTAGTGGCGAAACATCAACTGATACATGATAGACAGTTCCACCGTAAACAATTCGTGTAGTATCTTCATTTGGTGCAGAATATTCTATTGCACGAACTAGAACTTCAACTGGGTTTTTTCCTGTCTTTAGATGAATGATTTCTAGAGCTTCTTTTACTGTGTTCAATACACGAATCTTTTTTCCTGCCATTCGTCCTGTGTTTTTGGCATATTTTTTTCCAAAGTGCATAAGCTTGTTTGTTAGTCTCTCAACAATGTTAACTTCAGTTTTATTGAATCGCTTGAGTGCAGAGCGTCCATAGGTATAAGGGATAATCTGTTTTTTTAGAGAGATTGCCGTCTTTAGACCAGGATCATTAATTTGAATATCAGATAAATCCCATTTTCTAAATAACAAAAGATTTTGTGTTTGCGCCATGTCTTTATCTCCTAGGTTTTTCTTTCTTACCTATAACTAGCTCATGTAGAGAAGTTCCGTTTACTTTGAAAACTTTGAATCTAACACCTGGAATATCACCCATTGCTCCTCCCTGCGTTGCACCCATTCCTTCAAGGTGGACCTCGTCGTGTTCATCGATAAAGTTCATTGCTCCGTCTCTTGGCAAAAATGCAGTAATAGTTTTTCCATTTTTAATTAGTTGCACTCTAACACATTTTCGTACAGCAGAGTTTGGCTGTTTTGCTTCAATTCCTACTTTTTCTAAAACAATTCCTCTAGCTTGAGGAGATCCTGCAAATGGATTTGATTTTTTGTCTAATCCGAGTTTTCGTCTTTTGTATGTGGAGATTGACCATCGCAATTTTTTTCTTTTAGCTTTCAAAACTCTACCAGCGAAAAGACCAAGAGGAGACTTTGCCATTCATTACCACTCTATGGTTGCTTTTTCAGGACTGTTAATTAGAACACTTGTTATGCCAAAATATCTTCTAGCAAGAAGTCTTGCTTTTTCGGCATTACGGCCTTCTCTCCCTACAACGATTCCTTTCTTTCTTGGGTCCACCAATACTATCGCTTGTGTTGTTCCGTCAGATCGCTTATTTATTTTTACTTCCAAAATTAGTTTAGAATTCAAAATATTAGTCAAGAATTTAGCTGGGTCATCATTATATTCTACAAGTTCAACATTTCTCTTTACAATATTTTGGAGACTTTTAATGTGAGCGCCACCTTTGCCAATAGCTAAACCCATTTTACCAGAGTTTACAACAAAAATTACTCTGTTTTGTTTTTCATCTTCAACGCAATCACGTGCAGTAGCACCAGTTACATTTTGAAATAATGACATTAATCGCATTTGATCAGTTGTTAGTTTGATTACTTGTACCATGTAAATTCCTAATTATCTCGAAGGACTGTTTACTCCATTTAAACTTTCATTAGAGTTATTTATTGATAAGACTTTCAGTTTCAATCGTTCCCAGATTCTTTTAAAATTGATTTTATGTTTGCGTCGCTCAACGATGTAAACGAAACAGATGAGACTCTAAATTGCAAGCCGCAAAGTCTTCCCAAAGCTACGGAAGAACCTTCGAATTGAACCATTGGAACTTTTTCTTTTTTTGCATTCTCTTGAATTTTTTTAGAAAGATCTTTTTTCACAGATTCAGACAAGAGAATTAATTTAGAAGTCTTTACTCCACTCATAACTTCCTTTGTTCCTATTGTGCACTTGTTTTCTTTTACTGCATCTTTGAGTGCTTTTTCTAATATTTTGCTCATATTCCTACCTGTATAGACAATCCCCTAATGAGACCTTTATAGGTTTATTGAAGCTCACTGAAATGATCTATCTATGTAATGATTTTTTTATTTATTGAGTTGTTTTTAGTTTAAAAAACCAAAAATCATTGCACTAAATGTAGAGAAAGCTACTCCGATTTGCTCAAGGACGTTTATAGGATTTTCGTCTACTTGTTTTACAGTATTAACTGTCTTATCAACAACGTTAGTTGTTACTTGCTGAATTGAATTGTTTAATTCTTCATCATAAGCAGAAAATTTTGGGAGTTGTTCATTTGCTTTGTTTAGGTTTTGTTGTAATAGATTATTTCCAGGATAAATCCCTAAGGCATAATTATAAATCGATTGTGCGTCTCCCCAAAATCCTAGTTGCATCAATGCATTAGCTTTGTTATTTAATGCTGGTAAATATTTAGATTCTAATTCAAGAGCTGTATCATAGAAAAAAATTGATTCCTGATACAAACCAAGTTTACTTATTGCAGTACCCCTATTTGTTAAAATTTTCAAGTTTTTAGGATCATCTTGGAGTTCTTTATCAAAGAATGTTAGTGCTTCATTATACTTACACAATCTCATTAGTGCAGGGCCCATACCATCATAATAAGAAATAAAATCATTGTAATCACTTGAATCACAATTCAAAACAATTTGATTCAGCATAATTCCTAATGCAACATCTTCTATAGTTAAGTTGTCAGCTTTTTGAACTTGTGGTTTTTTAACAACATTTAGTTTTGGCTCTATTTTTTTAATTTCTGTGGATATTGGTTGTGTATTTTTAATAACTAGGATTGGTTCTTCTAGATTGCTTTGAGTGTATACTATAGAAGTGTCTTTTGATAAATCAATATTTGATTGTAAAACAACTTCAGTATCTTCTTCAGATCTAGTTTGTTCTTCACTAAAGGTTGATTCATTTTCATTGAAAATGTCTTCAACAATATTCTTATCTATCGTTTTATCAATTAGTGATTTTTCTTCATTTGAAAAATTAAATTCTATTTCAAATTCTGAATCTCCATAAAATGCTTTAGCAGAATAACTTCCTTCAGTTTTAAAATTTACACCAGATTTTGCTAAAAATGTAACAAAAAATTCGTTATTAGAATCAATATCTCCAAAATAAAATCCAGTTGGCATTCCAAATGGATCAAATATGCCAATCAAAACAGATGGTTCATCAATTGATGAAACTGCTCCAAGTATTACAACAAATTCATCATCAAAGTATGTAGTTTTGTCACTTATCATTAGAATAATTTCTGGATTTATGTCATCAATAATATTTTGAGATTCTTCAGCAATATTTTCATTATCAATTTCAAAATAAAATTCAATTGATTCTTTTCCATAGTCTAAAGTAGCAATGAATGTTCCAGGTTCCTCATAAAACGGCGAATCAAGAAATAAAACTTTTGAAAAATTTTTGTCATCGTCAATTTCTAAATTATTTGCAGAAAGAATTATTCCAAAAGGATCAAAAACTCGTAATGCTATAACTGGCATTTTTTTCTCTTTAACGTTTCCTGAAATCAGCATGGTGTCACCAGCCTGATAAACAAATTTGTCTGAATTGCCAGTTATGGAATCATAATTTGATTCGGCGGAAATTGAAGATGACCCAAAAGAAATTATTAAAATTGCAACTAGGGAAAGAATGATTTTTATGCCCAACAAAATTTGGTGCTAAAGTTTTGTATATAATAATCACGTAGAAATTATACTTTTAAAAAAATTCTGAAAGTTTATTGAATGAAATAAGATTGAGAATTTGGTACCGAAAGTGGAACTGGTGATTCTATAGATTCCCAAACAAATGTATCAACTCGATAAGTCCCAGTCTCTGAAGGATTCCAAGATTGCGAAAGATCAAGTAGTTGACCAGGCTCTAATTGTCCTGAAATCCATGACAAAGAAACAACTTTTCCGGTTTCATCTGTGATTTGAAACAAAAAAACGAAGTTTTGTACAAAGTCTTGTACGTTTTGAATCTTTCCAACTATTTGCAATTGATTATTTACAGTTAATTGAGTTAGTCGTGCTCCAGTTTGATCTGCAATAAAAACTTCATTAAGATCTAATCTTTCTGTTGATGGCATATCAAAATCTAATTCTGCTGAAGTTATAATTTCTAAATTATCACTTTTACTATATGGAGATGGTAATGTGTTGTCCTCATATTTTGCATAAAAGGAATCACCAGGAATTACAAATAATCGATTTCCGCTAGATGCATGACTCTGAGAAAATGAAATTGTAGCCTCAAATAAGCCTGTATCTTCAGAAATCTCAATACCAACTACAGTAATTCCAGCTGCATCAGAGTCAGATGCAATCTCTATAGGTACACTATCAATTGCCTCAGGATTTAGATTCATGTCAGGATCAATTACCCGAATTACAGCTTGGTCATCTGAAAGAAATCTATCTTGAAAAAACATCACATCACCAATATTCCAATTTATTAAAGCTGTTTCAATTAAAACAACACCATCAGCAAATTCAAATGATATTGTTATAGCACCATCTCTATCAGTTTGTAAAAATCCATCTGTAGGACCACTGCCAAGAGTTCTAGGATTAGTATCGATTTCTCCGTCACCATCAGCATCATGCTCAAAACCTGTAAGAATTACTTCGCCCACAAATATTCCACTGTTAAGTTCAGTTTCAGTTAGCTTGTATGGTTTTAGTTCATGACCTCTTGTTGAAATTGTAATAAAATGTCCACTATCGGTTCCAATTGTATCAATAGCATCTTTATGCGCATTCCAGCTAGGAGCGACTATCATTATCTCAACTTTATCAGTCCAAGTGTAGACATCTTTATCAGTAAATATTGGAGAATAAGGTTCAAAGTAATTTGGAGGATCTTCTGCAAATACTACTTGGAAAAATAGTAATGATATGATTAAGGCTAAATCCAACAATTTCTGTTATTTATTAAAATCAAATTTGATTTAATCTTTAGTTAGTGCAAAATGAACTGGAGGTATGCAAGTCTATTTTTTCTTGGATGTGTGCATGTACAAATCTACTGTACCGCTTCCAATTGGGATAATGTTTCCAATGATAACATTTTCTGTCACGCCCTTTAATTGTTCAACTTCACCGGCAAGTGCAGCATGTGCAATTGTTGGAACAGTAATTTCAAAGGCAGCACGAGCAAGCACACTGTCTTTAGTTCCTGCAATCCCATGTCGTCCTATTTGTTGCATGTAACCACGAGAACACATCAAATCCGAAACTAGCATGATATACCTAATATCGACTTCGAGCCCTTGATCGTCTAGCGTGGAATTTAATTCATTAATTAAGGCATTACGGGCTGCTTCAATTCCTAGAGTGTTACCAATTTCAAAGACATTGTTTGTTCTTGCATTTTTCTTGTCAATTCCGCCTACTTCTAAAACTTTAGCTAAGTTTGAACCAGTAGTTTGAATGATCCATTCATTATCCTTCTGTACTAGAGTTACTCGTGCAATATCAGGAACACCTTTGACAGTTGTGTTTAGAACTTTATTTCTGATTGTGATTACAGTTGGTGCATCAGTCTCATCTACTAATTTTAGAACTAAAAGTTCGCCATGAGTTTCAATCTTGAATTTTTTATTAGAAGATAGTACAGTTTCAACATCTTCAACAGTGCAACCTCTTTCTCGCAGTCTCTTAGAATTCAAAATTAATTTAATTTCAGTAGCATAATCAGTTTCAGTATCAGTAATTAATGAACTGACTTTGGTTTGTAAAATATTTTTTGCAACCTCTATTGCTTTTTCACGTGATTTCTTTGATTCTTCATTTAGATAGATATCCATTGTTGGAGTTACTGGTTTTTTACGTGCATCAACGAGCTCAATTAATCTTGGAAGTCCAAGTGTTACGTTTCTTTCCCTAATTCCGGCAAAGTGAAATGTTCTTAGTGTCATTTGAGTACCGGGTTCACCAATAGATTGTGCGGTAACTATTCCTACAGCTTGACCAGGTTCGACTTGAGCTTTGTTGTAAAGGTTTAATCCTTTTTTACAAACTATCTCTATTCCTTCTTTACTTAATTTTGAATTAAGCAATGCGTTATTAACATTATTCTTTAACTTTGGGTTGAAAGTTTTTGTATATTTTTTTGCAAGTTCGGTAATCTCTTCTTTGGTGGCCTTTTTACCAGAATCTACAATCATTTGAGATTCAGTTAATCTATTAATGTTAAAGGCCTCACCATGATCACTTTTTGCAACATCAATTCCATCCTCTCCATAAAGGAATTGAATTATGTGACCATGAGGATCTCTGACGGTTCCATCATACTCCAATCTAATATGTTCTAGGGCATTGATTAACCTGCGCTGCATATAGCCACTTTGTTGAGTTCTAACGGCAGTATCTACAAGACCTTCTCTTCCACCCATTGCATGGAAGAAAAATTCCAACGCTGAAAGACCATCCCTATAATTTGATTTTACAAATCCATGAGCATCTGGATTATTATCATGTTCTTTGAAGTGGGTTAAGGCTCTGTTGTTATATCCTGTGAGTAGTCTTTTACCTCTCCTTGATTGCTGTCCTAGAGCTCCTGCCATCTGACCTATGTTTAGTGATGAACCTCTAGCACCAGTGGTAGCCATAATTCTTCCAGAATTTGTTTCATCAAAGGATTGGTCAGCAGTACTGCCAGCCTTATCTCGGGCTTTGGCTAATTCATTTACAATGTAGGCCTCTAATGCTTCGTCTGAAGAAAGACCTCTAGTAAGTTTCAATGTGCCTTTTTTTGCTTGTGAAATAAAGTCATAAACATTATCATAGCTTTGTTGGATATTATCTAAAATGTCATTCCTAACTTTTTCAGGCAATTCAAGATCGCCATAACCATAGCTAAATCCATAATGAGTAATGTATTGTTTCACTATTATTAGAAAAGAGTTAAGGAATTTTTTTGCTTGCTCATTGCCATAATCTTTCGCGATTCTATGTAATACACTTTCAGGTTCTTCAGCTCCGATAGATGATTTATCAATAATACCACTAATTAGCTCTCCATTTTTTATTACTACATCTTTTGTCATTCCTTTAGTTCCTTTTGACCATTTTGATGTCATGACGTAATTGAAATCCTTGGGTAAGAAAAGCGAAAACAGCTGTTTCCCAGTATACATTGGCCCATCTTTATTTTTAGTGGCAGGTTTAGGTAATTTACCTTCATAAGCACCTAACATTGCAAGATTTGAAAATTCCTGAACAGTCAGCATTGTGCTATCTTTTGTGAGTAAATATGCACCTGTGATATAATCTCGCAGTCCACCAATAATTGGACCGCCATATCTAGGTGAAATTAATTGGTCTTGTACTCTCATCAGAAGAATTGCTTCTGCTCTCGCTTCCTCACTTTGTGGAACATGGAGATTCATTTCGTCACCGTCAAAATCTGCATTATATGGTGGACATACTGATGGATGAAGCCTGAATGTTTTTCCTGGCAAAACTCTAACATAATGTGCCATTATTGACATCTGGTGGAGAGATGGTTGCCGATTAAACATTACAATATCACCATTCAAAAGATGTCTTTCAATTAGATATCCGGTTTCTAGATTATCTGCAATTAAAGAACGGTCTTCAACAAAATCTAATCGTATTTTCACACCATCAGGTCTGACAATATAGTTTACGCCAGGATATTCAGTTGGCCCATTGATTACAAGTTTTTTCATTCTTTTGATATTCCATTCAGTTACAATTTCGGGAATTGTGAGCTTCATTGCGACAGTTTTTGGTACCCCGACTTCGGAGAGATCTAGATTTGGATCAGGAGAAATAACAGTTCTGCTTGAAAAATCAACTCGTTTTCCAGAAAGTGAGCCACGGAATCTACCTTCTTTTCCTTTCAATCTTTGTGTCAGTGTTTTAAGAGGCCTGCCTGAACGATGATGAGCTTGAGGAATACCTGACACCTCATTATCAAAATAAGTGGTTACGTGATATTGCAACAAGTCCACTAAATCTTGAACAATTAAAGGTGGGGTTCCAGCTTCCTTGCTTTCTTTTAGTCGTTGATTAACTCGAATGATATCTACCATTTTGTGTGTTAAATCATCTTCTGATCTTATTCCAGTTTCCAAAATAATTGAAGGTCTTACTGTAACTGGAGGAACTGGTAGTGCTTGCAAAATAAACCATTCAGGCCTAGCAGTAGCAGGATCGTAACCAAGTAAAAGCAAATCTTCGTTTAAAATTTGAGTAAATCTTTCTCTAATTGTAATTGGAAGTAATCGATGTTCTCCAATATCGGTTTTTTCAATAAAGATTGTAGGTTTTGTAAAAATCAATTCAGATTGAATTTTACCACAGTGTGGACATTCCTTTTGTTTCTTTGCTTTTTCTATAATTCGCTCAGGAATCTTTTTTTGTGAAATTACTGAATAAGCTGCTTTCTTGCTCTTAATTTTTGTAAATTCATCAAGTTCTTTTTGAGGGATCTTTAAACGAGAGCAAGAACGACATGTTGATAACAAAAGTTTGTAGATATTATCAATAAATGCAATATGCAAAACTGGTTCTGCTAGTTCGATATGCCCAAAATGTCCTGGGCACCTAGCTGCTGTATTTCCACAAGTAAGACATTTTTGCCCAGGTTCTAATGTTCCAAGTCTTCCATCCATCAAGCCGCCTTGTACAGACATTCCATCTTCATCATAAGTTTCAGGTGCGGTTATTTCAGCCACTGAGTATTTTCTAATTTCACCAGGAGACCATACCGAGAATCTTATGCCATCAATTGTTTTTATAGTTTGAAGCGACATTAAACTCTCTCCTTTATCAAAAGTCTTGGAGCTATGTTTAGACTTTGCATTTCTTGTAACAATAATTTGAAAGCATATGCAACTGAAACTGATGTAACTTTACCCTTGTCTCCACAAACTCTACACACATACTTCCTTTGTTTGACATCATGATAAGCAACCAATCCACATCTTTCACAAACATAGATTTCAGATTTGTCAGATTCATCAAGAAGTCTATCTTTTAGAATCATAGAGGCACCATAAGCAATCAAACAATCTCTTTCCATTTCACCAAATCTTAAACCACCACCACGAGCTCTACCCTCAGTGGGTTGTTTTGTGAGCATCTGAACTTGGCCTCTTGCCCTTGCATGGATCTTGTCAGCAACCATATGATGTAGTTTTTGATAGTAAACTACACCGATGAAAACTTCAACTGGAAATGACTTTCCGGTTCTACCGTCATACATAATTTCTTTTCCAGAATATTTGAATCCAGTATCTTCCATAATGCTTCTAACAGTATCCATCTTTTCGCCAACAAAAGCTGAACCATCAAATTTTCTACCACGAATTGCTGCAGCTTTTCCTGTAATTGATTCCATAAACATTCCAACAGTCATTCTTGATGGAAATGCATGTGGATTAATCAAAACATCAGGAACAACTCCATCTGCAGTATAGGGCAAATCTTCGTTTTTAGCTAAGATTCCCAAAATGCCCTTTTGTCCATGTCGAGAGGCAAATTTATCACCTATTTCTGGAATTCTCATATCTCTAACTCGTATCTTGTACATCTTTCCCCCTTCGTTAGATTGAGTCATAACAACAGTGTCGACAACGCCCGTTTCAGTTGGTCTAACACCTATTGATGTATCACGTCGGTAAGGGCCAGTTGATTCAAATTCTTTATACTCTTCCATAAATCTTGGAGGACTTGTTTTTCCAATTAATATATCACCACCGAGAACTTGGGACTCTGTTGCTACCACACCATCGTCTTCAAGTAAACGATAAGCTTTCTCACCCTTGTAACCTCTAATATTATCCTCAGCGTTTGGAATTTCGAAATTATCACGCATGCCACCTGGATATTGTTTAGCCTCAGCATCATAAATTCTATAAAAGAAAGTTCTGCCAAGTCCTCTATCAACTGATGCTTGACTAAGTACAATTGCATCTTCAATGTTGTATCCATCAAATGGCAAAACTGCAACAATACAGTTTTGACCGGCTGGCCTTTCTTCCAAGCCTAACAATTCCATTGGTTTTGTATTAACAATGGGGGTTTGAGGATAAAGCATGAAATGCTGCCTAACATAAGTACTGGTATTCATCATAGGAGTAGAAAATCCCAAACTCTGTTTTGCCATAGCTGATTCGTATGTATTTCGTGGAGATTGGTTATGTTCTGGATATGGGATAATTGATGCACCAGCTCCAAGAATTGCAGAAAGAAATATTTCTAAATGAGTATGTTTCTTGGTATCTTTTTCGTCTATGGCAATGTAGCAGTTTTCTTCTTCGTTTGCATCTATTAATTCTATAACACCCATTCGCAAAAGATCATTCCAAGAAAGCAATTTCTTTGAAACTTTATCTAGCAACTCATTTGAAAGAAGTGATTTATTTTCTTTAACAATAATTAAAGGTCTGAGAACTCTACCTGCATTACAATTTACATAGAGTCGTTTAGTGGCTCCTTCAATATCAGATTTATAAAATGAAATCCCCACATGTGGATGAATTTTTGAATTTCGTCTAAGCTCACGGAGTGATTCAGCTAAATAGTCGCCATCTTTATAATATCCAATTAATCTTCCATCAACAAAAACTCTCGCACCACTTGCTCTTAATTCATCCTTGGCATCTGAAAAATGAACTGTGCCTAAATCAAAAAGTTTCTCAATTATTTCTTCTGAAGATACATTAACTGATATAATTGCTGAAAGAGCAAGATTTTTCACTAGACCACAGTTTGAACCTTCAGGAGTTTCACTTGGACATATTCTGCCAAAATGGGTTGCATGTAAATCCCTAGCTTCAAAATTTGGTTGAGTACGACTTAGGGGAGACTGTATTCGTCTTAAGTGACTGATTGTTGATAGATAATTGGTTCTGTCAAGAAGTTGTGTGACGCCAACTCTTCCTCTGCCCCAGTTACCAGTGGCAACAGCATTGTTAAGTTTATCAGAAACAATACCAGGTCTAATTGCAGCACCGACTGCATTAATACCTCTTTTTTGTCCTGATCTTTCTAATTGATATTTCATATCTCTAACCAAGTTTCTGAAAGATGTTCTAAACAAATCTGCCAGCATTTGACCAGCAAACTTGATGACTTTGTTTCCATAATGGTCTTTGTCATCAGGATAAACCCAACCAAGTTTTAGTTCAAGTAATTTGCAAGCAGCTTCACCTAGGAACTGAGATTTTTCTTTTCTATTTTCTGTGTGTTTACCTAAATGTGGCAATAGCCCCCAATCTAACAGGGTTTCAGCTCTTTTAATTTGGAATTCTTCTAACATACCTGGAGCAATTCTTTTACTGATGTATACAATTGCATCTTTTGATGTGGGAACATCTCCAGTTTTTTCAAAAGAAGCTTCTAATTCATCCTGTATTTCATCTACAGAAGAAACAGCAGCAGCAATTTCTTTATCAGATTCTAAACCAAGAGCTCTCATCAAAGTTACTACAGGGATATCCACGGGAGAGCCAGGGATTCTTGCAACAATCAGACCGTCATTTTTCATTACGAGTTCTAATTTTGCACGATAACCTACAATTGAAGAATACACTTTAGCTTTAAAAACGGGATTTCCACCAACGGTTTCTCTATCAACAATAATTTTGTTGTAAGATAGATCTTCCAGTCCTACAATTACTCTTTCAGAACCATTAATGATAAAGTATCCTCCAGGATCACTTGGATCTTCGCCATGTTCAATTAGTTTTTGAGAAGTAAAATTATGGAGAATGCAGGCATTTGAACGCACCATAACAGGAATATCACCAATGTGAACAAATCTAGCTTCCAAAATTTTTCCATCTTCAACAACACTAGCTTCCATCATTACCGGGGCGGAATAAGATACCTTTCTTAGACGTGCTTCTGCAGGAGCAATGTGTGTGATAGAACCATCAAGTTCCATCATTCTAGGTTGTTGAAGTTTTACTTTTCCTAACTGAACTTTGTAAGGGTATTCTGCATTTTCGATTTCAATCTGGCGAACTTCATTGATGATACTTTGTAAACCTCGTTCCAAAAATTCGTCAAATGAATTTAGATGTTGACGAGCAACTCCCTCTCTTTTGAGAATATCTTGAATTATTGGCCAGCGTTTGTTTTTAGAATCTAACAACTATACTTCCACCACATATCTATAGTAGAGAGATTCTCCAGCTGTGCTACTTTTTCTTGTAATCTTTATCATATCACCAGGTTTTACACCTAGTCCCAAAATTGCAGGATCATTAAAAAAAATCAATGGAAGTTCTGTCGGTTTACAATTGAATTTTTCTAAAACGTCTTCTGCTTCTTTTTTAGACAAAATTTCATGTTTTGGAACATAAACATGATCTGGAACTAAAACAGGGATTTTTTTAGATGCCATATCTCAAAACCTCAAAAACATTAGCTGTAACCGAATAGAGTGAACACAAACTAAAAAAAATCACCGAGAGGTTAATATATATCTAATCTGAGGCCAAACGCAAATTCCTTGTTTTTGTCAAGAATATTTTTCTTAACCTTAAATAATATTAATTCGAGTCTAATCACAATGAGATCTCAAATAATGGTGCTTACTTTATCTGCAATTTTAATTGCAAGTATTGGAGTAGCACCAGCATTTGCACAAATTGTTGAACCTATTGTTGTTACAACTGATAGTCCTTCTTACTCTGAGGGAGACACTATTACAATATCAGGGGAAGTTAGAGATCTTATAGGCCAAGCAATTGGACTTAAGGTTATTGCTCCAAACGGCAACATCATAACCATTGCACAGCTTGATGTTGGAGATGACAAAATGTTTAGTACACAAATTTCAGCTGGAGGCCCTCTTTGGAAATCTAGCGGAGAATACACCATAATTGTACAATATGGTTCACAATCTAGAACAGCTGAAGCGACATTTAGCTTTGGCGGATCAGGCGATGGCGTAACAACACCACCACCAACGGGACCTTCAGTAGATGTTGGAGGATTTCAAGTAGGTTATGAGATTACTGGTGGCACTGTCGATAGCATTCAAGAGGACTTTGATGCAAATTCATTAATCATTTTAATTACCGCCACTGACGATGGAACGTTGACCATTATATTGCCAAGAGCTGTAATAGACACTAAATTGAATGGTGATGATGATGTGTTCTTTGTCTTGATTGACGGAGAAGA
>CAWTZF010000036.1:0-18196 GCA_963920015.1 uncultured Nitrosopumilaceae archaeon | reverse complement strand
AACACTGTAACTGATACCATAACAGTTGGAGGTGGTCCTAATGGAATTGCTTATGATTCAGCCAATGGAAGGATGTATGTCGCAAATGGTATTGATGATACAGTATCTGTAATTTCTACCTGATCTAACACTGTAACTGATACCATAACAGTTGGAGGTGGTCCTAATGGAATTGCTTATGATTCAGCCAATGGAAGGATGTATGTTACGAATGCAGGTGATGATACAGTATCTGTAATTACAATTACACAGACACCAATTGGCGGAATATTAATTCCAATTGATACAACATCATTGTTACTTGCAGGCACTTATACTACCGCTTCGTGGATGATTCCAGTAATTGTTTCAGCAGTTGGATTTGGAATATTATTTACATTAAGAAAGAATCATTAACACTTTAGGCAAACTGTTATTCTAGGAATTTCTTACGTTTCATCACTTTTTGATTGGAAATAGTTAGTCACTTTTGTTGAGTTACTAGATTTTTGTTTTGCATTAAGGGATATAAGCAATAGATTTCCCACAGATATCGATAAAGTAATTCAAATTGTTAAAAACATGCGAAATCTTGATATCGAAATCGAGTTTGAGGAGTAAATGAGGTAAGAATTTTGGGTTTTGGTAGAACACACAACATAGAAGATTTGACATCAAATATGATTGGCCAAAATGTTACTCTCGGAGGCTGGGTAGAAGACCTAAGAAAGTTAGGAAAAATGACTTTTCTGACCCTAAGAGACGTTACTGGAATTACTCAGGTGATTGTAAAAGGAGATTTGAATGAAAAACTAGAAGAGATTAACAGACAAAGTGTGGTTACAGTCAAAGGAGATGTTCAAGAAACAAAGGCAAAAGATTTTGATTTTGAAATTAAGGCCGATGAAATAACAGTATTAGCTAAAGCAATCCATCCTTTACCAATAGACCCTACTGGAAGATTAGAAAGTAACATTGACAATAGATTAAATTCACGAGCATTAGATTTGAGAAATCAAAAAACTGCATCAATATTTAAGTTAAGGCATCATGTTTTAGCATCTTTACGAAAAACTCTAACTGAGAAAAAATTTATTGAGATCAATACCCCAAAAATTATCGGTAGTGCTAGTGAGGGGGGTGCTAATTTATTTTCATTAGAATATTTTGGAAAAACTGCGTATTTAGCTCAGAGTCCACAACTATACAAAGAGCAAATGACAATTGGATTAGAACGAGTTTTTGAAATTGCTTCATTTTATAGAGCTGAAAAGTCACACACTGGAAGACATCTTAGTGAATTTACAAGTGTAGACATTGAAGCTGCTTTTATGGATTACACTGAAGTGATGGATATTTTAGAAGCACTTGTTATGGAAGTCTACAAATATACTTCAGAGAATTGCAAAAAAGAGCAAGAATCTATTGGATGTGAGATAAAAGTTCCATCATCACCATTTGAAAGAATTACTTACTCTCAAGTAGTAGATGAACTAAAAGCTGCAGGTGAAAAAATTGAGTTTGGTGATGACTTGCTTGATGCACATCTAAGGATTGTTGGAGAGAAACATCCAGGATTTTTCTTTTTAACTGATTGGCCATTAAAGCTCAAACCGTTTTACATTCGTGAAAAAGATGAAGATCCAACTCTTTCCAGATCATTCGACCTCCAGTATGGCTATCTTGAGCTATCTTCAGGAGGAACTAGATTACACGATCCTGCGATTCTAAAGAACAGATTAAAAGAACAAGGCCTTGATCCTGCACAATTTTCAGACCACTTAGAGGCATTTGATTGGGGAATGCCGCCTCATGCAGGCTGGGGATTGGGGCTAGAAAGACTTCTTACCACCCTTATTGGCATCGATAATGTCAGAGAGGTGGTTTTGTACCCAAGAGACCCTGACAGATTAACACCGTAATTTTTATGATGATGCCTATTTGTTTGGCATTATTTTTCTGGTCTCTGAATCCACCTACTTCAGATGTTAACAGAAATTAAAAAGACTAGAATCGGTTTGCAATCTCATTTGTAAATTCAGAGGTTGTTTTATCTCCACCAATGTCTTTGGTTTTGATTCCATCTTTTACAACATCATAAACTACAGATTCTATCTTTTTTGCAACATCAAAACATTTTTGATCATTGTTTTTAGTGCCCAACCAATCAAGCATCATCTTAATTGAGAGTATGAAGGATGATGGATTTGCAATTTGTTTTCCAGCAATATCAAATGCTGCACCATGAACTGGTTCAAATAATGCAAAGTTATCACCTATGTTAGCAGCTGGTGCCATACCTAATCCTCCAACTACTTGTGAAGATTCATCAGAAAGAATATCTCCAAATAAGTTAGTTGTGACAATTACATCAAATGATTCAGGTTGTCTAATTAGATTCATTGCACACGCATCTACATACATTTGTTCAAATGTAATGTCAGAGTAATTTTTGGCAACTTCGGAACATGCTTTAGCAAATAAACCATCAGTCTTACGCATGACATTGGATTTATGCACGCATGTAACCTTCTTTTTTTGATTCCTTTGAATAGCAGTTTCAAAGGCATACTTTGCAATCCTTTTTGAAGCGTCTTCTGAGATAATTCGCAAGGCTATCATAGTGTTATCGACTTCAAATTCTTTGCCAGTATACAAATCCTCAGTATTTTCACGCACGATAACAAGGTCGATATCATCCCGTAAGGCAGCTGTGTGAGGATATGACTTGGCAGGTCGAATGTTTGCATAAAGATCAAGCATTCTTCTCAATACAACAATTACATCAGCTGCACTTTCTCCAACAGGAGCCTTTAAGCAAGCATCTGATCGTTTGATTGACTCTACAGTCTCATCGGGTAATGCTTTCCCAGTTTTTTCTAAAGCTGTGTCTCCTGCCTGTAATTTTTTAATTGAGAATTTCAAGTCAAGTTTGTCGTTAATTTGATTTAAGATAGTTATTGCAGATTCAGATATCTCGGGCCCTATTCCGTCTCCTGTTATTAATGAAATATTGTACATTTTTCTCCTTCCTATGATTCTTTTTGGAATTTTAAAAGATTAGTTTCCTACCTTTTTCTCTTTTAGCATCTTTTTGAGCATAATGCGGTTAATTCCATCAATTACTGCTTGAACGCTAGTAGTGACAATATCTTCACCAATTGATTTTGCCGAAGCCTTGTTTCCATTGGCATCTTCTACTTTGATAGTAACTTCACACAACGCGTTTGACCCACCAGAGATTGAAGCTAGTCCATAGTCCTTGATTCTAACTTCAGAAAATTCTCCTGTTACTTTTTGAATTGCATTTAATGATGCATCTACTGGACCAACACCATAGTCTGTTGCTGAAAAATCTTTTCCATCAATATTTAATTTTACAAATGCATAAGGCATTGTGCCTATTCCAGTCGATACAGAAAATCCTGTAAGTTGTACTAGTCTTTTAATTCCACGTTCTTTCATTACCTCACTGGAAATTGATAAGAGCTCAACATCTGTAACATGTTTTCCTTGATCACCTAATGCTTTGATTTTATCAAGAATCTGTATTGCTTGTTCATCATCAGGTTTAATTCCATATTCTCCAAGCATTGCATTCATTCCATGAATACCAGCATGCTTTCCTACCTGAAACCATCGGGTTCTACCCACTAGTTCAGGACTAATTGGCTCATAGGTTAAGGGGTTACACAATATTCCGTGAGTATGGATTCCAGATTCATGACCAAATGCATTTTCGCCAACAATTGCCTTGTTTGGCTGAACAGGTATTCCCATTAATTTTGAAACAAAGCGAGATGTTTCATACAACTTTTCTGTTTTGATACCAGTTTCTGTTTTCTCATCAAATTGTAAGCATTGTAAAGCCATTACAAGTTCCTCTAATGATGCATTTCCTGCTCTTTCTCCAATTCCATTAATTGTTACGTGAGCACATGATGCTCCTGCTTGAATTCCAGAAATTGCATTTGCTACTGCTAATCCAAAGTCATCATGACAGTGAACACTAACTGGAAGTTGTGTTACAGCAATAGCATCTTTTGTGATTTCTGCTATGTATTGTGGAGTAGAATATCCAACAGTGTCTGGAATATCAATTCTATCTGCACCAGCATTTGCTACTTCACCAAATACTTTTTTTAAGAATTCTCTATCAGTTCGTGTTGCGTCTTCAGCAGAAAATTCTACTTGAAGTCCATGAGATTTTCCATATTCTACTGCTTCGATGGCTTTAGCAAGGGCTTCATCTCTACTTAGTTTGAGTTTATGTTCCAAGTGAATATCAGAAGTTGCAATAAAAATATGGGTATAATTTAATCCAGTATCTATTACAGCATCAATATCTTTTTTGTCAGCTCTAGATAATCCACAAATTTCAGCATTCAAGTTTGCATCGTTAATCATTTTGATTCCTTTACGCTCACCATCAGATATTACAGGAAATCCTGCTTCAATTGCATCAACACCTAACTCATCAAGTCTTTTTGCGATGGTAAGTTTTTGTTCTGGAGATAATGATACGCCAGGAGTTTGTTCTCCATCTCTTAATGTGGTATCAAAAATTCTTATTTTCATGGGCTACTCCTTTGTAATGCAGCTATTCCAGTTCTAGCAGTGTCTATTATTCCAAATGGTTTTGCTAATTCTTCAAATGCCTTAATTTGATCTGGTGTTGCAGTTAATTCAACCATGAGAGAATCTTTTCTAACATCATGAACTTTTGCACCATAAGCATTTGCTAACTTGTTGATTTCCATGCTATCACTTGCACTAGTAAGTTTAATCTTAAAAATAATCAACTCCCTATACACCGTTTTATGTTCATCTAATTGCTTTACCTCTACAGTATCAATCATCTTATCAAGTTGTTTTACAATCTGCTGAATTTGTTTTTCATCACCAAATGTAGTTATAGTCATTCTTGAAAATTCAGGATTGGTAGTAACGCCTACGGATATACTGTCGATATTAAAGTTCCTTGACCTGAAAAGATGTGTTACCTTGAATAAAATTCCAGTCTTGTTTTCAACTAGGATAGATAGTATTGCCCACATTTTTCTCACGACGGTAATATCATATCCTTTAGAGGAGTTCCGGGGGCTACAAATGGTAATACATCTTCTTCGGGGTCAATTGGAATATCAATTACAGTGGCAACATCGCTTTTTAGACCAACTTTAATTGCCTTTTCAAGTTCATCAAGTGATTGTGCTCGGATACCTTGAGCTCCATAGGATTCAGCAAGTTTTACATAATCTGGGCAATTTTTTTGATCAACGCCAATCATTCGTTTATTGTAGAATGTTCTTTGCCATTGAGCTACCATTCCAAGTGAAAAGTTGTTTACGAGAAATACGATTACAGGAATGTCCTCAAGTACTGAAGTAGCTAATGAGTTTTCTGTCATGTTAAAGCTGCCATCTCCTGCAATGTCAATTACAGGAACGTCTGGTTTTGCTACTTTAGCTCCAATCGCAGCTGGGAATCCCCAGCCCATTGTACCCAATCCTGTTGAGCTAAAGAAAGTTCCAGGTTGAATTACATCAAAGAATAACGAAGCCCACATTTGGTGTTGACCTACTTCTGTGGTTACTATAGACTCATTTGGAAGTACTTCACGTAATTTTCTTAGAATTTTTGCTGCGGTCATTTCTCCTGGATGAAGTTTCAAATTTTCTTTCCAATATTCTTTAACTTCCTTTACATGTTGAAGCCATTTGTTATTCTCATCTTTTTTGATGGCTTTTTGCATTAACATTTTTACCATAATTCTAAGTGAAGCTTGAAGATCTCCAACTACAGCAATTTGTGCTGTTTGATTTTTGCCAATCTCTGCTGGATCCACATCCATGTGAATAATCTTCAAACGTTTTTCAAATTCTTCAAAGGTTCCAACTGAACGGTCAGAAAATCTAGTTCCAATTGCTAAAACACAATCGGCTTCAGTCATCAATTTGTTGGCTTCTGCATGACCGTGCATACCAATTGGTCCTAACGATAAAGGATGATTCTCTGGAAATGCTCCTTTTCCTTTGAAAGTAGTAACCACTGGAATCATTAACATTTCTGCAATTGCTTGTAATTCAGCAAATGTTGATGAAATTATAGTTCCTCCACCAGCTAAAATTATTGGTTTTTCGGAATTAAGTAACATTTCGATGGCTCGTTCAATTTTAGTTATGTCAGGATCTGTCCATGGATGATAACCTCTAATCTTAAATTCTTCTGGAAACGTCATTTCAGCTTCATTTTGTTGAACATCTTTTGGAATGTCAAGTAAAACGGGTCCAGGCCTTCCTGTTTCAGCAATGTAGAATCCCTTTCTTACAATTTCAGGAATTTCTTTTGCATCATGTGGTTGAAAATGATATTTCACTACGGGATTTGCCATTCCAATGATATCACTTTCTTGAAATGCGTCTCGGCCAATCATTTTTACGGGTACTTGACCAGTTACAGCTATCATTGGTGCTGAATCAGCTTGTGCAGTAGCAAGTCCAGTAAGAATGTTAGTTGATCCAGGACCAGATGTTGCAAAACAAACACCAGCTTTTCTACTCACTCTTCCAAATCCATCTGCCATATGAGCTGCTGATTGCTCATGTCGTACCAAAATATGACGAATATCACTTTTGTATAATTCGTCATACATTGGAAGGTTTGCACCTCCCGGTATGCCGAAGACTTGCTTAACGCCTTCTTTTTTCAACGCTTCCATCAATGCTTTTGAACCTGACATAGATTCCATATTATTCACCAAACTTAATCTCCATAATTTTAAGTGTTAAATTCTGATAAACACTTTACAGTATCAGACCGACCAGCAATACATTGCCAAAATTGTCGGAGACACTATCTAAATTCATTTTATTCATTAATTGACGCCAGATGATAACTAATAAAGATTATCCCACAAAAATCATTCAAACAAGTATTATTGGTCATAAGAAATTGCCATTTAGAAACACAGAAAACTTACCTTGAATTAACAAGCAATGAAGGTCTTGTCAGAAAACGAAGAAATTATCAAAATAGTAGAAAAATTTTTTGAAATTGGAAAAAGCAAAAATCTAGCTTCACTCAGAGAAATACAGCTAGATGATTCTAGTTTTTCTAGTTTTAGTGATGTGCCTCCTTATGATCTAAAAGATTATGCTGCTACTTTAGTGCTAGAAGAATTAAGATTTGTAAGTATTTCAGATTATGAGTATGAAATTAAACATCCAAAGATAAGCATTTTTGGAGATACTGCAGTAGTTGCATTTGAATTGATGCAAAAAGGAATGCTGGTCAATAACAAAGCATTCACAGGAGAGCTTATAATTATCAATGGAAGAGCCACTTTCGTTTTAGTAAAGAAACCAGTGTGGAAAATAGTCCATATTCATTTATCAAAAATTTCGGAAAAATGATTAGAAGGTAGTTTTATTTCTTCTGTGGTTTTAGTTTATTTTGATTAGGTTTTTTGATTTTTGTTTCTTTGAAGGTGGTTCATCAGATTGAAGTTTTTCCTATGGAGATTCTTTACATAATTTTTGGAACATGCTATACGCTTGATCAACATTAGAATCTTCATGTACTATAGAACGTACTGATTTAATCATTGGAACTGGATTTTCTGATTGCCAAATATTTCGTCCCATATCAACACCAACAGCACCCGCTTTAATGGCATTGTAAGTTAATTGTAATGCTTCACGCTCTGGGATCTTTTTTCCTCCAGCAATAATTATTGGAGCAGGGCAAGAATCAACAACTTTTTCAAAGTTGTCGCAATAGTATGTTTTTACAATATGTGCACCTTGTTCGGCAGCAATTCGACATGCTAGTGAAAGATATCTTTCATCTTTACCTAATTCTTTTCCTACAGCAGTAACTGCTAGAACTGGAATACCATATTCTTCGGCTTCATTTACAAGTTTTCCCAAGTTAACAATTGTTTGGTTTTCATATTTTGAGCCTACAAAAATCGACATAGCAAGGGCACTTGCGTTTAATCGAATTGCATCTTTAATACTAACAGTAATTTCTTCTTGGGATAAATCATCTCCAATAATACTAGAACCGCCTGAAACACGCAATACTATTGGAATTGGATAACTAGCATCAACAGAAGTTCGTTGAACTCCTCGTGTGAGCATTAAGGAATCACAATATTCGAGTAGGGGCGCAATTGTTTTTTTGGCATTTTCTAACTTTTCCGTAGGACCTAAAAAGTAACCATGATCAACTGCTAACATCAGAGCATGATTATCTTGTGGTTTGATGATTCTTGAGATTCTATTTTGTAATCCCCAATCCATTTTACTTCGTTTTTGAAAATGACGAAACGCCTCTCTTAAGCCTTTCTCATTTTGTTATTATTATTTTCATCGAGTCTGAGCCTTTGTGGGCATGATCAAAGGCCTTCTGAGTTTCGCTGATTGGATATTTGTGTGTGATCAGTTTTTTTACATCAACAGTGCCCTTGTTAATTAAACTAAGAGCAACTTTAGTGTCGTTATCAGATGCTGCATAACTTGTAACAAGTGTTATTTCTTTAGAGTAAACCACACTCATATCAAGTGGGATTTGTGCTCCTTTTGATGGTACACCAAACATCATAATTGTTCCACCTTTTCGAACTAAGTTTATTGCATCTTCTAACGCCTTAAGACTGCCGGTTGCAACAATTACTACATCCACTCCCCTGTTAGAAGTTTCATCAAATATTTTCTTTTGTCTATTAGGATCAGTAGAAAGCATTACTTGTGTAATATTGAATTGTTTTACAAATTCTAATCGGAATTCATTTACATCTAAACAAAAAATTTTATCTAATCCTTTAGCAGTAGCTAACATTACATGCATTATTCCAGTTGGTCCAACTCCTAAAATTGCTATAGAATCACCGTTTTGATATGGAATTTTTTTCCATGATCTAACACAACAGGCAAGTGGTTCAATCATAGCTGCTTCATCAAAACTCATTGAATCAGGTAGTTTTAGAACACCGCCATGACTTACGTTCCATTCAGGTACAAGATATTCTTCGGCCAATCCGCATGGGGACAAATTCGTTTCATAATATTTTGTACACATAGTTTCATTACCATGGTTACAAAAATGACATGAATAACATGGAACATGATGATGAGTAAATACTCTATCACCTTTTTTGAATTCAGTAACATTAGAGCCAACTTCTTTTACAATTCCTGCAGGTTCATGACCAAGTTTCATGGAGGGTTGACCGTATTTACCAAAAACTTTCTCCAAATCAGAACCACAAATTCCACATGATTGCATTTGGACTAGTATATCACCAAGTCCTAAAGCGGGGTTTTCTACCTCATCAACGGAGATCGTTGCAGTATCTTTTACAAAGGCTGCCTTCATGTAAAAACTCATGACTGTTGATTATAAGTACATTAAAGAAATTCTAAATATTGTTTATTTTTTTTCAACATTGTGAGTAAGACGAACATGTCGCTGTTATTATTCTAAAACTCTTAGGAATAATCAGATGGCCAGATGGGAAGATAAAGACTTTGAACATGAAGTAGATGAAAAATTTGAAGATGAGACACATTTACTAAAAAAGTTTCAAGAATATTTGAACTTGGAAAAAAATGAATTAGAGAAGAGAGGGATTCATGATGGATATTCAAAAAATACTAAATTAGTAAAAAATCAGAATTTAACATTAGCCATAGTTGAAGGAACAATTCTTATTGGATTAATTACAGCATTTTTGTTTTTATGGAGTATGTAACAAAATAAATAAAATTTAAAAAAGCTAAACTCCTAGGATTTTTTTGAGCATTACTCTGTAATCAACGTCATGTTTTTCACTGCCGGTTGAAGGTAATGCAAAAACTAGTGTAGACTTTTTAGTTCTTAATTCAGTTAGTTGGTCATTAATTGGTTCTGATATGTCATCGCTAACAAGTACAAGACCAACATCAGAATCATCAGTTAGTTTTTTTATTTCTTCTAATGCTTTTTCTGGAGTTTCAGAAATTATTCCAGGAACGCCAGCTAGTTGAAAACTGGTAACAAATGACCTGCTACCAACTGTAAAGATCTTCATAAATCGCAATTTCATCTAACTAATTTAACCGTTTTTGGAATAGATCGTGCGAACACTTTCCAAAGGTTGATAAATTTAGTTGAATGAGAAAAACTATGTCTGAAATTGACTCTCAAAAAGACGTGTATCTTTTTACTCACGGTCAAATGGATTTGCAAGAAAAGGCAATCAAGATACTAGTAGCAAAAGGCTTCTCACAAGATAAAATCGTGATAGCTCTCCCAAATAAGGTAGGAACAGAGGGCGATTACATGGCCATGTTATGGATGCCACCAAATCCAGATCATATTAAGATACAAAAAATCACCAAAGTTGTTGAGGTAGAACCAGAAGGAGTGGTTGGTTTGTGGAAAGGAGTTTCAAAAGATGATTTGTTCACAATACCATTAGAATAAGTCAGCTAAATCCTGCTCCAAATTTGTCACCTTCTTGAAGTGGATCAATATTTTCACTATTTTTTATTTTCAAATACAATAAAGCCTCATACACTAATTGTAATGCAGATTCATCAGTCAAGTTGAAATTTGTTTTTGCAAAATCACGATATTTTTCTAACTTTTTTGGGTCTTGTTCATCAATGGACAGATTATCTTCAGTGATCAATGAAGCGATTTTTTCAATTTGAGAGTTATAAACAGAATCATCCATGATTAAAACCAAGCATTTGAACTTTTAAGAGCTTGTAATATATTTTTTTAAATTTTTGAAGTAATTTTCTTAATTGAATTGACCAGTTGAACTTTTTTTGTTACACTCATTTCAGGTTCAACAGTCACAAAAATTGTATGTTTTTTTGTATAGACCACCAATTGAGTTACCCTTTCTCTTTCAACATGAACATATCGGACTTTGCCTAGACTTCTATCAAACTCATTTCGAAGTTTTCGTCTTTGAGCAACTTGTTTACAAAAATGTTCTTCTTCTTTTTGAGAATTTAGAGAAGTCTTTCCTTTTTTCATAATACCCTCAACTATGTTACCTTTTAGATCAATAATGCCTACAAAACGCATTTTTGGATTTGCGTTAATGATTTTTTCGGCAATTTTTATAAGATCTTGTTTTTTTGAATCCAACTGTTTTTCAGAATTTTAGATGGTAAATATAACACTTGGTCTTATTTTGATTTAAATTCTCATAGATCAGATATCAGTCCAGACATAAAATCAGAGTATTCATCATCAGAAAATTTGATAACCTCTACTTGGTTTTCTTTTTCAGCGATTTTGACTGATTTTAAGTGATAGCATTCTTGTTTTCCAGATATATTCCCAAAATAAAATCCAGGGCAAGAGCAGTATTGCATATCTGGATCAAGCCAATACTCGTTTCCCCTACCTACAATAGTCCAAATTTTTCGATTACTGGGTTCAAAAAGATGTAATTTAACTCGTTTTTCTGAAATTGTACTTTGGATTTTTTTATTGTCCTTTGTCACAAGAATTTAATTTTGAACCTATTGTATATTTTTGATGGTTACAACAAGAATAGTTCCTTCTAAACCCGCCCTTATACTAGAAGGAGAAAAAAAGAATCTAATTGTAACTGATTTACATATTAGTTTTGAAAGTAATCTTGCTGCAAATGAAATTTTTGTTGGAAAAAATACAACCATAAATGAAACAATTTCAGAGATGGAAGAAATTATTAATTTAACAAATCCGGATTCGTTAATTCTTTTGGGAGATGTAAAATCAAGTATCAAATCCATCTCAAAAAATGAATGGAGTGAAATTCCTTTATTTTTTGATAAGATGAAAAGCTTAGTTGACACAATTTTAGTTCCAGGAAATCATGATGCAAATATTCAAAAATTAGTTCCTGCGGGAATTACACTTGTTTCATCAACTGGAATTGTGATAGAAAATGTATTATTAACTCATGGACATACAATGCCTTCGGAAAATTTTGCACATGTAGATAAAATCATTATGGGTCATATTCATCCAGTATTTTTTCTTGAAGAATCAGTACTTAATGGGCAACGTGTTTGGGTATCAATAAAAACTGAAAAGCAAAGAATTTTTCCATCTGAATCAGGAGATATAGAATTAACAATTGTTCCTTCGTTTAACAAATACTTTTATGCAACTCACAAAAAATATTACAAAAAATCTATTTCACCCATTATAAAAAAAATAAAGGAGTTTTCTTCAGGAAAAATTATTACATTGGACGGCAGTTTTATTGGAAACGAGTCAATGATAAATCATGTTTTATGATTAATTAATACATCGAGGAAAAAATTTGGGTGTTAATATTCGGTAAAATCCCCATATATCCAGCTTAGAATCATATCAACTATTTGTTTTTGACCGCCTTCTTTTCCAATTGTTACCAAGAGCAAATAATTATCTGGAAGAGGTATAGTAACTCTTCTAAGTTTTTCATAGACTGCTAGAGTGTATAGACCCTTGCCTGTTTTGTCATAGTGTTTCATTCTAGATTTCCAAGAACTTACGGCATGTAGCAGAGTATCTTGGGTTTCATCAGGACTGAGTAAAATCTCAATTCCCTCACGTTGTTTTTTGAGTTCAAGATGTCCTTCCATATCACAGATTCCAACAAATCGAATATTTTCATCAAGTTCCATAATTCTGTTTAACAGCTTTTCATGTTCCATATAGTAATAGAATAATAGTCACACAAAAACTTTGAGACAGTTTTCATTAGTGGTGTATACTTTCCTCATTGGGAAGGTATTTGATGAAATGAGTTTGTGGAAAGCATGTTTGGAATTTTACGAACTTGTCTAATGATAATATTCTCCAAATCTGCTTCAGAATATGATTCTAGTTTAACAAAAATGTCATAATCACCAAGAACACCTTCAACTTCTTTTACTTCAGGAATTTTAATGAGTTTCTTAATTATTGAATTCTCATAACCTGTTTTACAGTTAATGAGGACATACGCTTTTGCCACGTACTAATTACTCCTGACCTTCAATTCCCATTAACGTTAGCGTTGAGCGAATCTTATCAATTTTTCTGATCTTCCATGTTATTGTCTCACGGAGTTTTTCAACTGCGTCAGATTCAATTTTTGCCAAAACATCGTATGCACCAAATGTGCCATGAACTTCTTTAACTCCTTCAATTCCCTTTAGATGTTCTATGATAGACTCCTCCGAACCCAATTCACAGTTTATTAAAACATAAGCTGTTGCCATTCTACCTACATCTGCACAAACCAAAGATTTTGAAATCATGATTCATGATATGTTATTAACCAAATCATCTTTAAAACATTAGTAGAATTTTTTAATAATTTGTTTAAAATTTTAAAAAAATATAAATAAATTTTCAGTTTGGATAAAATGTGAATCTTTTACGTTCATTAAATGATGTTAACAGTTGTTCAAAAATTAATTAATTTTATCATAAGGCTCTAATGGATTCTTTGTAGTTTCATTCTTTTGTAACCATTCAAGTGTTTTAACAAAAGAATCTGCTAATTCTATAGTAGTGAGAACAGGTATTCCTAGCTCTAGTGATTTTCGTCGAATTTGATATTCATCATAAAGCATTCCTACGTATTTTTCAAGTGTAGAAGTGCTTGGGATGTTGATTATGAAATCGATTTTCCGCTCATAAAGTAAATCAGTAATGTTTGGTTTTCTTTCGGGCTCACTAATCTTATGAACAATTTGAATTTCTCCTAGTTTTTCTTTAAAGAATTCAGCAGTATGCTCTGTTGCAAGAATTTCAAAACCTAGTTGTTTTAATTTTGAGACAGACTGCAACATTTTTTCTTTGTTTTCTTGACCACCAATTGTAATTAGAGCAGTGCCGGATTTGGGAAGATTATACCCAACTGAAGTAAGTGCCTTCGCTAGTGCATCATAAAAGCTAGTTCCAAAGCAAGCAGCCTCTCCAGTAGACTGCATTTCAACTCCTAGTACAATATCAGCCCCCTCAAGCTGCATGAAAGAAAATTGCGGTACTTTAATTCCGTAATTATGAATCTTCTTCCATTTATCATGAGGAATTGCTGGTAACTCTTTTCCCAAAATTGCTCTAGAAGCTAAGCTGATTAGATTTGTTTTGACTAGTTTAGAAACAAAGGGCATCGAACGAGATGCTCTAATGTTTAATTCAATAACATAAACTTGTCCATCATGTATAAGAAATTGTAAGTTAAATGGTCCCTTAACATTAAATGATGTTGCAATCTTATTTGTATAATCAGTTATAGTTTCAATCATCTGATTGTTTAATCTCCATGGTGGGATACACATCATTGCATCGCCAGAGTGAACACCAGCACTATCAATGTGTTCTACAATGGCCCCAATGATAACATTTTTTCCATCACAAACTCCATCTACATCTACCTCAAGGGAGTTTAGCATGAATTTTGAAATAACTACTGGATGATCAGGCGAGACTGTAGTTGCATCTTTTACAAATAACTTTAGTTCATTTTGAGACCATACAACTTTCATTGCGGCACCACTTAGTACGTAAGATGGCCTAACGATAACTGGATAACCAACTTCTTGTGCAAATCTTTTTCCTTCATTAATGTTAGAAAATGCTTGCCATAGTGGTTGCCTAATGTGTAGCTCATCTAAGACACTGCTAAACTTTGAGCGATCCTCTGCTCGGTCTACGTCTTCTGCACTAGTGCCAAGAATCTTGAGGTTATTGTTTGCCAATCCAAGAGTTAAGTTGTTTGCAGTTTGACCACCAACACAAGTAATGATGCCCTTAGGATTCTCAAATTCTGAAATGTCTAAAATCCTTTCTAGTGTTATCTCTTCAAAATATAGTCTGCTACATATATCATAGTCAGTAGAAACAGTTTCAGGATTACAATTTACAACACTAACATTCTTTTCTCCTTGTTCTTGAAGACCCCAAACCATGTTAACTGTACCCCAATCAAATTCCACACTACTTCCTATTCGGTATGGACCCGCGCCAAGAACCACTATTCCTTTTTCATCTTGAGTAACCTCAATGTCATTTTTATTGCCACCATATGTCATGTACAGATAGTTTGTTTTTGCAGGCCATTCTGCAGCTAGTGTATCAATTTGTTTTACGCATGGAATTATTCCTGCATCTTTTCGTATTTGCCTAATTTCAGACGGCTCTTTTTGCTTTGCACGGGCAATTTGTTTATCAGAGAACCCTAATCTTTTTGCTTCTCGTAAAAGATTTGGTTCGAGTTCTTTTTCTTTTAGGTTTTTCTCAATATCTACAATATTTTTGATTTTTTCTATAAACCAAGGATCAATTGAAGACAGTTTGTATATTTTCTCAACTGAGATTCCTTTTTTGAGGGCCGCAGCAACATAATACAAAATTAAATCATCAGGATTGGATAGATGATTTTCAATATCTTCTTCGTCGTAAGTCTTTCCATTAAGACGATTTAGAACAAGACCATCATTTCCAATATCTAACATCCTAACTGATTTTTGAAGTGATTCTTCAAATGATCTTCCTATTGCCATTACTTCACCAACAGATTTCATAGTTGGGCCAAGTTTTCTATTAACAAGTTCAAACTTTCCAAAATCCCATCGAGGATGTTTACATACAATGTAATCAAGCGAAGGCTCAAAGCATGCAGTAGTGGATTTTGTAATATGATTAACTAATTCGGGTAGAGTGTATCCTAATCCAATTTTTGCAGACATGTATGCAAGTGGATATCCTGTTGCCTTACTTGCAAGAGCAGAAGAACGAGAAAGACGTGGATTTACTTCAATGGCAACATATTCATCAGAATTAGGATCAAGTGCAAATTGAATATTGCATTCGCCAACTATACCAACATGTTTTGTCGCACGGAGTGATGCTGAACGTAACATGTGATATTCGTGGTTATCAATTGTTTGTGAAGGAGCTACCACAATGTTATCACCAGTATGCACTTTCATTGAAAGTACATTTTCCATGTTACAAACAGCAACGCTGTTACCAGAGTAATCCCGCATCACTTCATATTCGATTTGTTTCCAGTGTCCGACATATTCTTCAATAAGAACTTGCCCAATAATACTCGCAGTTATTCCCCTCTCAACAATTTCGTGAAGTTCAATCTCATTGAATGCAACACCGCCGCCTTTGCCACCAAGAGTATATGCTACTCGAATGATTACAGGGTATCCTAATTCTTCGGCAACCTTTTTTGCGTCTTCAAAGATGGTAACTGTCTTACTCTTTAGCATTGGAATTCCACATTGTTTCATCGAATCTTTGAAGAGTTGCCTATCTTCAGTTTTCTTTATTCCGTCTATTTGAGTTCCAAGTATGTGAATTCCATATTTTTTGAGAATTCCCAGTCCATCTAATTTAATGCCACAATTTAGGGCCGTTTGCCCGCCATACGCCAGCATTAAACCATCAGGTTGTTCTGCTTCGATTATTGATTCAACGTATTGAGGAATAATAGGTAACAGATACACTTGGTCAGCAAATCTTGTATCAGTCTGAATTGTAGCAATATTTGGATTTATGAGGATACTTTTCAGTCCGTCTTCTCGAAGTGCTTTGAGGCATTGGCTTCCGGAGTAGTCAAATTGACGGTCGTTTTAGCGACTTTCGCCGGCTTCTCCGATTTTTATTGCCCCACTACCAAGAATTAGAATTTTTTTCAGCGACTCATTTTTTGGCAGATGTTCCCTCCTCCATAAGATTTTTCAGCTCTTCGAATACGAATTTACAATCATAAGGTCCAGGTGAAGCTTCTGGATGAAATTGCACTGCAATACATTTTTGTTTTTTATGCTTTATTCCTTCGACAGTTTTGTCATCTGCGTTTTTAAACCATAAATCAAATTCTGAATCTTTTAGTGAATCAGGATCAATGCAGTAACCATGATTCTGGCTTGTTACATAGACTTGATTATTATCTAAATTAACACAGGGTTTGTTTTGACCACGATGCCCATACTTTAGTTTGTAGGTTGTAGCTTTGCCTGCAAGGCCAATAATTTGTGCACCAAGACATATACCCAAAGTTGGAATGTTTTTTTCTATCAAAGATTTTGCAGTTTGAATTGTTTCTGGACAGTTTTGTGGGTCGCCGGGTCCATTACTAATTATGACGCCTTTTGGTTTGTACGAAAGAATTTTTTCAATTGGAGTGTCCCAAGGCAATTGGATTGCTTTGTATCCTATATCACGGATATTTCGTAAAATTGCATTTTTTGTTCCAGTATCAACTAGTACAACAGAATTTTTTTCTTTACCAAAAACATGTTCTTCTTTTGTTGAAACAATATCCATGAATTTTTCAGAATTATAATGTGGCGCCGAAGCAAGTTGTTTTTTTACTTCTTCTTCGTTAATTTCATTTTCAGAAACTACAAGTGCTCCCATCATAACACCACTTGTTCTAAGTTTTTTGGTAAGAGCACGGGTATCAATTCCAGAGATGCCAGGAATTTTCTCATTGTATAGCCATTCATCTAAAGTCATAGACAGATTCCAATGACTTGCAGTCAGGGATAGCTCATGAACTATCAAGCCACGAACTTGGATTTTATCGGATTCTAAGTATTTTGATATACCGTCCTCGTCTTTTTGAGTGGGATCTGGAACCCCATAATTTCCAACAAGCGGATATGTCAGAGTCAGAATTTGGCCGCTGTATGAAGGATCAGTCAGAGTCTCAGTATAACCAACCATTCCAGTATTGAATACGACTTCACCAAAAACAGTAGTAGAATAACCAAAACCCATACCTTCAAGAACGGTGCCATCATCGAAGATCAGCTTACCGTTTTTGTGTGCATATTGAGCTTTTTTAGTGGATATTGTGACCCTCGACAAGTGCTTTTGATTACGGATTTAAATGTTAATTTATCCTTGTGTTTATACTCTTTTTCGTGCTTATTTTATACTACTATGTTCGACATAGAATAGGAAATTGGGCAGAACAACCATACAGATCGATGCAAAGACCTTGATTAAGTTACGCAAGAAAAGGGGATCTATTGAAGCTAAAACAGGCCAAGATGTAACTTATGATGATGTAATTAATCAATTACTCGATAAAGATCATAAAAAATGAGTTAGAGAGTTAAACAGAGGCTCCCATTGTTTCGCCTTTCTTGGCAAGTTCTAAGGTTTGTGTGAAATGTTCCTCTCTTTGTTTTTCTACTCTCAATTTGTCTTGTAATTCCTT
>CAWTZF010000035.1:0-21204 GCA_963920015.1 uncultured Nitrosopumilaceae archaeon | reverse complement strand
TATGTTCCATGAGACATAACACTAGAAATAATTTCTTTGAGATCTCTTCTTATTGATCCTTCTCTAATCATAATCCACATGCCAAGTCGTAGTCTTTCTAGTACTTGTTCAAAATTTATTGGTTCATGGCAAGATAAAATTCCTGATGAAATATATGCTTGAAGTTTTTTTCCTGATGCGCCGGCTGTATGACCATTGATGACACAGTTAGATTCTAGCATTGCAGATAATGATCTCATTGTTTTTGTATCTCGCCCTGTAACTTTGGTCCAAGAAAAAACCTCTCCTAACCCTAATACATTTTCAAGTTTAACTGCTGATTTTTCTTGTGAAAGACTAAGTGTCTTTGAGTGGCTAAATTTTCTATCAACTGGTAGACCACCAGGTACAACATGAAAAATTCTAATCGGCAAAGATTCTGTTTGCCTTACAAACTCTCTAAATCCTTGATATCCACATACGCTGACAATATCTATGGGATCGGAGAAAAGAGAAGTAACACCACATAGTAGTGATTTTTTTGCAAGTTCTAAAGGCATTACAAACTGATCTATGTGAATGTGAGGATCTGCAAAGCCAGGAGTTACGTATTTTTCTTCTAAATTAATTATAGTTGTGTTAGAACCCGTAGCATGTGATGCGTCAGGTCCTACTAGTGCAATTCTATCTTTAATTATTGCAATTTGGGTTTGAGGAATAATTTCTCTTGTGTATACATTAACTAAAGAACAGTTTTTTAAAATCAGTTCTGCTTTTTTATCACCCATTGCAACTGCATTAAGAGATGAGATGGATTTTGATAAATCACTCACAGAGTCCAAATATTTATGCGCCTAATTATAGATTCAATGCTTAAATTACCGAAAATGAGGTTTGCTTTCATATGAATTACCCTAAAGAGATCAGGCGATATTGTCCAAAATGCAAAAAACACACAACGCAAAAGGTCTCAATTTACAAGCCTGGAAAACGTAGAGGTTCTGCTAGAGGTGAAAGAAGACACGCTGAACGTAAACATGGATATGGTGGCCAAAAATTCCCAAAACTTGCAAAACCAGCCAAAGTTACAAAGAAATTTACAAGAATTCTAACTTGTCCTGAATGCAAGAAAAAGTTCAACACATATGGAATAAGAGTTAAAAAGTTTGAGTTGGTAGCAGTATGAAAAAAGAACATATCGAGATTCCAAAACCTGCAAGCAAGTTTCAAAAGATTGATTGTAGAGAATGTGGTGAAACACAAGTAGTATATTCACATGCATCAACTCCAGTAACTTGTAATTCTTGTGGAAATACTATTGCAGAGCCAACTGGCGCTATTGCTAAAATTGCTGGTAAAGTTTCAGGAAGCGCTGAATAATTTTTTTCATAATCTATACTATGAGAGTAAAAATGGACTAGCAATAATTACAGCTTGGCCGACCATTAATCCAATCATAAGTTTTGAGCATAGAGGATTTTTCTTTACTAAAGAAATTTGAGTCCTAGATTCCATAGTTATAGTAAATCTTATGATTCTATCTAATAGATTGTCTGTTATCAGACTACAAACACTGTGAATGTGTGTCAATGAACAACATACAATTGGTATTGTATCATGTGCACTACACTATTGTTGGACTTACAAATGAAAAGACAACTTCAGTGTGAATATTGTAATTTGACATTCAAAAGTAAGGGATTTTTAAATCGGCACAAAAAACTTGTTCATGGAATAGATATTCCTCAGGAGGGAAAATTATCTCCTAAAATGAAATATCAGTAAAATTCTAGTTTTTCATAATCACTTACTGTGTTTAGATTAAATGCAATTCTTTTATCGTCTAGAACTTCATAATTTTCCTTTATTGCATCGAAACTATTGATTTTTTTAGTATCTACAAGTGAAATGCCTGTTAGTATACATGAGTTATTATCAACAGTGATTTCAAATTCTGATGATAAACCTAGAGATTCTAGAAATCCTTTTGTCACTACAAAACTTGTCCAAATTTTTTCAATATTGTACTTGGCCACAATCTGTTTTAGGATATCCTCGTCAAGGAATGGCAAATCCCCTGAAGTTACAAGTACATCATTATCAATTGAACTGAGTACTGAATTAAGATCCTGAACATAGTCTTTACCAGTAGTCTTTATGATCTCAATTCCTGATTCTTCTAAAAGCTCTTGAGTTTTTGGAGAGTTTGGGCTGGTAATAGCAATGATTTTTTCAAAACATTTTGAATCTTTGAGAGCGTCGATGACGTGTAGTATCACAGGTTTTTTATAATTAAGAAGGAGTTTTTCTGAATCAGAATTCATGCGGGTTCCTTTACCGCCAGCCATTACTAATGCTATCATAATGAAACAAAGATCAAAATCGATGATAGTCTTGTAAGCTCATTAGTGGCACCCAACACATCCCCAGTTATTCCTCCAAAGCTTCTATTTGCAATTCCTGTAAGAAATAGCGTCATTGCTATTGCTCCTGCAAACATTACCATTCCAAGTGAACCTGCAAGTACTACAAGTGGAACAAGCGTAATAGCACCAGCAACAAGTAATTTTCGTTTATCTTTAGCAAGTTGTACAAATGGAGAATTTGAACCTAATGCAGCTGATTGTCCAATACTTGCCATCAAAACCATTGAGAATTTCGCTAAAACTTCACCAAGTAGAATTGCTTTGAACAATCCAAGTGCAGTATCTAATGATAATGCAATAATTAATGCAACAATATACAAAACAATAGAAACAATTCCAGCTGAACCTGTTTGAACATCCTTCATAGCTTGAAGTTTTTTCTCTTTTGTTCCTCTAAGCATCAAGCCATCCGCAAAGTCAGCCAGACCATCAGTATGATGAATTCCAGTAATGATTGCCAGAGATGTAACAACTAGTAGACTAACAATAAGAGGATCAATATCAAGCATGGATAATCCATAACCAAAACCTCCAACTAATCCGCCAATTACTAGACCAATTACTGGGAATAAGTACATGTATTTTGCAATAGTTTCAAGACTAGAGTTATTTGTTGGAATTATTGTTAAAAATGAAAATACTGAACTTATCGCCTTAAGCATGTAACCACCATCCTAAATACGATAATACAACAATAATTGGAATAGTTACAATGCCACAAAACAAAATTGATGTTACTTTCATCAATGCAATTGCAGAATGAATATGTTGTTTAGTTAGCTCTAATTCGCCATTTCCAATGCTATAGTGATCAATTTTTTCTAGCTTTGTTCCAATTGCGCCAGCAAGAGCTGCCATTGGATATCCTGCATTGGGGCTCTCTAGTTTTGTTCGATCACGTTTCATAATTTGATATGAAGACTTCCAGTTGTAGCCTAACATAGCGGAGCTAAGAATCATTACAAGTCCAGTAATTCTTGCAGGGATATAGTTGAGAATTTTATCACAATTTGCTCCAAACCAACCTAGGTTTTTGAACATATCAGATTTGTAACCAATCATTGAATCAAATGTGTTGATGACTCTATACACAAAGGCGCCGGGTAGACCAAATATTGCGAAATAAAATAGAGGTCCAGTAATTCCATCGACGGTATTTTCTGAGACACTCTCCATTATGCCTGATAAAATGTGATTTTTATCCAAATTCTTAGTATTTCGTTTTACAATCATTGAGAGATTGTCTCTAGCTGAATCAATATCGTTATTTTCTAAAGATTGTACAACTGATATTGCGTGTTTTTCCATTCCTCGTATAGCAATAGTTGTTTTGAGAAGAATTCCACCAATTACGACAACAGCAATTAATGAAAATATATCAACGGTGATTAGTTCTAAACCTATTTGTAATAAAACAAGTATAACGATAACGATTCCTGAAACTAATAAAACAATTATAGCTCCTGTAAATTTTTCTGTTTTATCTGAATCATTTTTCGCAATAGGAACTAGCTTTCCAATAAATTTTCCAATCCAAGCAGTTGGATGAAATTGATTTTTTGGATCACCAACCACAAAGTCAATACCCAATGCAAAGGCTACAACTAGAATAGATTCTATAATCATTTTACTAACTTCTCTATTGCAGCAATGTTTAGACTATGTTTAACTAATTTACTTAGCTTATCTATTTCCTTGTCGATCTTGTCGATATTCTTTTTATTCCAAGATATTGGTTTAGGGTTTACACCTAGAGAGTCTTCTTCGGGTAGATTTACTTTAGTCATAGGAATTACTCCATAAACAGGTTTTTTGGTATTTTGTTTTAATTTTGAGAAGCCAGGTTTAAGAATTTGTATGTCACCCCTGAATTTGTTTATTACAAATCCTTTGATTAGTTTTTGATATTTTTTATCAAGCAAAGCTAAAGTTCCAACAATACTTGCAAAAGAACCACCTCTATCAATATCTGTAATTAACAGAACCGAGGCTTTTGCTTTTTCAGCAATTTTCATATTTGCAATATCAAATTTTTCTAAATTAATTTCAGCTGGAGAGCCTGCTCCTTCTAAAATTACTAAATCGTAATTTTTTTGTAATTTTTTAAGAGATTCAGATACAAGTTTAAGTCCTTTTGTTCTAACAAATTTTTGATAATACTCTCTTGCATACATTTTTCGAAATCGTTTCCCTCTAAGAAATACCGTACTATAGTAATTTCCAAGAGGTTTTAGAAGAATTGGATTCAAATCAGGCGTGATTTCGCATCTTGCGGCAATTGCTTGAATGGCTTGAGCGCGAGAGATCTCAAAACCATTATCTTTGTAGGCGTAATTTGACATATTTTGCGATTTGAATGGAGCTACAGAATATCCCTTGTCTGAAAAAATTCTACACAATGCAGCAACTAGAGTTGTCTTTCCAGCACCAGATGATGTTCCTTGAACCATTAATGATTTCATTGTAATTTTCCTAATGCTTTTACAAGTTTTTCATTTTCTTTTCTTGTTTTAACAGCAGTTCTAATGTGATAGTTATCTAATCCACGAAATGTTGAACAGTCCCTAACTAAAATGTTATTTTTTAGTAATTTTTGTTGTATAGATTTAGATTTTATTTTTGTTTTAATTAAAATAAAATTTGTAGCAGTAGTTGAACATTCAAAACCATGCAACTTTGAAATTTGGTTTCTAAGATACTTTGATTCTTTTTTAATTAATTTTCTAGTTTTGTCAAGATAAAATGAATGACATAAAGCTGCTCCACCAGCATGCTGAGCTAAACCAGAAACATTCCATGGAATTTTAATTTTGTTTAAAATTGAAATCATTTGTTTTGAGCCTATTCCATATCCAATACGAATTCCGGCAAGACCAAATGATTTTGTAAGAGAACGTAATATAAACAAGTTTTCATATTTTTTGACATGTTTAACTATTGATTCATCTGAATCCGGTACAAGTTCAATAAAACATTCATCAACAAATACAATAGTATATTTTTTCTTGGCAGCTTGAATTATTTTTAGTAGTTTCTTTTTTGTTACAAGTACGCCTGTTGGATTATTAGGATTACAAATAAACACACAACCATTTTTTGGTATTTTTGTAATGAATTCGGCAAGGTTTTCATTGAGATTCATTGTTTTGAAAAAAGAAACTTTAGCATCGTTTAATTTTGCCGCAGCTTCATATTCTCCAAATGTTGGTATCGCAATCAAAACAGGGGTTTTCTTTGAAAGAAAGGCCTGACAGAAATTATAGATGATTTCAGTTGCACCATTTCCAGCTACAATTTGTGAATATGGTACCTTTGTATACCATTGAAGGTTTTTTCGTAGTTGAGTAGAATTAGAATCAGGATAAGTCTCAAGCGCTCCCAGATGTTTTTTGAGAGTTTTTCTAACAAGTGGTGGAGGACCAATTGGTGAGATATTTGAGCTAAAATCCAGAATCTTGGGGTTGGACTTTGTTATAGAAAATGGCCCCCCATGAGAGACTGGTTTATGGTCAGATATTCTCTTTTGCAGTTTCACGTAGTCAATAGTGCTTTTGCCGATATAGTGTGTTTTGGTTCAATTCAGAAAACGATTATTAATTAAATCAAAGAGTTTTGCTACATGGAAAAGAAAAAAGTAGCAATTATTGGAGTAACTGGCTCAGTTGGTCAAGAGTTTGTACTGTCCCTAGAGAATCATCCATGGTTTGAAGTAACACAAATTGCGGCATCTGAGCGTTCTGCAGGTAAAAAATACTCTGATGCAATCCGTGATCCAAACTCTGGGATCATTAAATGGGAAGTTGGTGGAGAGATTCCTGAATACATCAAAGACATGACAGTAAAATCAGTTGATGAAATTGATGCTTCACAGCTTGATTTGGTATTTTCATCAATAGAGTCAGATGCTGCTAAGGAAATTGAGCCCAAGTTTGCAAAAGATGTTCCGGTTATTAGTACAAGTTCTGCTTTTCGATATGAAGAAGATGTTCCAATTTTAATTCCAGGAGTAAATGATGAACAATCTGATTTATTAGATCAGCAAAAAAAGAATCGAGGATGGAAAGGATGGGTAGCACCACTACCAAATTGTACAACAACTGGTTTAGCAATTACATTAAAACCACTTTATGAAAAGTATGGAGTAAAAAAAGTTTTGATGACTAGTATGCAAGCAATCTCTGGTGGTGGACGAACACCTGGTGTGTCAGCTATGGATGTAACTGATAATATTATTCCATATATTCCAAAGGAAGAAGAAAAAGTTAGAAAGGAGACAAGAAAGATTTTGGGTAAACTAAAAGATGGTAAGATAGAAGATGCGGAAATTAAGGTTAGCTGCACTTGTACCAGAGTACCAGTAATTGATGGCCATACTGAATCTGTCTTTGTTGAAACTGAACGGGATATTGATCCAGAAAAAGCAAAAGAACTCTTCAATGAGGAAAACAAGACAATTACAGTTGCTGGACTGCCTTCAGCTCCTGAAAAATACTATGCATTTCATGAAGATCCTACAAGACCACAACCAAGACTTGAAAGAACAGTAGGAGATGGAATGACTACAACAATCGGTCGAGTTGAAAAAGAAGAACTATTTGATCATGGTTTAAAGTACATGTTATTCTCACATAACAAGAAGATGGGTTCGGCAAAGGGAGCTGTGCTCTTAGCAGAAATGTTATACAAAAAAGGTAAAATCTAAATCAATGTTGAAAATTTTTCATTTTTAAAGCATTTTCGCTAATAGATTTTTATAGATTAAATGGATCTTCCTAAAGAAGGGTATATTTTGGCAAAAGTTGACGACTTGGATTTAACGATATTATCAGAACTGTCAGCTGATGCATCAATATCAGTTCCAAAACTCTCTAAAAAAATTAAAGTGAATTCGAGTGTAGTATATTCTAGAATTAAGAGATTAGTAAGACACAAGCTAATAGAACGATTTACCATAGTAGTTAATGATCAAGAGTTAGGTTATCAGGTAAAGTCACTAGTAGGAATTAACATGGATTCTAAAAGAAGAGATAATGTGATTGAAGAGTTATTCAAGATTGATGGAGTACGTGAGATCGCTGAAGTAACAGGCAGATTTGATATTTTAGTTACAATTTACGCTCATTCGCTTGATGAGATGTACAAGATTGTCTCAGACAGTATTGGCAAGATTGATGGAGTAATTTCATCCGAGAGCTTCATTGAGATGAAGACTCGTGAAAAACCAATGCCATATATGCCATCAAAGTAGGTGAAAGATAGTGCAAAAGCAGACAACCCGAACTCGATTTTCTGTGTACTATGAACTAACAAAAGCAAAAATTTGGTATCTTTTGGTGTTTACTGCATTTGGTGCTGCCCTGACAGCATCAAATATCTATGATATTCCAATCTCTGGCGGAACATGGGCTTTGATGTTACTATCTGTTGCAGCAGGTTCTGCAGCTGCTAATACTTTGACAAACTATCATGACAGAGATATTGATGCAATTATGGAGAGAACGAAAGATAGACCTATACCTTCAGGAAGAATTACTCCAGAAAATGCTCGAAATTTTGGGTTTGTGTTAGCTGCAATATCTTTGGCATTAGCATTTGGAATTTCTTTTACTACTACAATGGAGCAAGGAATGTTAGCTACTGCGTTTATCGCCTTTGGTTTATTCAATAATGTTTTGATTTACTCCTATGTTTTGAAGAGGCGTAGTCGTTCTAACATTGTTCTAGGTGGACTATGTGGTGGAATGCCTCCACTGATTGGATGGGTTGCAGTAACTACATCAGATTTATGGACAATGGGTCTTGCTATGGCAGGATTAGTGTTTATTTGGATTCCAATGCACATCTGGGCTTTGACTTTGCACTTTAAGGAAGATTACATCAAAGTTGATGTTCCAATGCTTACAGCTGTTCAATCTGAGAAAACTTCTGCTAGAGTGATAGCTGGTTCTACAGTTATGATGGTATTGTTTAGTATTGTTCCATTCTTTTTAGTAACTGCAGCTGGCGAACCCATGATTGATGCTGTATATTTGTGGACTGCAATTGCTTCTGGAGTTTTGATGATTGCTTTATCAGTTTGGGTAATTGTAAAACCAAAAGAAAAAGCTTCATGGACATTATTCAAATTTTCCAGTCCATATTTGGCAGTGCTATTTATTGCATTAATGGTGGATTCAGCTCTATAGTTGTTAAGATGATATGAGTTCTTCAGGAAAATCTGGAAAAACAATAGGAATTGGAATAATAATTGGACTAATCATAGGTCTTGCAATTGGATTCAGCACATCAGGTACTGAATCAATTGAAACTGGCTCTGTAACAACTCTAATGCAAACTACAGAAAATTCTCAGCTATCTGGTGAAGTAACTATAGGGTTGATTCTTCCACTAACAGGAGATCTATCAACTCACGGTATAGAAAACTTGGCAGGTTCAGAATTAGGCGTAGTTGACTTTAACAAACATCTAGAAAAAATTGGAGTCAATTGGAATCTAAAGATGGTAAAGGAAGACAGCGCGACGAGTCCTGTAGTTGCACTTGAAAAGCTAACATCACTAAATGCAAAGGGCATCAAAATTATAGTGGGTCCTGAAACTAGTTCTGCAATACGTAACATCAAAGGATACTCAGACTCTAACAACATGTTACTCATCAGTTGTTGTTCTTCTGCTCCTGCATTAGCTATTCCCGGTGATAGTGTGTTTAGATTAGTACCAGATGACAGTAATCAGGGAACTGCCATCTCAAAACTCATACAAAATGAGGGAATTGAGGTTATCGTTCCTGTTTGGAGAGGTGATACATGGGGTGATGGATTAAGTGAAAGTACAACATCAACATTTGCTAAACGAGGTGGTACCGTTGATGAAGGAATTAGATATAATCCAGAATCGCCAGAGTTCTCAGCTAGTACATCATTACTTGCAGAAATAGTACAAGGTTATGTTGATGAGGTTGGTGCAGAAAAGGTTGGAATACTCTTTCTAGGCTTTGCTGAAATATTACAGTTCGTGCAATCAGCAGCTCAACATGAAGTTTTAGATGATGTTAGATGGTTTGGACCAGGTGCTAATACAAAAGAGCATAAACTAGTTGATGATCCAATTGCTCTAGAATTTTCACAAAATATACAATTCACAACTGTACAGGTTGCAGTTACCAAGAATCCAACCTTTGAACATGTTGAGAAAACTCTCACAAATGCACTTGGAATAGTACCAAATACCTTTGTTCATTCTTCATATGATGTTGTTTGGCTGATAGGACTTGCAATGCTTCAAACAGAAAGTACAGATGTTTCTAAAATCAAAGATGTTATTCCAGAAATAGCTAAGAACTACTATGGTGCAATTGGTTCAACTGCATTAAATGATGCGGGGGATTTGGCTGTTGCCGACTATGAAGTCTGGGGAATTAGAAATGGGGAGTGGATTCTAATTGGCAAGTATCATCAAGATTCAGATTCTATTTCTAAAATTTAAAAATAATTTTTCGTTTATTTAATTCCGAGGTAAAGCTTGCTTAGTTCTGGATGTTGTAATAGATCATTTGGTTTTCCTTTAAAGATGAGTTTACCATTTGCAAGTAGATATACCATATCGCCTAGTGCAAGTGCTCGCTTTACGTTCTGTTCCACTAAGATTACCGTGATTCCAAATGTCTTACGTATATGATCAATTTTACTCAGAACCTCAGCGGCCAGTTTAGGGGAGAGATTTGCAGTTGGTTCATCAAAAAGCATCACTTTTGGCCTTCGTATGAGGGCCATGCCCATGGCTAACATCTGACGCTCTCCTCCACTAAGAGTTTCAGCTTTACTGTCTTTATATTTTTTCAAAACAGGAAATGTCTTTAACACTTCACTGAATCGTTCTGAGATTATCTTCGAATCCAATGTGTAGCTAGCCATTGAGAGATTTTCCTTGATGGTAAGATTTGCAAAGACATTTTTTACTTGTGGAAGGTATGCTATACCACCCCTAGCTACCTGATGAGGTAAAAGTCCAGAAATTAGTTTGCTGTAATAGCTTATCTCACCAGAGTATATCGCACATAAACCAAAGATGCTTTTAAGAAGAGTGCTCTTTCCACTTCCATTTGGTCCAACTATTACTGTAATCTGTTTGTCTTTGGCCTCAAAGTCCACACCAAATAATACATGACTTGAACCATAACCAGAATTTAATGAGTTAACCTTGATTATTACAGAATCAGTGCTAGACATCTGTACCACCTAGATAAGACTCGATTACTTTTGGATGATTAATGATTTCATCAGAGCTTCCTTCAGCAACAATTTTTCCGTTATCCATGGCAAAGACATGATCTGCGTATTGTAATGCAATATCTAATCTATGTTCAATAATTAGAAATGTTATTCCTTGTTCATCACAAATCTTTCGAATCTTTTCAAAAAGATCATGAGCTAAAGTTGGATTAACACCAGCAATTGGTTCATCCATTAGTATCATCTTTGCGCCACTCATCATGGCTTTACCAAGCTCTAAGAGCTTGAGTTGTCCCCCACTAAGATTCTGACTTTGATTTTCCCATTGTTCTAAAAGATTAACCATCCCAAGCATTTCAAATGATTTTTCCATTATTCTTTTTTCATCTTTAGCCCATAGATGTTTTAGAGGGGCTTTCATGAACGATTCGCCGGGATTATTCCCGCTTGCAGTCAGTAAATTCTCCAAAGTGGTGAGTTTTGTGAAGGGTTGAGGTATCTGAAAGGTGCGAATCAAACCTGTCTTGTATGTTTTAAGGGGTCCCAGATTCGTTATGTCATGTCCATCAAAGATTATCGAACCTTCATCAGGTTTGAGTAGACCAGAAATTACATTGATTAAAGTTGTCTTGCCACTTCCGTTAGGTCCAATTAGTTGGTAGAGTTTTTTTTCTTCTAGCTCCATGTTTACACCATCAAGTACGACCAAACCACCAAAGTGTTTGTGAACTCCATTTACTGATAAAATTGCCATCAAAACAAAATCGCTGTAAAAGAATTAAGGGTTTTCCATATCCATTATTAGTCAGCAAAAAATTCTACAAGTGGTTAATTTGGCATATGATCCTATTTTTTCAGATGCTATCATCTATGCCTCTCTTTTAATTCTGCTTAGTATGGGTTTAACGTTAACCTATCTTACAACAAAGGTTCCTAACTTTGCCCATGCTTCTTTTGCTACCATCGGTGTTTACTTGGCATTGATTGTATCAAGAGTATGGGATAACAGCCCTTACTTTGCAATTCCAATTGCATTTGTCTTATCCGGTCTAGTTGCAATTGCACTTTATACATTTATTTTAAAACCATTAATTCGCAGAGGTGCATCAACTGCAATTCAGATGATAGCTACTTTGGCATTTGACATGATACTGATTGGTCTGCTAAATATTACAGCTGATTATATCGTTAAAACTTATCAGGTTACATCCAGAGAATTTACACTTCGAAGTTATGATGCAGTGTTTATGGATATGCCAATGATTCTCTTTGTTGCACCAATTATGATCATTATCTTAGCAGTAGGACTACTGGTAATACTAAAGAAGACAAAGTTTGGTATTGCCATGCGAGCTACTATAGAGAATCCTGAACTTTCTAGTGTGGTGGGAATTAACGTAAAACTAGTCTACAGCGTTTCTTGGTTTCTTGGTGGTGGCCTAGCAGGTATTGCGGGTGCACTAATGTCACTTTGGTTCCAGGGAGACCCAAATCTAGGTGTGATGCTGATACCTAGTATCTTTGCCGCATCGATTGCTGGAGGTTTCTTTAGTATCTATGGCGCAATTGCTGGCGGTTTGATTGTTGGATTATCAGAAGTCTTAGGTACAAGATTTTTGGCAGGAGAGTTTGGAGGATGGATTATCGCTTACCGACCGCTTATTCCACTTATTTTTATTGTTGTAACTTTGTTAGTTGCACCACGCGGATTGGCAGGAATTAATTGGTATAAAGTGAGGAGATTATTTGGTTCTAGAAGCTGAAACGATCTTTATCGTAGATCTTTTGGCAATATTTGCAATCTATTTAATAATTAATGTTAGCCTAAATCTAGAGTTTGGATTTACTGGAATACCAAACTTTGGAAAAGTACTTGCAGTAGGAGCTGGTGCATTTGTTGCAGCTGCAATTCCGGGTAGAATCTTAGCTGGTATAGCTGGCATACCAGGAGATTACATTGGAGATAATATTGCAATTATTACGGAAGTAAATGTCTGGCTTGTTGATAACACAGGAATTGGTTTTGCAGTCTTCTTTTTGACGCTTGTGATAGCTGCTGCAGTTGGTGCAGTTCTTGGACTGATGACAGCATATCCTGCAATTAGACTTCGAGGGGATTACTTGGCAATAACTCTCTTAGCTTTGGCAGAAGGCATGAGAATTATTGGCATCAATTATACTCCTTTAGCAGGAGGTACGCTTGGAGTTCAAGTACCAGATCCTTTATCATTTCTTCCGGGTGAGCTGAGATTCCCAGTAGCTACCATCGGACTGGTAATCATTGCAGCTAGCGTAGTGATATACAGCGAGAGATTGGTAAGATCACCTCTTGGCAGGGTATTAAGAGCTGTCAGAGATAACGAGATGGCAGCAGAGTCTCTCGGAAAAGATGTTACTCGAATTAGAATTAAGACGATTATGATAGCAGCTGCTTTGGCAGCAATTGGAGGTGCGCTGTACTCATTTTACACTGGTGGCACAATTGCCTTTGCTTACGATAGGACAACCTGGACATTTTGGCCATTTGTTATGATTCTCATTGGCGGATTAGCGAATAACAAGGGAATAATTGTTGGAACGCTTGTATTTGTGGTACTTAGAAAGTTTATCATATTTTTCAAGGACTCGTTACAGGGATTTGTTCCATTTGATGTTATCTGGCTTGACTTTTTGTTGCTTGGAGCTATATTGCTTGCAGTGCTTTTGTATCGTCCACAAGGAATTTTTGTAGAGAAGCCTACTCCAACTGTTTCTCCAAATATGTTCAAAGTAGCTGAAGATTCAAATCTAAAATCTGATGGTTTCTTGCGGAAGTATCTCGATAATCTTTTATCAAAACTTTCCAGATAAGAAACTCTTTCTCTAAAACAAAATTAATTAGAATTCTTAAAAAAAAAATCTGTATTAACTTTGTAAAATGAAGGTTTGATTATCTTGTAAGAAAAGTGAAACCGTTATCCCAAAAATGAAATTCCTTTACGTGTCTCTCTAAATTTTCAACGAAGAGTTTTTCGCCGCATCTACACATGAAAATTCCTTCTTGTTTCATAGTATATTATACTCAGTCCCATATATAAAACTAACTGACTGGTCAGTCAGTTAGTTATTTATAGTTAGGATGGCCTATGAAATACGTGAATCACCAAGAAAATGAACCTAATTCACGAAAGGAGATGTAAGAGATGCCTAAAGTTTCTGTAGAACACAAAACCAAAGTCAAAGAGACCATAACACGATCTGCGATCAAGAATTTTGCAAAGAATGGATACGCTAACACAAAGATGGATGATATAGCAAAGACGGCTGATGTTAGTAAAGGTACTTTGTATCTTTATTTTCCAAGCAAAGAAGAATTATTTTATTCAATTTGTAAACTTAGTCAAAAGGCTCTCATAGAAGAGCGATCAGCATTATTCAAGAGAAAAGAAAGTCTAGCAGAAGACTTGGGTAATTTTTATGAAAACTATTCAGAGGCAACAAAAGAAACTCAAAAATTTCGAATTGAGGCATTGGCTGAATCAATTCACAATCCAAAATTAAGAAGAGTTTTAATTCAAAATAAACGTGAGTTTGAAGAATCTGTAACTCAGTTTTTGAAGAAAATGAAAAAGGAGGGTGGGTTTTTCCAAGAAAAAGTTGATCTAGCTGCACTAGCATCAGGAATGATTGCACTTTATGACGGATTGTATCTAAGCAAGGTTGTAGGAATTAGTCATCAAGAGAACAAAGATACCTGGATAAAGACTATGATGGCAATATTCTTAGGAACCGGAAATTAACTAAGTTTTCTTCATACCCACACTGCACATTCCGATTTTGCAATTATGGCATACATAATCATCTGCTGGGTTTTGACATCCACAAGAACAGGTGCAAGTATAATCATTCATTGTAAATCACGTTGGTGGCAATGATTCGCTTTCTCTTTCTTTTTCAAGAACTTTCTTCATTCTAGATTTTCTCTCTGATTCATCATTCATATTACTTTTAATACAAAATCGCGTATAAAGTCTAGGTAGATATGTCTAAAAATTCATTTAAATTAAATTAAAAAATTAAACAAATTTTTAGATTTTTGAGATTCTCTTAAAATATTATATCGTTCATTATTTTGTATGGCTTTGATAGCCAGAAGACATAGGGAGGAGAGTTATACTAATTGTGAACTATGTCACAATCCATTACCACATTGTCATTGTACATGTCTGTATTGCGGTGAGCGTGATGAATGTGAATGTGCACTTTTTGATGCAGCTACAGGAGGATAATTATGGATACAAATCTTCATGAAGAAATAAAGAATCTAAAACAGGAAATAGTTAATGAGGAAAGAAAAGTAAATCAAGCAATTATTCAAGGAAACTCAGAATTAGTAAAGAAGAGTTTAGCACAAATTGATTCAAACATAAAATATCTCAGTATAATTGCTAATGGTGCTCCAATTGATCCTAAAGAAGATTTGGCAATAAGAAAATTTTTGATACAACATTATCAAAATAAACGAAACTTGACAGTATTTGCATCGTTATGATCATTCAATATTATTTTGGCTAGAATTCTAACTAGGCATATTACAGTTTTTCTGAAAGTTAGTTTGGTTTGAAATTCAGTGTTGTTCTACGTATTCAACTATTTTCATAATGTCCCCAATGAAGTCAGGTTTGTGTCCTTCAATGCTTACAAAAAGCATATGGTTGTTATGTAGAGGAATGGTGATTCGCTTTATTTTGTCATATCCAACAATAGCGTATTTTCCTTCGCCTATCTTATCAGATAACGCATCACGCTCTTTCCAAGTATCTCTTGCTCTTTTCAGAGATTGTTTTGTCTCATCAAGAGTTAGAATGTTTTCTACGTTATTGCGGTGGCTTTGCCAAAGAATATTTCCATTCTCATCACAAATTGCTGCATATCTAGCATGTTTATTTGCCTCCATAACCATGCTAACTAATTTTCCTTCGCCCTCTAATTCTTGAGTCATTTCTGATCGTTTATTGAATTATCAACATAACTTGAATCTTTATTATTCTGTAAATTCGCTCATTTTTTTAAATAATAAATAAAAAGGAGAGGGAATTAATCTATCCTCATACGGCCAGTACCCTTTCCTGTGGTGATATAATATCCTCGTGGGAGAACGGTTTTTGGTTGTTGCATCTCACTCAATCGAATCTTTTTGGTTCCTTTTGCACTCATTATCATCAAGTCACCAGCTAGCTTGAGTCTGTTAGCTTCTGTTTTTTGAAAGTCAGAACCAGTCCAACTTGATTTTTTGAGAGGTTCCTCGATGACTGTTGTACCCTTGTTGATAACCCTCCGAACAACAATGGTGTCTGCAAAATTTATTCCAGTCATAGAGTTTCTTAGCGTGTGGTGAAAGTTATCACCTAGTAAGCTAGTTTGGTAACAAATTAGGTTCTTAGCTTACCACGAGATAATTAATTGAATATGATAGTATTTTTGAGAAATTAGTACCATACTAGTTCTCACGTAGAAAAAATTCGGACTATGATTTAAATAGTATTTTGAAATGTCGATAATAAGAATGGTTAAAGCACAAAACATTACAACATCAGTACTTCTCCCAGAGGAATATGCATCAAGAATTGAAAGCGATTTAAACAAAATTGCAGAGAGCTTGCCGGATCATCTAGAAAAGGTATTTTCAGATCTTTATCAAAATATCCCATATTCAGAATCATATGAATTTCTTGTGGGCTGGAGTATTGGAAATTGTGAAGGAAGTTACATTCAAGGATTTACTCAAGTTTATGAAAAATTTCCTTCAGACGAGCAGATATCGGAGATTAGAAAAATTATCTCAAGACGACGCTTACAGATAGAACAAGGCGTCAAGGCATTTCTAGAGATTTTACATTAATTAGAACAATTTAAAAATTGAAATAAAATTATTGAAAGAAATCAATGGGGTCTCAAAAAAAGGAATGGGATCAAAATTTAACCTATATTTTCAACGTTTGATCCTCATTCCCTTTAATCTGTAGAAATCAGGTTACCAGTTCCTGTTTGTTCGCTTTTTCCATAAGAGGGGGTTTCTTCTGGAAAAAGTGAACATCTTTCATCAGGCTCTGGAAAGATGTCATTTTCATTAAAATATCAAAAACAAGTTATTTTCATAATTCTAACGCTGTCCAAATGAACAAAATTTGTATCTAAAAAATGAGAAAGGCTGAGTAATGAAGAAGAAAATTGAATAAAAATGAGAATTGTTAATTTCTAAATATCATCAAAAGACAATGGTTCTAGTTGACGCCTCATTCTCAATGAACCATTTGATGCTCTTTTGTTAATTCTAGATAATGTTCTGTTGGCTATTTTTTTGCCATATTTTGATCGGAGGTGCTTCATTAAACTAGTTCGAACTCTGCCAAATCTCTGTTTATCTGAGATTATGGCATCTTCGCATTCTAGCTCCGCTTTGCCAAATTCATTATCATATGATATTAGTTCTTCCACGCTAAAATATTGAGAAAAAATTCAAAGAAAAGAAATGCGATGTTCAAAACGCACAACATCTCCCATAGGAAGAAGCAACCAAAAGCCTAACTGACGCATGTCAAATCAATCTAAACTCAGGCATAAAATCATCAAAAATTATGAATTTTATGATGATCTAAGAAATTTCTTAGTTTTTTATTTAGCAAATGTTTGTAATTGCATTACACACAATGCAAATGTCTGTCATGGTATGACAGACGATTGGTATTATTTCTGTTACCCTAAGAATAATCTAAGAATGTCAATAATGATTAAACCAACAAGGATCAAACAGAGCGTTTACCTCCTAGTTCCAAAAAATATCGCCGATCTAATAGAGATCAAGAATTCTAGAAAAATAGTGCTTGATGTCAAAAAGAAAGGACGGGGTCAGGTTCTCGAATACTCGATAAAATAATCTAAAGGGTGGAAAGATTGGAAAAGAAATGTAAGCGTTGTGGGAAAAAATTTGAAGATACTATAGGCAGCAATTATTGTTCCTTTGATTGTACCTATGCATTGTCAGTACATGAGTAATCTCAGAATCTAATGTCTCATAGAGCCTTTCTTGTCGCAGCAATTTTGATTTTTGCTCTTGGGATTACAATTTCTTCAGCACAGGCTGAAACTACATACATTATTCCAGATTGGGTTAAAGAAATAACAGGTTTATGGGTAGAAGATAAAATTTCAGATAATAGTTTTCTTGATGTAATTACTTTTTTAATTGATAAAAAAATAATCATTGTTCCATTAATTCAAGAACTTGAGAATGAAGTTATACAATTAAAAAATGAAAACGAGCAACTTCGTTTAGAATTAGATGATTCGACATCACAAATAAAAGCTGAATCATCAGCTCTTCCTCCAACAGGCATTACGGCAAAAACAGATAGATACTCTTACAAAAAGGGCGATATTATTTCAAGCACAGGAATAGTTTCAAATCGTGTTGGGGATATTGGCGTATTATTTTCAATGTATAATCCAAATGAAAATCTTCTTGCTGTTTATCAATTAACACCAAATGATAGAGGTTATTTCTTCGTAGATGTAAGAACAAATAATCCATTATGGGATATTACTGGAACATATACGGCGGTTATATCGTATGGTCCAATATCTGAAAAGATTACTTTTTACTTTGATGCAGAGCCATCAGTTGAGATTTTAGGAAATTAATTTAGTTTACTTGGATTTGTCCAACCATCCATGGATGAACCATACAGAAGTAATCATAGTTTCCTGATTCAGAAAAAACCTGTTCAAATGTTGTAGCACTCATGAAAATACTGCTATCAAAAATACCATCAGGACCATCAGAGGGAGTTCCACTAGTTACTGTATGAGCAGCTGAATCATCATTTGACCAAAGAACTGTATCTCCAACGTTAATTGAAACTGAAAATGGAATAAAGCAAGCATTTTCTTCTTCACATCCTAGAACTGAGGAATCTGGTGGTAAAGAAACTTCAACTGTTGTGGGTTCGATAACTTTGGGTTCAGATTCTTCTATAACTATCATTTCAGGAATGCCTTCAAAACCTGGAGCAGGAACTGCTGAAGAAGTCGAAGCTGATTCTGGTGATAAGGACTCTACTTCTTTTAGTAGAGTTTGTGCATCAGAAGCTGATTGTACACTTTCTGTTTGTGTTACATCAGATGAAGTAACAATCAAAGCTAAAATTCCTAATACCAAAAATGCCATTACACCAATAAGTGCAACTTCAAATTTTACCATTAAATGAAAGCAGGGTTAGACCTTGATAAAGCTTGGCGAAGAAAGTTCAAGACTCAACATTGTTTGGAAAGCTGATTCCTAGAAAAATTAGGAATAAAAGATAAAAGGTAATAATCAATTTCCCCCAATTAGATTAAGCATGGCTTCAAGATTTAATGTAAAAGAACTATCTAGTAAGGAATATCCACTAGATGAAAAAAATATCGATCCATACGCTAAAAAATTATTTTCTCAGATATTTACTGGAATGCAAGGTCGCTATACAAGAATGAAGATTATCAAAGCTCTAGTAGATGAGCCTTCAAATGTTAATCAACTATCACAAAAGCTTGATTATGATTACAAAACAATACAAAGAAATATCAAGATATTAGAAAAAAATCAAATTATTGAAAAAGCAGGAACCGGTTATGGAGACTTGTATTTTGTTTCTGATCTATTGATGAAAAATTTGGGTGCACTAAATGCAGTCCTTAACAAAGTTGATAAAAAATTAGGCAGGAAAAAAACCTACATCTAGTAAACTATATTCAAATTACATAAAAACGAAAAATGCTAATGATGTTTTGAATATAATTAATTTGATGGAACCTTGGGAAGAATCCTATGAAATTCTAAAGGAAGCCAATAAAAAAACTGAGAAATATCGTCAACAAGTTGAAGAGATAATGAAAAATGAAACACTAAGTAAAGAGGATTATGATAAAATTAAAGAGCTACTTGAAAAAGAAGCAGTAATTAGAAGTCAAGCTATTGGCAAAGTTGAAGAAATTCACAGGGAAGAAACTAGGAATTCAGATCAAGAATTGGAAGATGATGAGAGTTAATTCTAAGTAGAGTAATTTTTTACGTATTTTTAATTTTATGATTCAGACTCGTCTTCTAAATCATAAATGTTATCTACAATTCTTTTAGCATATTCTATTTCTACAGTATTTTTGAAATCATTGATTTCATCATTTGATTCGAGCTTTGTGCTCATCATCAAACATTAGATTGTAAAAATTGAAGATAAACTAGCTCTTTACAATACTTATTATCTGTTTGAAAGTAATTGAAAAATTAAACATATTTTAAAAATTTAATACAGTAATTTTTTTCAAAAATTTTCTACAAATTATATTAAAGTCAAACAATTCTAGAGGAGTTTAGATTCAAAAGCTGTCCACAAATATGGACATATAATTTATCATTCTTATACAGTGTATGACTGAAGTTACTTTCAGACCAGAGTTTTCCTGTGGCCTGTCCTTTTCCAAGGTTTCATGTTTGTTCCTATCTCTTAATTGAGATCCTCAAAGGGCCACCAGGCTTCGGTCATTTTTTTTCTTTTTTAAAATAGATTTCCACTCTTGCTTGATTCAGCAAAGGAATCTTCATCAGATGAATATGATTTAGTCTTTTTCCTTTTTTTCTTTTTTAATTGGAAAAAATCAAAAAAACCCATTATGCATTATATAGAAAATTTCAAATTAATAATTTAATCGAAATTAGTGATTTAGTGATCTGCTCTAAAAAATAGATTCATGCAGTTTTTAATTCTCAAAACATTCCAAAAAAATCTGCAATTTGAGACATGAATTCTGTGAGTAATACCATCAAATCAATCATGAATTAGTTTACTTGTTAAAAGATAAGAAAGGAATGATGTGTAAATTGAGCAACACATAGAATTATTGGTTATTGCTCAGTTTTTTCTAAAATCAGAAAATGTTCCTGACTGTACCTAGCAAGATGATCACAGTATGGACATTTTTCAAATCTTTGAAGATCGCATCGCTCAAGAATTTCTGGGTCCATTTGGGTTTTTGAAGGAAAGATTTTTTGACAGTTTTTGCATTTTATTCCAAGTTTTTCGTTTGAAGATTCTTCTTTAGTAACATCATTTTGTTGAGGAATTTCAAGAAATTTTAGACGCTTTATCTCAGATTTTAGATCATTTACAAGAGATAAAAATTCAAACTCTGATGGATTCTTTCCAATCAAATTTGAAGAAAAGCCAAATTCTGATAAAATTGAATCAGAGGAATTTGAATTATTTTCAACTTCAAGAATTTGAGTGACAAGCTTTGCCTTTGCACGTTTCCACAAGTCAGGATCATTCATATCAAATGAGATAACATATTCTTGGTTAATGTCGTAAAGCTGGCCTTGGGAAGGTGCTTTCAAAATAATTACAGGTTTTTTTATGGCATTTCGAATTGCTAATTCATAAAAAATATTTGGATTAAAGTCAGAAATATCAAATATTACTAAATCTGAATTTATTAATTCCTTAATTGTTTTTTGAGTAATTACTCCAACTTGATACCTTTCATCAGCTCTTGTGCAT
>CAWTZF010000034.1:0-10854 GCA_963920015.1 uncultured Nitrosopumilaceae archaeon | reverse complement strand
ATATTGATTGCACAGGAATTCGTAATGTAACTACGGCAGATATCAAAAAAGCTTCCAAAAACAATTGTGCTGTTAAATTGATTGCTTCATGCAATAAGGAGCTAATTGTTTCACCACAAGAAATTCCAAACGATGATCCTTTATGCGTTAATGGAACTTTGAATGCAATCTCATTTACATCTGAACATTCTGGAACACAAACCATCATAGGGCGTGGAGCTGGTGGAATAGAAACGGCAAGTTCAATTCTACGAGATTTGCTAGACATTAGAGAAGAGATATCAAAACCTTGAAATCAAATCTTATTTCTAAAAGCGATACAAATTCGCTTCTCAAGGAAATTTCCAATCAGTGGAGATTTGATTTACCTAAGATAAAAAATTTCAAAATTCATCAGATTACTGATGATGAACAAATGATTACTTCAGAAAATCTTAAAATTCTAAAAAAATCTGATGATTATCTTCCGTTTTTATCAGAAACACAAACTCTAGAAAAATTCCCATATGTCATGGTCGATATGGGAGCTGTAAAATTCATGTGTAATGGAGCCAATGTAATGAGGCCGGGAATCAAAAGTTTTTCTGAGTTTGATAAAGATCAAATTGTTTGTGTGATTGAAGAGTCTCAACACAAGTTTCTTGCTATCGGAAAAGCTCTAGTACCAAGTTCTGAAATGGAATCTATGGAAAAAGGTGAAGTTATAAAAAATTTACATTATATTTCTGATAAGTTTTGGGAGATTGGCAAAACAATAACTAATTAGTTTTCTTTTGCAGTAATTTCTTTAGCTTCGGTTTTGTTAATTACAAGAATGTCAATTCCATCTCCGCTAAATGAATCCCTCATTGTTGCAGTATGAATTGCTTTTGTTGCTAAATCAATTGCTTCTTGTTCAGCCATATTTTCTTTAAACTGAGGATCAAGAACACCTAATGCCATTTCAGCCCCAGTACCAACAGCAGCATATTCATCAGGAAGGACTGAACCCAATGGGTCAAGTGTGTAGATTGCCGGTTTGCCAACTACTCCGCCAACTATTACCTGGGTTAGAAGTGGAAAGAATCTTCTCTCATACATCATATTAGACATCATCTTAGCAATAGAGTTTGTAGGAACATCTCTTTTGATCTCCATTTGTCTAATTTTTGCTAATGCTGATATCTGTAATGAGAGAATCTGCATATCTGCAACTAAACCGGCACATGCTGCACCAACTCTTGGGGTAATTTGAAAGGTTTTTTTCGTATTTTTACTGACTAGGAAATTGCCATAAGCTATTCTTCGTTCACTAGCAAAAACTACGCCTTCATCAAATGCAATGCCCACAGCAGTTGCACCTGGCATGTACATGTAAGACATAGATCAAATGATTTCACAGCATAATAAAGGGCTTTCTCCCTTTCAGATATTAGCCTCGTCCAAACTTATCCATAATCAGACACATACATTTTGTTGTCTTTTTTAAAAGATCGATTCTTGCAAATTCATTTGGAGAATGAATTCTCGAAAAAATGTATGTACTTCCTATCGAAATGCATGGCGCATGTAGGATTTTTACAAAAGAATGCATAGGGCCAGTCCCCGCATTTGACACATTAATGATCGACTTGCCAAATGATTCATCTGCGGATTGCTTAACTTGTGAAACAAATGGTTCAGAAGGATTTGTTCTAGCAGCTGCCTCGCCATGAAATACCTTAATTTTGATGTCGCTGAATCCTTTAGATTTTAAATGTTTTTTTAATCTAATAACTTGTTTTTTAGGATCCATTTCTGGTATTAATCTAAAATCTATCTTAACTAGTGCTTCTCCAGGCAATACAGTCTTTGCACCTTTACCAACATAACCCGAAACAAAACCTGCAATGTTACAGGTTGGATCTCCAGCAAGAGCTTTTTTGGCTTCAAGTCCTTTTTTATTGCCAACAAAATCTTTGATTCCAAATTCTTTTCTAAATGAATCACCATCAAATGGTTCAGATTTTAAAAGATTCAGATCTGTTTTTGTGAATGGTCGGACTTCTTTATACCAGTCTTTAATCAGTATTTTACCATCAGAATTTCGAAGTGAATTCACTGCGGGTATTAATCTCCAGGCAGGATTTTTGATCAACACAGCAAGGCTAGAGTGAGCATCTCGTTTAGCTTCTTTAACTGATAATTCAACAAAGAGTAAACCCTTCATTCCTAGTCCCACAATAGGACGATTCTTTGAATCAACATAACCAAATTCCCATATTACTCCATCACATGAAAATTTCTTTTTGAATTTTTTCAAGTATTTTTCAATATGTGCACTACCAGTCTCTTCTTCTCCTTCTATGACAAATTTGATGTTGCATGGAACGTCACTATTAATTTTTAGAAATGATTCTACGGCTTTGATTCTAGTGATTAGTTCTCCTTTATCATCTGCTGAACCCCTACCAAAAACTTTGTTGCCTTTTACTTTACCACTAAAGGGAGGATCGTCCCAAAGTTCAAAAGGCTCTGCGGGTTGGACGTCATAATGATTATAGAAAAGAAGTGTTTTGTGTGGATTAGTTTTTGATTTGACTTCGCCATAAACTATAGGAGCAATATTTTTCCCAATTCTTAGTAATTCTGATCTTATTCCTGATTTTTTAAGAAGTTTTTGAACGAGTTTTGCACATTTTTCTATTCCTTCATTTTTTGCAGAGACGCTTGGTTGTCTAATTAAAAGTTGAAGTTCTGAAATCATATTATTTTTGTTAGAGACAGCATACTTCAGAATTTTCTTCATATTATTCACTTGATTTTATCAAATGGTTTCATAACTAATGGAATTGCATCTAAAAGGTCTGTCGAAGTAATATGTAGCCCATATTTTTTCTGAACCAATTTTCCTGCCAAACTGTTGATGTATGCTGCAGCAGATGCAGATTGCAATGAATTGCGATTCTTAGATAAAATACCTGCGACTAGACCTGATAATACATCACCGGTTCCACCTACAGTCATAGATGGAATTGTTTTTGGATTAAGGTAAGTTGTTTTACCATCTGATATAATGTCAGTTGGGCCTTTAAGAAGAATAGTAACGGAATTCTTTTTTGCGTGTCTTTCAACTAGTGATATTCTCTTCTTCATTTCTATTGGTGGAGATTCTCCAAATAGTCGTGCAAATTCACCGACATGAGGCGTAACTACAGCGTTTTTGTTAGGCAGTAAAGGAAGAATTTCTTTTACTAAAGCGCCTGCATCAAGTGAAACTCTAACATCACTATCGATAAGAGATTTTATTAAAATTTTCAACGCTTCTTTATCCGCAACTGCAAGTCCCATACCAATCGTTGCAGAATCCAAATTTTTTGGTATAACTCCAAGTAGTTTTCTAACAGAACCTCTAGTTAATTTTTGATCTACTAATGGAATTACTATCAGATTGGGAGATATGGCTCTAGTTGCTTGAACATTAATTTTCGGTACTGCAGTATATACTAAATCTGTTCCACAACGTAGTGCTGCAATAGAGGATAAAATGGGTGCGCCATGATAGATGTAACTTCCACCAACAACCAAAACGATTCCATTATCACCTTTTCTTGAATTTGTTATTCGGGGTGGAATGAATTTTTTGATTGTTGAAGTTTGAAGTGTTTTCTTTACCATTACAGTATTCTCTAAATTCTTTATGAATAAATCTTGTTTTACTAAAATTGTTTATGTGGAGTTGTTTTGCGCTTTGATAAGTTGATCTATAGTGGTAAGAACTTCAAGAGATTTCTTTTCAACTTGATCAGCTAACCAGTCTCGCTCAACTTTGAGTTCTTTTTCAGATTCTTCTAGTTTTTTAACAGTTTCTTTAAGTTGCACGTTTAATGATTCTGAACGATTTTTCTCTTCTTCACGAAGTTTATTTGTAATCTGGGATTGCCAAATTTTTTCAACGAGAGCATTAGCAAGTTCAGTCAATACAGATTCTTTTTCTGCATCAGCCTTTTCTTTTCGTTCTAATTCCTTAATTTTATCATTTAAAATCAAAGTCATGTCTTCCAGTAATCTTTCTCTTTGAATTGCCTTTAATTCTGCAAGATTTTCTGAAAGTTCTATTTTATTGAAATCATTTACAGTAATAGGATTGATGACAGAGAATGACTTTTCCCTTTTTTCAATATCTTTTTTTGTTTTGATGAGGGTTTTGATTTTTTTATCAAGATCACTAAAACCTGAAGAACCAATGCGGTATACTTTGTGTAAAGACATTTGTATTCACAAAATAGTTGGTTCCTAATTCTATTAGCATGTGTTTGTCTGAATAAGACGGACATTGAATGTTTAGGAGATTAATTATTTAGAGGATTTTTTAATAGATTTTTTTCTAATTTTTTTAAAATATGCTTTTCGTGCAAAACACAGATATGTCGTATGACCAATTCCTTGAAAAGAATGTCTCGTTTTACCCTCTCTTGCATCAATTGTTCTAAGAATATGTTCGGTACATTCAATGTCAGTGAATTCATTTTTTACTAATGATGACACAAGTTTTTCAAGTTGATTCATTGTTGGGCATATTGCAATTACAGCACCACTTCCCTTTAGCATCTTTCTTACTTGAGGAACTACTGTCCATGGATCACCCAAATCAATCAAAGCTAAATCAGCCTCAGATATTGGCATCTTTTTTGCATTTTTAATGTCAAGTTTTTTCATGGTAATGTATTTGCTCATTCCTGCTCTTTCGATATTTTTTTGAGCAATCTTCATGAATTCAGAATCTACATCAAATGTGTAAACATGACCACGGGGATTTACAATACTTGCTACAAAAGTTGTCATTGAACCACTTCCAGTTCCTATTTCTACAACTTTTTGTCCACTTTTTAATCCGGTTCTTGCTGCTATGTATCCTAAATCTTTTGGATAAACAATTTGTGTACTATGTTGTAATTTCATGATATAATCATGGATTGTAGGTTCTAGGAGGTACACGTACTTGTCCTTGTTTGTAACTAGTCTGGAACCGTATTCTTTTCCAATGGCGTCTGAATGCTTCATGACTCCAATATGAGTATGAAGTGATTCATTTTTTGAAATTTTCATTAGCCATTTTTTTGATTTATTATAATAGAACAAAACTTGGGAATTATTCTTAATTTTAGTCACGGCTGTATGCCAGAATTTTTTGGATAAGAATCTACTGATTCTAATTCTTAGAAAGTTTTTCCTTTCTGTAGTTGTTTTAGGGCGTTTAGATAATCTCGAATTTGTGCGTGTGTAGGATTTAGAACTTTGAGATTACGAATGCTAACATTTAGTTTTTCTAATTCTGCGTAAATTTCCTTGTCTTCAATTGTGTCAATCATCGCTTGAAGTGTAAATGGTTTTTGAAGCAGTTCTACAATTTGCTTGAGGCTAGTAATAGAATCTATCAATGTCTCTTGTACATATGCTGATGCAAAGATTATCCGTTGTTTAGGACACATGGTCAGGATCTCCCTTGCCACCTCAAGGCCATTTTTCTTTGGCATTTGATAATCAAGCATAACAACATCAAATGGAATTTCTTCGTCTGGATTCTCATGAGAAGATAATTTATCAAGTTCCTGAGCATAAAGTGAAAGGCCAATTTCCCCATCTTCAGCAGAAACTACTGAATGGTTATTATCTTCAAGAATTGTTTTATATTGAATTAGTAAATCTGGTTCGTCTTCAGCTACCAATACTTTCATACCATAAACAACGATTACAACAATATAGGATTTGCTAAATTTTTGAAAAGTTAAGCGCTTGCAGTAGGTTCTAGTATGATTTCGCCCTTACTAACTTTATCAATTGTTTCTATAACATTATCAATTTCATATGGTTTGTATAAAATGGCAGAAGCTTGCAACTCATGTAATTTTTTTTCTGTATCAGAAGTTAAATCGGCAGTTACCATAATTATTTTAGCATTTGGATTAATGTTTCTGATATTTTCTAAACCGTAAAGCCCATCATGTACAGGCATCATAACATCTAGTAAAGTTATATCTGGCGTATATTCTTTGTAAAGCTCAACTGCTTCTTTTCCATTGTATCCTTTTGCAACAACATCAATTCCTTTCATTGCAAGGTATTCAGTAAAAACTTCTACAGTATCCCTATCATCATCAACTACAATCACTCTAGTCATGAATTAATTCCTCCATTTTTTTCATACGATGACCAGCATTCATTATGAAACCAATTTCGGTTATACACCATTACTCCTTCTTGTAATTCCAGTACACAGCCACAAAATGTACAAATTTTTTCATTATGCATCTTAGGAGCTATAACAGTATCATATGCCATTTTCGGTATATTTTTTGGGTTAAAATTGGATATTACCAGTTGTTTGTTTTTCATGAACACACGAAAAAAATATTTTATTTAAGACTAAATTACATTCGTTTAGGAGCAGCTATCCCTAAAAGATTCAATGCCTTTGCCAAAGTACTCTTGAAAGAGTAAACAAGAGCCAATCTTGCATTAATTAGAGGGTGTCCCCCAGAATCCAAAACTTTAACGTGCTCATAAAAAGTATTGAAGGCCACTGCAAGATTATAACAGTATTTTGCAATTACTTTAGGTGAAAGATTCTTTGCTGCATCTCTCACATAGATATCAAATAACCCAATTGTTTTAACAAGATTTTTCTCATATTCATTATCTAATAACTCAAAACCAGAATCAAATTGTGGTGAAGTTTCTGCTTTTTCTAATATTCTAGTAGCTCTTGCATGAGAATACTGAATATACGATGCAGTATCACCTTCCAAACTCAGAGATTTTGTTAGATCAAAGGTGATAATTTTATCAAGATCTTGCTTTATCATCTCGTAACGGATGGTTCCAACTGCAACATCATTAGAAATATTAGAAATTATTTCTTGGTTAAAGTCAGGATTTCTCTTTTTTGTTTCCTCACTAGTTTTATTTTTTAATAATTCTAATACAGAGTCTGCATTTACATAAAGACCCTTTCGTCCTGACATTTGAGTTTGTTTTCCTTGTGTTTCAACACCTAGATGTTTAGCAGTATCTGGACTTAGAGTAACTGACTCATATGCTAAATGAACATAGGCATCTGGTTTTGATTTGAATTTAGACATTATTGATGTGATGATTTGTTGTAAACGAGATTGTCTAGAATCAATTACAGTGATAACTTTATCAGCTCTAAAATTTTGTTTAGTTTCAGACGACTCAACTAAAATTGTTTGCCATAATATTTTGTTTCCAGGTTGTTTTTCTTCATAGTGTTTGTAATTAAAAGGATCTTCCAGTATTCCAAGTTTCCAAGCTGCATAAGGGATATCTTTGGCTATGTAAGTTGCAGTCCCATTACTTCGTACTAAAACTTTATCTTCTTCATTTTCTTTTCCACGAATTACCCAGCAACCTGAATTTTTTCCTTCAGATTCTAATTCAATTAATTTCATTTCCTTTAATTTTTCAAAAATTTTTTGCCACAGTCCAGAACGAATGATTTGTGATTCAAAATTTAGACAATCATATGTTACTGAGAGATTCCAGCATGTTTCAAGTTGACAGGCTAAAACTTTCTTTGTTATTTTCTCAGCAAATTTAGCAATTTCAGAAGTTTCGTCTTCTAATTCTTGTAAAATCCGTTTTCGCGTATCCTCAAGTTTGGTGTCTTGTGCGTATTTTTCTGTAGTTTTTACATAAACTTCATCGCCACAATAATGATCAAATTTTTGGTTTTGAGAAGGGGTTTCAGGAAAGCCTAATTCTTTGAAACCAACAATAATATCAGCAACTTGAAGGCCGGAATCATCCACATAATTTAGAATTTTTACATCAAAGTTTGCTTTTTCTAAAATTCTACCGAGTGTATCTCCTATTATGATATTACGGACATGACCAATATGAAGTGCTTTGTTAGGATTTACACTTGTGTGTTCAACTACAATTAGTGATTTGTTACCAACATCAATAAAGCCATAATCATCTTTTATAGAATTCGTAAGAATTAATTCATTGAGTTTAGGGGTGTTTGTAAAAAAATTAAGATACCCCGATGGATGTGCTTCTACTTTAGAAATAAATTCACCTAAATATTTTTGATATTTTTCTACAAACTGTTGAGATATTTCAATGGGTTTTTTCTTCAAACTCTTTGCAAGTAAAAATGCCACATTACAAGATATGTCACCAAATCCGGATTTGGAAGGTGATACAGTGAATGAGGTTTCAGGAAATTCAAGCTCTTGTGAAATTTTATTCAGATTTGTGGTGATTTGCTCAAGTAAAACGCTTAGACTCAACTATTACACCTCAGAAAACTTTGGACTTAAGTTATCTAAGGCTTCTATTAACCCATCACCCGAATTACCAGAAACTTCCAGTGTGGCTTGCGATTTTACATGATCAGATGCATTACCTAGTGCAATACTCGTTTTTGCGATCTGAAAAAGCGGCAAGTCAGTCTCACTATCACCTATTGCAATAACATCATCTTTTTGAATAGAGAGCATTTTCATAACTGTTTCAAACCCACTTCCTTTGTTAATTCCTCGAGAATTGATATGATAGGCAAATTGGCTATCAGAAAGTCCAACATGGAGATTTTTTTCATTAACTAATTTTTTTGCCAATTCTATATCAAATGTTCTCTCTAAAACGACTTCAGTAAAACGTGGAAACACTGGTTTTTCTTGAACATTATCAATTTCTTTTTTAATGATATTAAATGCCTCAACACACTCTTCTTTTTTTCCTAACAAAGTATGATTTTGTGGACCTGTTGTAATGCAACCTCCATTTTCTCCTACTGCAATTTTGGTAGTTCCACCAAAAACTGAAAGTAAAAATCCTTCAACTGATGAACGTCCAGAAACAAAAATTACATTGTGACCAACATTTGTCATATGTCTTAATGCTGCTAGTGCATCAAGATTGATGATGCCCCCACCATTTTCAGTAATTGTCCCATCAATATCTATTGCGAATGTTTTACGTTTCATATTTTTTTAATTACAAACCAGTAATAATTGCTACGCAATTAAAAGTCTTATAAGAAGATAGATTAGTGTATTCATTTTTATCTTTAATATTGGTGAAGAAAGGGAAGATTCAGGAAATTTTTAGCAAAGCTCAGTATGCTGATGATCCGTCCTTGTATAAGATATTTTATCGAGATTTCCAGAGCATAAAAGAGTTAACACTGGTAGATTTTATTGAAGAGTCGAATAATTTTGAAACAATACCAATTACAAGGATAGAAATGATAAAGAAAGGCAATGAAATATTATTCAAAAAAACAAGATTGAGATGAAAAAAGATGGGAATTCCTGAAAAAATTAAAGCCATTCAAGATGAAATGGCTAAAACGCAAATCAATAAAGCTACAGAACATCATTTAGGAATATTACGTGCAAAGATTGCAAAACTAAAACGAGAGCAAGAACATGTCAAGTCAAAGAAAGGTGCAAAGACAGACGGCTTTGATGTTAGAAGAACAGGTGATGCAACGGTCGTATTCATTGGCTTTCCAAGTGTAGGAAAATCTACTCTTCTCAATAGATTGACGGATGCAAAATCTACTATCGGTGCCTTTCAGTTTACCACCACTACAGTAGTACCAGGGATCATGGAATACAAAGGCGCTCGAATTCAAGTTTTAGATCTTCCAGGAATAATAAAAGGAGCTTCTAGTGGGAAGGGATTAGGAAAAAGAATCCTATCCGTAGCAAGAAGTGCAGATCTAGTATTGCTTATGCTGGATGTCTTTCAGCCATACCATGAAAATGTATTGATTACAGAATTAGGTAACATTGGAATTAGACTAAACCAACTCCCACCAAATATCATAATTGAAAAAACATCTACAGGTGGCATTGCTGTTGCCCAACAGAAAAAACTCACAAAAATGTCTGAAAAACTTCTAAAAGACATTCTACATGTTTATGGCATTACCAGTGCTAGAGTAGTAATTAGAGAAGACCTTACTTCGGAGCAACTAATTGATTTTATCTCTGGGAGTAAAACTTATGCAGAATCAATTACTGTTATTAACAAAATAGATTTGGTCGATAAAAAATTCTTAAAGGAATTAAAAACAAAATTAAAAACTGAATATATCGAAGTTTCAGCAGATTCAAATGTGAATGTTGATTTGTTAAAAGAGAGTGTCTACAACAAATTAGGATTCATTAGAATTTACATGAGACCAAAAGGTGGAGAAACTGATTTTAAGGAACCGTTAATCATAAGAACTGATTCAACAATTGGTGATGTTTGTGATAAGTTACATCGTAACATGAGAAAAGTATTTCGTTTTTCAATGGTTTGGGGAAAAAGTGTAAAGTTTGGTGGACAGAGAGTTGGGATTAGTCATGTTTTGCAAGATGAAGATGTTTTAACAATCATTAAAACTCGCGGAGCTTAAGAAAAAAGTCATTTATTTTATTGAAATAATGATAAACATGGATCAAAATTTTGAAGAAAGATGGTGTAAGTATTGTATGATTAAAACAAAACAAGAAATTATTTTTCTTCCAAAAATTCCAACTTACAAACGTAAAAGACAGTACAAATGCACTGTTTGTGGTCATAAAATTTGGTTACAAGGTAGAAGACCATCGGCTGAAAGTGTTTATTAACAAAAAATCCGATCAAAATGTTTCATTTTGCAAAAAAAATCGTTGATTAATTGTCATCACTTTGTGTAATTTTTTTTAGTTTTACTATAGAAAAGTAATGAGAATGTCGGTGTTTCAATGGCTGCTAAAAGAAAAGCTAAGAGAAAAGCTGCTCCAAAGAGAAAAGCTGCTCCAAAGAGAAAAGCTGCTCCAAAGAGAAAAGCTAAGAAGAGAGCTGCTCCAAAGAGAAAAGCTAAGAAGA
>CAWTZF010000033.1:0-27128 GCA_963920015.1 uncultured Nitrosopumilaceae archaeon | reverse complement strand
GGATGATAATCGCTCTTACATGCAGTTGCAAAAAAAATCAAACGTACTATTATCGGGAAGTATTCTATCCGCTGCAATCTTTATTGGCGGTGCGCTAGTCTATCCTGGAAACGAAGCAGCTGGTATAGCTGGAATGATTGGGGCGCTAGGTATAATGGCAATATTTGCGTTTTTTAGAAAATAACAACTTTTGTTCTGAGTTTATTTGAACTCTCGAAAATCTGAAAATTCTTAATTATATGATTATCATACTAGCAATTAGATTTGAGTTGGACTGAATATGTGGGAATTCCTGCAATAATTTTGGCTATAGTATCAGGAGTCATAGCATATCGTTCTAATATTTCGGCAACAAAATTAGAAAAAACGTTAGAGATACAAGTTCAGCAAGCAGTAGCAAAAATTGAACATGAATCAAAAGCTAAAGACCGAATGTATGAAGAAATTTCTCCTTTGATGTTTCAATTGGTCGGTCTTGCTGAAAGTGCATTATTCAAAATTGCAGATATTGTAAACCAATCTGGAAAACTTGGTAAGGACAAAAAATCTGAATTAGTTGGGCCCAAAAGATTTGGAGATGAGGAACATAATTTTTTCAAATCAAGTGTTTTATACAGACTCTTTGCGCCAATTGCATGTTTTAAGCTTATTCAAGAAAAACTCACCACCTATGATCTTGATTTGGATCAGAAATTTTACATTCAATATACAATTGCTAAACACCTATTCTATTCATTTTCAGGTGACAGAGATTTGGCTAAGATTTTGAAGAACAAAGATTATGAGAGAATGCTCGATGATGAATATTCTAAACGAGAGGGACTTTTGCCAGCCGAAATTGATACTTTATGTGAATTTTTTATAAATCGTCAATCTGGAGAAAGTGCTCGTCTAAGAAGATATGATGAATTTGATGATGAATATAAAAAATGGAAAAGTCACCATTACGACCTTAAAACAGATAAGGACATACCCAACTTAGCTTTGGGAATTTTAGAAAAATGTTTTTATAATTTTGACATTAAAAATAAAGAAATACTTTGGAGAATCATTATTAATCAATCTCGTATGTATTTATTTTTAGTAAAACATTTAGAAAAAGAATTATTTAATAGGATTAAAAAAATACATCTTAATAATAAAGTCGATTATGAAGCGGAAAGAATAGAATTATTGGAATGTTTATCTAGTAACGATCGTGGTGTCCTAAAAGATTATCTTGATATTGGAACTGTTATGAGTCCAGACAAGCCAGAAGTTTCATACGATTTTCATAAATATTATCTAAAACCATTAGATGATATCGATGAATTACTTACAGCACAGTTTAAAAAATTCAACTTAAGACTAAGCCCCTCAGAACTGAAATCGGGTAATTAGATACTTAGAGAATATTTGCAATTTTTAGAAAATAGAAATCATCCCAGAGAAAAAAAGAGTCTCCTTTGCAATGGAGACCAGATGCATTAACTAGTTTATGTGAGCTATTGGGCTACCAGCTAACACCATGAGATGTCCCTGACTCAATAGCTGACTTTGAACTGGGTTTTTCTTAAAAACTTGGGGCCAAAAATAATTACTTTTAGGTTAAATTTGAAAACTTTTGATATAACCCAAGCATTAAAATCTCTCAAATAGGTATCATATAACAATTGGTTTGCACGCCAACAAACCTAGAGAGATTATCCCTTAGATAATCTCCTAGAAAGTTTAGTTCAATACACCTTTTCTATCAGAAAAGAAGACTTGAGGAATCTATTCTTTGATATTATTTTGCAACAATGGTCTCATTTGTACAATTATTTTAAAATAATCTTCGTTAGGTTCGATACTTGCTACAAATAAATCGCTATTGTTTAGTGGGATGCTGATTAAAGTAACCTTATCATATTCTATAACCGAAGTTCTCTCGTTACCAATTTTATGCTCTAGGTTATGAGATTTTTCCCATTCCACCATTGAATAATGAATAGACATTTTCAATTCATCAGGAGACAAAAAATCTTCTAGTCCCTCCCGCCTCTTTTCATTAGTTAGAACTCCTCTGGTATTTACGACTCCAGCAAACCGAATTTTTGAATCTAACTCAAGAATATTTTTGCACAGCTCATCATAATCCATCGAAAATTGTCGGAACATTCCATATTAAAATTTAATTCATCAAAATTAATACCTGAGAAATCTGCAAAAACTAGGCAATTTTATAAAATTAAAAAAATAGGAACCCCATTCCATGACAAAAACGAGGGGCATGAGCATGGAGGGATGAGGTTCTAATTATGGATTGTAGGTCTATGAATAAAAGATACTGATTTTTTGTTTGTAAAATCTGATCACTAATTCTTAGAATGCGGAAGCTAACTAGAACATGGAACTGAAATTAGAACCGTACAGAGATCCATGTAAAATAACAGTGACTTCGGGGGTTAGCTTCCACCATCTCAATTCATGTTTTAAAGATAAAAACCACTCGAGTTTACAACAATTTAAAAAATCACAGATAAAATATAATTTCACTATAACTTGTAGCTGTTATGAGAAATATTGGCATTTAGAAAATAAAAAAAAAGGAATTATAGTCCGTGTGCCTTCTTTGCCTCTTCAGCTACTTGATCAAATGTCATCATAGGAACAATTTTGATTTCATTAAAGCGTGTCATTCCCATCTCTATTGCCCAAGCTTGAATTTGATGAGGATCCTCTGCATCTAGTATCCACAAAAATGTATGCTCCAAACCAGAATGGTATTGGCCCACAATTTTGTTTATCTTGTATTTTGATAAAATAGAACTTAGATCAGCAGATGCTGTCGCAATTACGCCTTTTGCAGTCTCTATGTTATTCAAAGGGCAAGCAGCTACCTCGTGTCTTCCATAAACTCCAAACAATGCCATATTTTCATTTCACCTCTATCTTTGATCAGGAATTATAGTAAATAAGAAATTATTGGATCGGAATATTCTTTGCAGTGTTTTCCATTGGAATCGTTATAGTTAGAACGCCATCTGCATATTTTGCAGAATCAACGTGCTCTTCGCCTTCTTTGATTCTCATTGGCAGCTGAATTTTTTTATCAATGATACTTGGTCGTTGCTTCCAAATTACAGTTCCAGTTTTTTCTTCGTCTTTTTTTGCATTAATTGACAAGACATTTCCGTGAATTGATAGCTTGATCTCTTTTTTTGTAAATCCAGGAACATCTATCTTTACAACTAGGTTATCGCCTTCTTCGGTCATATCAACTGGTGGCAAGACAAACTCGTAGAACTCGCGTGACTTGTTTCCAATCTCTTTTACAACTTCTTTTGCCATGTACTTCGCTAGTCCCATTTTCTTAAAAAAGCCTATTTTTAGTTATAAACTTTGATAGATTTTTAATCAATCAGTAACCTCGATGTAACAAATGATTGTTGCAATTGAAGGTGGTGACCAGGCAGGAAAAAAGACCCAGTCTCGGATGCTAGCAAACGCACTCAAAAAAAGAAGAATCAAAACAAAGATCTTCAGCTTTCCTGATTACTCAACACCTATTGGAAAACAGATACGACGATACTTGGATGGCAAGACAAAGTTTCCACCACAAGTAATTCACTGTCTCTTAGCTGCAAACAGATGGGAGAAGCTAGAAGAGATCAAAAAAGCAGATCAAAAAAATTCTGTTCTAATTATGAATAGATATTATCATTCTAACTTTGTATATGGAATTGTAAATGGAATGAAACTAGACTGGCTAGAAGGCCTCGATAAGGGCTTACCACAATCAGACCTTGTAATTGTCTTAGATGTATCCCAAAAAGAGGCATTTTCAAGAAAGAACTCAAAGCGAGATGTCTTTGAGAAGAACAAACTCTTCTCTCAAAAAATCTCCAAAGCCTACCGCAAGCTAGCAAAGAAAAAACACTGGAAGCTAATTGATGCATCGGGTTCAAAACAAGATGTTCATAATCAAGTCATGAAAGTATTTGCAAAGAAACTGGGAATATGAAAACAACTGATATCATAGATCCAATTCATGATTTTATCTCAGTATCAAACTCTGAACTAAAAATAATTGATTCCCCAATCTTTCAGAGATTAAGAAGAATACGACAGCTAACAGGTGCTCATCTGACATATCCAGGTGCACAGCACACAAGATTTGAGCACTCTTTAGGAGTAATGCACATTGCAGGACAAGCAGGCCATGTTCTAGCTAACAAAAAAATAATCAAAGCTGATGACATTGAGAATCTCCGCATTGCAGGACTATTGCATGATATTGGTCATGGACCATTTTCACATCTATTTGAAGAAATCCTTCAAGAAAAGAACAAAGTATCTCACGAAGATCTTGGCAAAAAAATAATTCTAAAAACACAGATTGGTGATCAGCTATCAAAGTCAGGATTTGACAAAAAATTCATCTCTAAACTTGCTTTTGGTGATTCAAAAATCCAGTTCATGAATGAGATTATCTCAGGAGTGTTAAGTGCAGATATTATGGATTATCTGTTACGAGATGGCTACTTTACAGGCGCAGAGCACGCAAAGATTGATCACAAAAGAATCACACAATCCCTTGATGTGTATCGTAACAAACTAGCACTGCAAAAATCAGCACTGTACTCTTTTGAGTCAATGATGCACTCGCGATACCAGATGTTCAAGGCAGTCTATTTCCACAAGACAGTTCGTTCAGCAGAAGTAATGCTGCTTGAATCAATTAGACTGGCTGATGATGAGCTAGGATTCACATCATCGAGTCTTGATGAGTATCTCCAGCTTACTGATGAAGTTGTATTATCCAAATTACTCTCACTAAATTCAAGCAAACCAGAACTAAGGCGAGCAAGACAGATTGCCCAAGACTATCAAAATCGAAGACTCCTAAAGTGCGTCTTTGAGACTATACTTACTACAAAAAGTAACCTGACAAAAATCAAACCAAAACAGATCAAAGCGGAGCTTGTAAAAAAATCAAAGGTAGATGAAAATGAGATCTTCGTTGATAGTTCTGTTACTCCTTCCATGCCATTATCACCATCCAAAAAAGAGTCCCAATCAATTATTCTAGTTACAAAGAATGCAAAGAAGACGAGTGCCAAAGAGATTGCAATATCAAAAATACCTCTGGTCTCTGCAATGGCCGGATACATGAACATTATTCGAATCTACACAACTAGCAAAAATCGAAACAAAGTTGAAATTGCTGCAATATCAATCCTCGGTAGAATAAGATGAAAAAAAGAGTTGTAATCAAACTTTCTGGCAAAGTCTTTGGAATGGATAACGTCAAAGTACTCAAAGATTATGCCAGTTTCCTAGTAAAGATCAGCAAAATCTGTCAGCCTATTATTGTTGCAGGTGGCGGAAAGATTGCACGACACTATATTGCCCATGCAAGATCATCCGGTGCTGATGAGTCATCACTTGATGAGCTGGGAATTGAGATATCTCGTCTTAATGCAAAGCTTCTGATCTATGCACTAAAACATAGAGCCTATCCTCATCCACCAACTACTCTACAAGAAGTAAGACATGCAGTTGATTCAGGCCAAATTGTAGTTACTGGTGGCCTGCATCCAGGACAGAGCACAAACGGAACTGCTGCACTGATTGCAGAAAAAACAAATGCAGTTGTATTTCTAAACGCAACTGATGTTGATGGCGTCTATGATAAAGATCCTAACAAGTACAAGAATGCCAAAAAATTCAAGGTAATTGAGCTAAAGAAGCTCCGAAATATGCTAGTTAATGAAAACATTATAGCTGGCGGTTATGACCTGATGGATATTGTTGCTCTAAAGATTATTGAGCGCTCCAACATTAAGACCAGGATTCTAAAGGCTGATATCAAAAATATTGAAAAAGCAATCAAGGGTTCTGCAGTAGGAACTGAAATTATCCTTCCCAAAAAAAAGTAGCCTATTCTATGTCTTGAATTACTGGATAGTCTTCAGTCCAAATTTTGACAGTTTTTTCTGAAAATTGTGGAATCCCAAACTCTCTTGCTTTTTTGAAGATCTCTATGGCCTCATTTTTTTCCAGGGCCTTTGTTTGTGCTTTTGTTGAGCCATCTTCATCAACTAGTATAGTTACAAAACCATCTGGGGTTTGAATAACTGCAGTATAATCTTCTTCTCCGACTGGAACAAACTTACCATCGATTTTTTTTGTAGTAAGTGTAAGCATTGCAAATCCTGCAATCTCAAAGAGTTTCATTTGAGACTTGTTTGCCCTCTCTTTTCCTTTTTGAACAGCCTGAAAATATTGCATATTCTAATCCTTTACAATCTCTATAATAATTATCTCAACATTTAAGATGTGCATTAACAATTTTTTTTCCATGAATTCCAAGATCTTTATTGGCGCAGCAGTTGTAGGCCTTGTAGTAATTATTGGTCTGATTGGGTTCTCTGGATCATCCTTTATAGATGATATATCTGAACAGGGATTACTATCACCACCTGTTCCGATTGAGATTAAACCACTGCAGATTGAGCTTGAAGATATTGAGATTTTACAGGTTTCCGAAAAGGCAGCATTTTTGGAAATAAAATTCAAAGCAACAAACCCAAATCAAAGATCAATTATTCTAAAACTGATCAAATACGAACTTTTCGTAGATGACAAAAGAGTTCACGTCGCAACAATTGGTGAGAGATCAGGAGGAGGATTAGTTGGGGGCTCTAATTACATTGTAGTTCTTTCTGAGACAACGATAAAATTATCTGATGAAATTGTCCTCAGAAACACTGGAGATCCTCCAGAACTATGGAATGCTCTAATGAGTAACACTGTCAACTGGAAGGTTAAAGGTGAGGCATTTTCAAATCTTAGCTCCATGACAAGTGGCGGAGAGAATGAGCTTTTCTTTGAATTTACAAAATAATATCAAAAAAACCCTATTGTATCATAAAAATTCAAAATTGTGATTATTTGTCAAAACGCCAAAAAAATTGGCAAAGTTATATATGATTAAGAGCGTTTTTTTCATCAAATGGCAGAAGCAGGATTAGCCGCATTTGGCTCAGCAATAGGAGTTGCAATAGCACTAGCAGTAGTTTGCTTTGCACTACGTGGTAAAGGACATTCCGAACCAATAGAATAACCCAAAGGAATTATTTCCTTTGTAATATTTTTCTAATCTTTATCTAGACCTAGCATTCCCCCTAGAGAAACTGAACGCGCAAGCTTTAGATTTAGAAAACACCTCTCGTAGTATTGACAAGTAGAGCATTCACGAGATGGCTCTAAAATTGGAACCTTCTTCTCCTTTAGTAGATCATTTAGAACACGAACCCTCCTAACAGTCTCTTCGAACATGTTTTTGTTCTTGGTCAATGAAAAAGAGACCTCTTTACGATCTCCTGTAAAATAAACAATAACTCCATCTACCTTGTTGAATATCCACATACATGCGTTAAGGTACAAAGCATCACTGGCATAGGGATTTTCTGGAACCCCTGATGCAGATCTGAAAAGAATTATTGCATCATCTACAATCATATCAGCTTGGCCTCTTAGCTTTATCTCGTCAATTACAAAATCACTAGGTTTTGAACCATAATGCATCTTTTGAAGCAAACCGCCCAATAGATCATTGAAACCAGTTTTGATCTCTTCCTTAGAATCAGTTCTATCAAAGTATGAGCGTCGAAGGCATCTGACTACCTCACGCAAATGAATTGTATTGTTGTCTTTAGGATCAATCTGAATCTCGAGATCTTTAGCTATAGAATCAATTGCATTTTTTATCACTACCCGATAATTCCTATCCCCCATCATTGTAAATCACTTAGAATATAGGATCTTTATAGACTATCTTATGGCTTTTACTAGAAATTTTGAGATTCTGCCTGAAAATGCCAAGATTACAAAATGAATGCTAAAACCCACAACTGCGCCAACTAAAAGATTCCCTGTACCATAATAAATTCCCAGAAAAACTCCAAGAGCAGGTACTGTAAAAATTAAGGCGAGAATCGTACTTTTTCCAAGAATCTTAGATAGAGATGGGATTGGCTCGTCAGACTTTCTTTTCTCATAATCTATCACAATAAAATCTCTAGAAATTTAATTATAAATATAATTCCCTAACCCTTTCTGAGAATAAACTGCATCAAGGCTTCCTTGTTGTATTCTATGCCGTGTACCTCAGAAGTATGTTCTCCAAATTGTTTTAAAACTACTTCTATCTCACCCTCTGCCTTAAAATCACATTCAAAACCATAATCACTGCAAGTAAGCTTTGCCATTAATGAGGACGTTTATCATTGGTCTAATAAGTTTTAGCTCAATCTAAGGGAACTCTTTAACATGAAAATATTTCACAATCATTCCTCTACAATTAATTTAGACATTGTAGTCTGTGGCGAAATTTTCTGCTCTACTGCAAAAGCAATAGAGCCAAGATTCCTTACCTCATAAGATGTCAGGATTGTAATGCCAACACTTGTGGCACCACTAAACATTTTGGTAAACGTGTTTTTGGCTTTTTGGTAAATCGCCATTTCAAAAGCTCGCTCAAATTCCGAAATAGCATCTATCTCGCTTTCTGTTTGGGGCACAAGATCCTTGTAGGTAGTAGCTGTAAGTTCATTCAAAGCATCCCTTACTGATTCGGCAGCTACCATCTTTACAAGCAAGTCCCTTGTAGCACTTGAAGTATGTGATACAACTAGGTCCTGAATCTGTAGCTCGTCTAGTCCCCAAAACTTTCCCCGTAAGATACTCATCAAATTGTAAAAATCGATGTTCATTCCAACTGGTCGAGCCATATCTTTATCGCCAGAAATTCGTAAAGCTGCTAAGAGCCGTTTTACAAAAATCTTATCAAAATACGTGTCAAAAACTTGGATGTTCTTTTTTTCGTTATACAGTGTTACTGCTTTTGCAATATCTTCGCCAAAAATTGTCGTGTTGAGATTAGATACTGTCTCTTCAAGGTCTTTTGCAATGAGGGCCTTTAAGACAACATCTCTTTGTTTGATTAATTCTTCAGCATGTAAGTTAAGATGAGGCTCAATCTCTTCTTGGGTCTTTCCAAGAACTTTGCCTTTTAGAATTAATTTCAGATTCCATAAAATAAACTTGATATAATATGCATCTAAGACCTTGGAACCTCCTCCTGTCTTAGCTATAGAATAATGGATATCTGCAAGGTGGGCTCGCAACTCAGATTCTATTTTTTCAGCAGTGTAGGGTTTTGAAACCTTTGAAACGACATCAGAATATGTAGTATTTTTCATCCTGGTAATCAGCTCATCCAAGTCTCGGGATTCTGCAAGTGTCTGAAACGCATTCTTTGTAAGTAGATTTCCTCGCTTGCTATAGGATTTTACTGATGCGAAAACTTTTTGGGAGCCGGAACCCATTGAGGAACCTCAAAGAATTACGAGTTTAAATGTTTAGAGTCAAGTTGGTGTTTCTTAGCAGAAAACTCAAGAAATGTCATCTAGAAATTTGATCACCTTTTGTCTTTCAGAAACTGATGTATGTGAAAAACCTTCGAGAAACTCCTTTTGTATTATAATAGACTCATCTGAGATTCTGCGCAAATTCTGCAGATTCAGGGGAAGCAGTTCTTTTAGTTTTCCTTGACAGTAGGCCGACACATATTTCTCAAGTAATGAATAGAAAAATCGGGGGGCCACATGAGATAGATTTAGTAATGTTTGATTAAACTCGTTATCTCCTCCGCCACCTAAAAGATAACGTTCTAGAATATCTTCTCTACCAATAATCTCATCTAGGGCTAATGCAGCTATCAAGCCTTTTTGTGTCAGACGATAATAGGGAACACCCTTCTCTTGCAATGCCTTTGGACCTCGTTTTAACGGTAATCTGCCTTCTTCTTCTGCTAATTCAAGTGGTAATAGTATCTCATCTAAATCACGAAATATGCCAGAATAGATATTCTTCCAAACAATACCATGTTCCTCAGCAATTCTCTGAGAAATTCCAGTCCTAGTGCGTTCTGAGGGATTTACTTGAGTAGCTAGAATTACTATGATGGATCTTTGTCTTTTTGCCTCACCAGTCAATTGACTAGTCTTTGTTTTGAAGGTATCAAAAATTGAAAGTCTAGGCCGTTTAGATCTTTTCATAACTTCACAATCCTAATTACCCATGAAAAAAGTAACATAATTCTTCCATTCTATGATAGTATCATGATTTACTAAAATATAATAATTTACATTTTTTTCACTTTTATCATCTTAAGGCTTAAATGGCCTCCAAATGGGGAGCAAATAATGAATTCTAGGAAGCACAAGTATGCTCTATTACTTGTAGCTGCCGTAGCAATAACTTCAACTGGTGTAATGTCACAAGCATTTGCACAATCAGTTGATGACGGAATGGACGGATACGTACTAGGTACGAGTGGAATTTACACTGGAAACCCCAATGAATGTTGGGTAGACAATGGAGACGGAACATTTACTGCCTGTTATATCGATACAGGTGATACAGCTTGGATGCTATCAGCAACTACGCTTGTTCTCTTCATGACTCCTGGTGTAGCATTCTTCTATGGAGGCTTATCAAGATCAAAGAACGCAGTCAATGTCGTTGGCATGGTTTTCATTGTCATCGGACTAATGTCAGTTCAATGGGTAATGTGGGGATATACCCTAGCATTTGGACCTATTGATAATGACGCAAATTTGTTCATGGGTTCTCTTGCTTATGTCGGATTTAACCAAGTATCACCCTATGCTCCTCTTGGTGCACCTACCGCATGTGATGGCGACATTTGGTCAAATGCCTATCAGATGCAGCAGATGAAGGCCGAGGAGGCGTGTGGTGATTCGTGGCCAAGTACAGTTCCACATCAACTATTCGCCATGTTCCAGGCAACATTCGCAATAATCACTCCAGCACTAATTGTTGGTGGATTAATTGACAGAATCAAATTCAGTGCTCTGGTAATCTTTATTCTCATTTGGGGTACATTCGTTTATGACCCAATTGCCCACTGGGTATGGGGAGGCGGATATATCGGAGGAGGATCACTAGATCTAGATCCAGATCTGTCACCGTCATATGCACTTGACTTTGCCGGCGGTACTGTCGTACACATTACTTCAGGATTCGCAGCATTAGCAGGAGCCTTAGTCCTAGGCCGAAGACTCGGTTATGGAAAGGTTCCAATGGAACCACACAACGTTCCAATGGTTGTACTTGGTGCATCCATTCTATGGTTCGGTTGGTTCGGATTTAATGCTGGAAGCGAAGTAATGGTAGATGGTATCACAGTAAGTGCTTGGACAGTAACTAACACTGCCACTGGTATGGCATCAGTGACGTGGCTGTTAATGTCTTGGGCTCATACTGGTAAACCAAGTATCGTTGGTGCTGCCACAGGTGCCGTTGCAGGCCTTGTAGCAATCACTCCAGCATCTGGATGGGTTGGACCTATGGCCTCATTTATCATAGGAATTGCTGCCGGAACGGTTTGTTATGGTGCTGTTGCATTCAAGAACTCACGCAAGTGGGACGATGCCCTCGATGTATGGGGAGTCCACGGAATGGGTGGTTTCACAGGTGCAGTCTTGACAGGAACACTAGCTAGTCCACACATTTGGGATACCGGTGACGGTATTGGTGCCTGGACAGGTACACCAGAAGGTATGGAACAGCAAGCTATCAGCATAATCGGTGCAAGTATTTCAGTTGCCTATTCATTCGGTGTCACACTTGTGATACTCAAAATTATGGATGCAATTTGGCCAGGTGGAATCCGAGTCACTCCAAAAGAAGAGGAGATTGGTCTCGACTTAGCACAGCACGGAGAAAGAGCATACGTTAACGAATAGAAAAATCCATTTTTTCTTTTTTCTTTTTATTTTTTAAAATCCAAATGAATTTACATTTCTAATTTGAATTGAATTTGTGTTCATTACAACTGAGGAATTACAAAAAATCAAAGACGATCCAAATCTTCTTCTAATCGATACAAGATCATTTAAGGAATATTCTGAAGGCCACATTCCAGGTTCAGTTAATCTGGATCTCTTTTCATTTCATTGGATTGATTCATCAAAAAAAGGAATAGAGTCATTCAATTCACATATGAGCAAAATCTTTTCATTTGTCGGGATAACCGATCAAAAAAAAGTTGTATTTTATGATAATGTCTCAGGAATGCTTGCAGCTAGAGGTGTCTGGCTTTTGATGTATTTCTCTCATCCTCAAGTTTTCATGTTAGATGGTGGGTTACAGAAATGGAAAAGCGATGAAAACCCAATTGAGAAAAAACCTAATGCATTCAAGCCAGAAAAATTCTCAGGCAAAATCAATCCTGATTTTATTACTGGTTTTGAGTACATTCGAAATAACTTAGAAAATCTAAAGATCATTGATGCAAGATCCCCTGAAGAGTATGCCGGAACCCTAATCAGGGCAGCCCAAAAAGGCCATATTCCTGGTGCCATCAATATTGATTGGCAGCAAAATCTAGAGAATGATGGAACACTGAAAAATGAAGCAAAACTATCAGAGTTATATCAATTCTCAAAGGATACTGAAATTGTAACTTATTGTCAGGGAGCATACAGAGCAGCTCACACGTTTTTGGCTTTGAAAAAAATTGGATTCAAAAATGTTAGAGTGTATTTAGGTTCATGGGGAGAATGGGGAAATCAATTAGATCTGCCTGTGACCCGCAGTTAATTTTAAAATTATAAATTGGAATTTGATTTTTCTTGGAAAGATATTAGTGGCTTACTATATTTAATCCAAAAATTGCAAAACTAAGCAAGATAAGTGCAGGAACCATAGTTATCAAAAATTCTTTTGACATGATTTTTCTAATTTCTACTTGGTATTAATCTTTAACATTAATTTTTGTTATTTCTTATTTTTCCAAGAAAAAGAATTGTAAACCATTTCTGGAACAATTGGTTTGAAAGGTTGAGAACCGCCTGAATACCACTTTGTAAAGAACTCGTACAAATGAAGCCTGAGAGACTGGATGTAAACGATCAAACCCTCAATCATCATAATTCCAATTTGTCCACCGATAATAAGTACTAGAGCCATTGGAGAGCTTAATCCTCCCAAAGTTGCATACGCTTCATTTACGGTTAGTAAAAGAGCAGCATGTACCAGTAACATAATTCCTATTCGAGCATAGCTAATTGTATGAGCTAAACTTTCGATTGTTTTACCAAGTAAAACTTCCATGATCACACTTACTATATCCCCCCCATCATCAGGATGTTTTTTGTTGTGTTTTATTCCTCCGATAATCATCATCACCATCGATACTATTACAATAATTACAGAAATTCTAACAATTAACCAAACAACTGCCCAATCTCCAACAATAACTGTAATCCAAGGAACAGCTTCTTCATGAATCTTTGAGTACATGTTCATGACATCATATCCTGAACCAATTGCTCCCATCATTACTCCAAAAACTCCTAACCACATGAACAAATTGGGAATTGCTTCATAGATCATTGCATCTTTGTTTCCGGTTCTCCAAAAGTTATAGATTCTAAGAAGGAATGCCCATGCAAGATGAATGACTCCTAAGAAGATTGAAACTTTGAGAATCATGATTACCTGTTCAAAAGTAAGCTCTGCTACAGAGATAGCGCCTACCAACCACTCTATTGAGTGAAGTGGTCCTCCTTCATGTAGCATTGATTGAAGTGGTTCTAAGTGATCTAAATGAAAACCAAATGCCTCACCTTGAAAAACACCAGCAATTGCACCTGCCGCACCTGACATAGCTATCAGCATGCCCCATCTAGAAAGTGTTCCTTGTCCTTTGAACTTGAATACCAGACCTAGTCCCATTAACAATAATCCGTGACCCAAGTCTGCAAACATTAATCCATAGAAGATTGGCCACATTAGTGCAATCATCCAAGTAGGATCAAATTCTCCGCGTCTTGGAAGTCCTTGACTATCAGTAATTACTTCATAGGTTCTAACCCATTTTGGATTTTGCAAATGAACGGGTAGTTCTGCCAGAACTTTAGGATCCTTAATTTCCTCAGTTACTGAAGTCCATTGATTTGTGACTTGATTGAATTTTTTCTCCATTGATTTTGGAATATATCCTTGAATAACAGCAAATCGTTTTGTTCCACCTGGTTTTCTTAAAGTTTCAAGAACATCTTTAGCAACAAAAGAAGTTTCATGTAATGCAAGAACTTCACCCCGAATCTTCTTTGTAACCGTTACAAGTTGTTTTGAGATTGATTTTTGTTTGGCTAAAAGTTCCTTAATTTTTGATTCTGCTAATGAATAAGCTTCACTGGGTACCTGTGGAAAACTTTGAGGAATTACAAGAGGATTAGCATTGATTGCTCTCATAACTTTTAGAACTTGGTCAGATTCTTTAGCGCCACAAATTACCAAGATTGCTGCTTTATCTTTTGATTGTAAATCATATTTGTAAATGGGGATTCTTTCTAGAGTTCTTTCAATCTCTCCAAAATCAGAAGAATTTATCACAAAAAGATTAGTGTAAAAATATTTCGTCAATCCAAAGTTTCCTAGATCAATGTTTAGCTTGTTTGTTACTTGTAATGTTTCTTTTAGCGAAGTATATTCTTCTAGTGAACGCTTTGTATTAGCATCTTCTTCTAAAACTTCAACTGCTCTAGAAATTATTTTTGGAGTTTTTTCTTCCAAGTCAGAAACCATGCTTTCAATTTCATCTAACTCGTACTCTTTTTTCTTAAACACAGTACCTTTGAAAAGTATCTCAATAATGCCAACTCGTGGAGGAACATTCAATCCTTTGATCACCTCTTCAATTGACTGATGAACTTTTTGTGCTCTAATGAGCAAGTCATCAATTTCTGGTGTCATGGTTTCATTTTCCACTTCAATTTTATGGAACCATTTTAATTCAGTCAAACGTGAAATGGCTTTAGTAGATTCTGATCTTGGTAGTACAATACTTCCTATCAAAAGTTCTGCAACAGCCAATACCTCCAAAGCCCTCTATGACAGTTTAAAATCTTTCTGAAATTAAATCAAAATGTAATCTTTCTGAAATTATTTGATTAAAGATATGAAGAACATCAAAATTTAATTCACAACCTCCAAACATTAAAATCCAATATCAATTGTGATCTGATCGATGGTGGCTGATTCTAAATTAGAAGAATCTATCGACAAAATTTTAAACCAATCTCAAACAGAACTTCTATCCAGCTTACAACAATCACGTGATGAAGCTCTTGATACTTTATCAAAATCCCAATCTTCCTTAGAACAAGAATATGACAGAATTATAGATCAAGGAAAAAAAGAAGCAGAAAAAATTGAAAAACAAATTATCGGAAGCTCAGATTTAGAATCTCGAAATAAACAGCTCACCTTAATCCAAGAACATATTGAAAAAGCATTCGAAGCTGCTTCAAAAAAAATCGAGTCTACTGATCGTAATGATGATTATTCTAGATTGATTACTAAACTAATTGAAGAAGCAACACAAGCATTAGGTACTTCAGATGTTGTAATTCATACTAATTCAAAAGATAAAGAAATAACGCAATCAGTTTTATCAAAATTTTCTGGAGCAGAACTGTCCTCAGAAACTATAGATTGTCTGGGTGGAGTTGAGGTAAAGTCTAAAGATGGAACCATGAAATTTGACAATACTATAGATGCTAGAACTGATCGCATGAAGCCTTTAATTAGGAAAGACGTCGCATCCACCTTCGGAATAGGTAATTGACATGGTAGCACAAGGAAGAATTGTTTGGGTTAGCGGTCCTGCAGTAAAAGCAGACGGAATGTCAAATGCAAAAATGTATGAGACTGTCTCTGTAGGTGAGGCTAAACTTATTGGAGAAGTAATCCGTCTTACCGGAGATGTTGCTTTCATTCAGGTTTACGAATCAACAAGTGGTCTAAAACCTGGAGAGACTGTTGTCGGAACAGGAAACCCACTTAGTGTTTTACTTGGACCCGGAATCATCGGTCAAATTTATGACGGAATTCAAAGACCACTAAAAGAACTTTCTAAAAAATCAGGCTCTTTCATTGGAAAAGGCATCACAACCACTCCAGTAGATATGACAAAAAAATATCATTTTGTTCCAACCGTAAGTGTTGGGGATGAAATTGAAGCTGGAGATATCCTTGGTACTACAAAAGAATCAGAATTAATTGAACACAAAATTATGGTTCCTCCTGATAATAAAGGAGGAAAAATCACAAATATTGTTAGTGAAGGCGATTATGATCTTGAAACAGAAATTGCAACTGTTGAAAAAGATGGAAATTCTTCAATTCTCAAAATGTATCACAAGTGGCCAGTACGAAAACCTCGTCCATATCGAGAAAGATATGATCCTACAGTTCCTCTATTGACTGGTCAACGAGTTATAGACACATTTTTCCCAATGGCAAAGGGTGGAACAGGTTCTATACCCGGTGCCTTTGGAACTGGAAAAACTGTTACTCTGCACCAAATTGCAAAGTGGTCAGATGCACAAGTTGTAGTCTACATTGGATGTGGAGAACGTGGAAATGAAATGACTGAAGTTTTAACAGAATTTCCAGAACTCAAAGATCCAAGAACTGGGAAACCATTAATGGATAGAACAGTTCTTGTTGCAAATACCAGCAATATGCCAGTAGCTGCAAGAGAAGCAAGTATCTACACTGGGGTAACAATTGCAGAATATTACAGAGATATGGGAATGGATGTAGTTTTAGTTGCAGATTCTACAAGTAGATGGGCTGAGGCTCTCAGAGAAATGAGTGGTAGATTAGAAGAGATGCCAGCAGAGGAAGGTTATCCATCATATCTTGCATCAAGATTAGCAGAATTTTATGAAAGAGCAGGTAGAGTAAAAACACAAGGTACTCCTGACAGAGATGGTTCTGTTACCCTAATTGGCGCAGTCTCTCCATCTGGTGGTGACTTTACAGAGCCTGTAACAACACATACGATGAGATTTATCAAAACTTTCTGGGCTTTAGATGCAAAGCTAGCTTACTCAAGACATTATCCCTCAATTAACTGGATGAATAGTTACTCTGGTTATCTAGTAGACGTTGCAAAGTGGTGGAGTGCAAATGTTAGTGAGGAATGGTTTGATCTTAGAGCAGAAGCTTATGGAGTTTTGCAGAGAGAAGATACTCTAAAAGAAATTGTTAGACTATTAGGACCAGAAGCACTTCCAGATGACCAAAAACTAATTCTTGAAGTTGCAAGAATGATCAAGATTGGAATCTTGCAACAAAATTCTTTTGATGACGTCGACACATATTGTAGTCCTGAAAAACAAGTGAAGCTACTAAAACTATTTGTACAATTTTACCGAGAAGGTCAACAAGCACTCAAAGAAGGCGCATCTTTAGCAGATATTCGTGCAATGTCTACTATTGGAAAGGCAATCAAAGCAAGAATGGAAATAAAAGACGATGAGATGACCAAACTAGATCAACTCTCACAAACAATGACTGAACAATTCAAAAGCATCTCCAGAGTGAAGGTTACGAATTGACTGCACAAGGTGGAGTACAATATAGCAAGATAGCTGAGATCAAAGGACCATTAGTAATTGTTGATGATGTTGAAAATGCTGCATTTGATGAGCTAGTTGAAATTAACACATCAGATGGCGAAAAGAGACTAGGAAAAGTTCTCGAAGTAGGAAATGGTAAAGCAATCGTACAAGTGTTTGAAGGAACAACAGGATTGTCTATTGCAGGAACTAATGCTAAATTTGCTGGAAAACTCATGGAGATGCCCGTATCTGAAGAATTACTTGGTAGAGTTTTTGATGGGCTTGGAAGACCAAAAGATGGCCTACCAGATCCAATAGCTGACAAATTTGTAGATATTAATGGAGAACCCATGAATCCAGAACAAAGACAATACCCAAATGACTTTATTCAAACAGGAGTTTCTGTCATTGATGGAATGTTAACTCTTGTAAGGGGTCAAAAACTTCCAATCTTTTCAGGTTCTGGAATGTCACACAATATTTTAGCTGCTCAAATTGCTCGTCAAGCATCTGTGGTGGGAAGTGGAGAAGAGTTTGCTGTAGTATTTGCAGCAATTGGTGTGCAATATAGTGAATCTGAATACTTTAGAAGAAGTCTTGAAGAATCTGGTGCATTAAAGAGAAGTGTTCTATTTCTTAATCTTGCAGATGATCCAGCAATTGAGAGAATTATCACACCTCGTGTAGCCCTTACAGCTGCAGAATATCTTGCATATGATCTTGGAATGCATGTTCTAGTAATTTTAACAGATATGACAAACTATGCTGAAGCACTCAGAGAGATTAGTGCAGCAAGAGAAGAAGTACCTGGTAGAAAAGGATACCCAGGATATCTGTACACTGATCTTTCCACACTTTATGAAAGAGCAGGAAGACTAAAAGGAAGACCAGGAAGTGTTACTCAGATGCCTATCTTAACAATGCCTTCTGATGATATCACTCATCCAATTCCAGATCTTACAGGATACATTACAGAAGGACAAATTGTCCTAGGAAGAGATTTGTTCCGTCAAGGAATTTATCCACCTGTCAATATTTTGATGAGTCTCAGCAGAATTATGAAAGACGGTATTGGTGAAGGACATACTCGTGCTGATCACCAAGAAATCTCTAACCAAAACTATGATGCATATTCTAGAGCCCAAGAGGTTAGAGCACTAGCAGGAATTGTTGGAAAAGCTGGTCTTACAAGTGTAGATCTTCAATATTTAGAATTTGGTGATGAATTTGAGAAGGCATTTTTGTCACAAGCTACAGATGAAAATAGAACTATTGAAGAGACCCTTGCTTTGCAATGGAAAGGCATATCTCTATTACCCAAAAACGAATTAACCAAAGTCAAAGACAAATTTATCGAGCAACACTACAAGGAAAGATAACTAATGTCATTTGGACAAAATGTTGCAGCTACTAAGATTGAGCTTCTAAAGTACAAAAAATCAAGCCAAGTTGCTACAATGGTTCAGAAAATTCTTGATGATAAAAGAAAAGTTTTACTAAAAAACATTGAAGAAATGATTACAGAAGCTCAAAAAGCTCGAGGTGGAATTTGGGAACCACTTCAAGATGTGTATAATTCTGTTAATGAAGCCTATTTGACTTTAGGTACAAGTACTGTAAATTCGGCTGCCGAATCCTCACCACCTGTAATGACAGTTGATGTAACAGACAAACGAGTAGTTGATGTAAAAATTCCAGCACTAACAGTTACTGAGAAAGATACAAAGTCTATGCCATATGGATTTGCTGACACAAACTCATCTATTGATAGAGCTGCAATAAAGATAAAGTCATTACTGCCAAAAATTTGTAAAGCAGCAGAATACGAGAATTCAATTTTTAGTCTCGCAAAAGCTCTTGAGAAAACTCAAAAGCTCTTAAACGCATTAGAAAATGTAATAATTCCTCAATATCAACAGAGAATCAGATACATTATCGCTAGTATTGAAGAAAGAGAACGAGAAGAATTTGCAAAACTAAAAAAGGTCAAAGCAGCAATAGAGAGGAGAAAATAATGCCTAAAGAAGAAATTAAAAAATTATTAGAAAATTCAAAAAACGAAATTGAACAAGAACATTCAAACTCTGAAAAGACAATCAAAGCTAATCTACAAAAATTCAAAAAGAAAACACTAGAACAAATTTGAAGAATAAATCTCACCATGATTTAAATATGGAGCTATGAAAACAGATCAACAATGAAACCAGCCGTTTTGTTATTTTCTATTATTGCTGTTACTTTTCTTGTTGTCGGTATTACTGATCTTGCATATGCTCAAGAATCTGGAAGTTCTGCTGATGGTGCTAAACTAATTGGGGCTGGTATAGCATTTGGTGTTGCTGCAGGCGGTGCCGGTGTAGGTTTAGGTTATGTTGGTTCTGCAGGTCTTGCAGTAATTAGTGAAAATCCAGCTTTACAATCTAAAGTATTTATTTTCATAGGTATGGTAGAATCTATCGCAATCTATGGAATAGTCATGATGTTTATCATCCTGGGTCAATAAAACACAAAAATATTTTTAGAATTTTTAATTTAATTATATTTTAATTGATTAACATCTAATACTCTACTACAATATCTACACTTGAGTACACGACCCTCTTTGTCAATTACATCCATTATAGACTCTATATGCTCTGTACTATTAGTGATACATTCTGGATTTGAGCAACGAAATATTCTATCAATCTCATTAGGTAACGAAACTCGCCGTTTTTCAACTAACTGGTATTCTTTAATGATATTGACTGTAGCCTTTGGAGCAATAACAGCTAGTTTGTTAGTGTCATCATCTTTAAGAAATTTGTTTTCTACTTTGATAATGTCTTTTTTCTTGAATTTACCGCTAGGAACATTTAGTGCGATTGTAATGACATTTCCATCTTTGCCAGTAATTCCTAAAGCAGAAAGAACTTGAAGGCCTTTTCCTTCATCAATATGGTCGATAACTGTTCCCTCACGAATTCGACGAACCAAAAGTTCTGCTACTTCCATCAGAATACTTTGTATAATACCTGTATATATGATTGAAAGAAATGAACGAGTTTTTTGAAAAAGATATTATTTCTATTCAAGATCTTGACAAAGAAAAACTTGAGAAGATTTTTGCTGCAACAGAAAAGATCATCCAAATGGATCCAAATGATAGGAGAGAAATAGCTAGAGGAAAAACTTTAGGCTATCTTTTTTTTGAACCAAGTACCAGAACTCGTTTAAGCTTTCAAGCTGCTATCGCATCAATTGGTGGAACCTCTTTAGGAATTGCAGATGTATCTTCTTCATCTACTAAAAAAGGAGAAAGCTTAGCAGATACTGTAAAAATTATGTCGATTTACTCTGACGTTCTTGTTTTACGGCATCCTTTTGATGGTTCAAGTAGATTTGCCTCTGAAGTTTCACTAAAACCCGTAATTAATGCTGGAAGTGGGACAGAAGAGCATCCAACACAAGCAATACAAGATTTGTTTACAATAAAAAAAGAAAAGAAAAAGATTGATGGCCTAAACATTGGAATTATTGGTGATCTAAAATACGGAAGAACAGTTTATTCATTATTACAAGGATTAGTAAACTACGATGTTAACGTCCATCTAATTTCTCCAGAATCTTTGAAAATTCGTTCTGATTCTATTTATGAAATTAAAAAACGACTTTCATTTACAGAATCAACAAATCTTGAAGATTACATTGATGATCTTGATGTTGTTTATGTAACTAGAATTCAAAAAGAAAGATTTCCTGATGAAGAAGAATATCTCAAAGTAAAGGGCAGCTATGTCATTGGTCTTGATTTGCTACAAAAGATGAAAGACGATGCAATTATTTTACATCCATTACCTAGATTAGATGAGATTTCTATTGATGTGGATAAAACCAAACATGCAAAATACTTCATCCAAGCAGAAAATGGAAAATATACTAGAGCTGCATTATTGGGACTAATTTTAAACGAAAACGGATTCTAATTTTATTTTTCACAGACAGTACTACCTTCTGCACCATTATAGAGATCTACAATAGCTAAAACATTGCATTCAGAGATATATGGATATGTCATATCTATGGATGGTGCCATAAGATCTTCTGGAGCAGTAGAATGACCTAGACCAAGAGCATGACCAAATTCATGTCGAGTAATTGTTTCTAATTGCTCATTTGATAAATTTGAAACATCATAAATTGTTATGAATGATTTTAAAATTTCACTTTCTTCTACAATTGATTTAGTATATCCTGTATACCCATCCATGTCTCTAATGTTTGAAAGTGTAATGACGATATCTCCTTCCCTACCATTTGATTTCATTATATTAAATTCAAGTGGCAATTGGTACTTTGTTGGTTTTACTTTACTTGCTATATCATTTAACGCTCCTTGCCAACCCAAATAATAGAGAGAAGAAGTTCCTTTAGGTCCTTTATGAGTTAAAGAATCATTTATTTCTTGAGCTTCCATTGATAAAATTGCATTAGTGACAACATTGATCTTTTCATTTGAAATATTATTTGGAGAAATGATATTGACATTCATAGTTGTTCCAAGTAACCTCCATGACTTCCAGATATCTACTGAATCGCCCCTAAGATTTTGAATAAAATATTTTGATTGAAGTATTCCTTGTTCCTCGACCATCGAATTCAATAAATTAGGACCAACTCCTGAAACAATAATTAATAAAAATATAACTGGAAGAAGTGAAACCTCAGTAATTAAAAGAGTTTTTGACTTTGCTTTGATTTGTTTTTTAGATTGACAAATTTCACTCGTTAATTTTTTTTCATGTGAAATTAAATCATTAACAGTTTTACCATCAACAAAATCAATCTTATCCCATTCTGAAATATTATTTTTTTCTAATAATTCGATTTTTTGTTGTGTTTTAAATAATTCTTTTTCAATTAAATTCAAATGATCTCTTAGTTGGCCAATAGATTCATTTTTTCTTGAAGAATTTTTTCTTTTAAATTCTTCAAAACTGTTTTTCAACAAATCTATACTCTTCCTTGCATTAAGATTTCTAATACATCTCTAGGTGTCCACAGCCTTTTTGTTGTCATTACATAGGGATGCTTTATCTTCAACATTACCTTACAAATTTCTGAAAAAGGTAACTTTTCAGGAATTAGTTTAGGAGTTTGAAATTGAAATATACTGGCATTTAATTCCAAAAAGTTATTTACATTTTCAAGAAAATTCAAGTCAGTTGTAATTTTTTCTATCAAAGTTAATTGATCTAAAATACCTGATTCATTTTCAAGCATCAAAAACTCAATCTGTTCTTCGGCTAACAGTTTGGTAATATCTTCAACACTATCATCTCTTTTACACGTTACAATTTTTCTTTCAGTAGGTTCTGCAGCTGTAATCTCCGATTGAGACATTGAACCAATTTCAAGAATTTCATTAACAGAAACTGCTGAAAAATCAAACTTACTATTTTGAATTATTGCATACATTCTATTAGTATAATACATTTGTTCTAGAATTTTTTGTAAAGTTACTTTTCTTGAATCCAAATAGAATTTTCTATTCATTATTTTACTTGAAACTGTTTTAGAAAAGAAATCCGATGTAGGATTTTTTCTAACTCCTTTTATGATTTCTCTTCCACCAATAATTCCCATTGGAAATTCTTTTTCAATCACAACTATATTGTCAGATGTCTGTAAAACTCTCGATAACATTGAACTTGCTATCCAGACATTATCATTTCCTTCAAGACTAGAAATAGGTGATGAATTCATATAATGAGGAAGAACATTATCATAAAGACAATCAATGTCTTGAAAAGTCTCTCCAGATCCAATTGATTGAATAGTTAAACTAGGAACATTAACTAATTTTTTTGTTAAGAACTTTCCAAATTTTTCTTTCCATACATTATGTATATTCTTCCTTCCCTTCACAGCATTAACCTATTTTTTTTGCAAAAATCATGCAAATATCCAATATGATGTTCAGACTGAACACATAATTTTTTGTATTTTTAATCTAAGAAAAATCTAATCTTACTTCGTATTTTTTAGAAAATTTTTTGTTCTTGTTAAACAAACTATTTTTTTGTGCAAGAATAAGATAAAAGAATTTTAGTTTCAAGCTTCTACTTTTACTTTTAACATTCCTTTTTTCTTGAACATATATCCCATTGTAACTAAAACTGCTGGCACTAAAATTAGAACAGGATCAATTCCAAAAACTTCAATTTGTCCATATTGTACCTCTTCTCCTTCATCCGCATAAGCCAAAAATTCAGAATTTGTTGAATTAATTCTTACAACTGCACTTGTTTTTGTAGGTGTATACCACGAACCTGAAACGTCAACGTTAATTTTGACATTTCCCTTATCTATAGGAATTATTGAAATAATTCCTTCACCTGTGGTTCCAGTTTTTGCATCTGATAACTGAACAAGCCCACCTTGTACATTCCAAGAAATAGCCATATTTTGCAGTGGATTGTTTTCATGGCTTACAGAAATTGTGGCCATAAATGATTCTCCTTCTTCAATAATTGTTGGTGCCAAAATACTAATTTCAGGTTCAAGACTAGTAATTTCGATATCATATGTTTCCAGTGGCAATTCATTAGCTACTAAAGATAATTCAGTCATACCACTAATCTTTGGTGCAACATCAAACAGTGCAAAATATTCTCCTTTTTCAATAGTTATAGATTCAGGAATTTCCATTAATGATTCATCCTTTAAAACAAATTTAATTTCGATATCTTCGTTTGCAAAAACAGGCGAATCAGGCGAATCTAATAATTGAACTGAAAAAATATCATTTGTGCCTACAAATATTGTATCAGAATAATCAAGATGTAATAAAGATGGTTTAGCTGAAACACTATCTATCAACAAATCTGTTTCATAATCTATGGAGATAAAGGTGATAATGTCTAAACCTTCTATTAGAGATTTAGAATTAAACAAAACTATGCCATCTCCTCTTACAACATTTTTTGATTCTATTTCATAAAAATCACTTGGAGATACAAATATCCTTTCACTTTCACCGAAAGTAGAAAGCTGACCTACATTTTCAAGATACACAGCTATTGGAAATTCTTTTCCTGCAAGAACTTCGCTTACAAGTGGTTCTGCTACTAGAGTATTGGAATCCCTTGTTGCACCAGAAATATCTGCCGAAATTACTTCATCGCTTTCTTCTACAACTGCATGTAATTCTAATTCATCAGGTGCACTATGTCCAACCTGTGCAAAAACTAATGCAGAACTAAAACCCCTAATAATTTTGGGCTTCTCAACTCTTAGAAAATCCTCATCTGATGAATCTATATCTATTAAAATATCTCTTTCAGCTAAAATGGGATTATCGTTTTCATCTTGAAGATAAACCACACCAATTAATTCTCTATTTCCAGTAGCCAAGATTGGCAAAGCTTCAAAATGGACTAGTTTATCATCAAAAAATTCTAGATCCGAAGTTAGTACATCAATTGTTTCTACTTGTAAAGGATCTTGGGTAGAAAGTTGAATAGTATAGATATCTTCAATTCCACTTAATGTAGAATATTCAAAATATCCCCAATAACTCCCCTTTTTGATCTCAAAATATCCATTTTGTTTGATATCTCCATATTCATCAATTGTTGGACTAGAATTAACAGTACCAAACTGTGAATTAGTTATACTATAATCAATTGTAATATCTTTTTTAGCAATTACTGGCTCTCCACCACTTTGAAGCTGTGCAATAATATATCCTCTAGAAGATGCAAAGGTATTGATCTCATCAGGTATTACAAAAAATTCTATTTCTAAATCAGTTTCTTCTTCAACTAAAATTGTTTCACTTTTTTCAGTATTCATCCCCAAACTAGATGCATAAATTTTTGTTTCTCCATCATCTTTTACTTCAAATTGTGTATATGCAAAATATTCTCCTTTATTGATGATTATGTCATCTTGTAATAGATTTAGAATTTTATTATCTCCTGAACTCAAGTTAATTACAGTATCTTTTATAGCTACAACAGGAAAATCATCATCATCTGCCAACTGAACAGATACATATCCTCTCCATGGACCATTTGCTGAAAAAGAGTCCGGAATAACTTTAATCAAAAGCTTTTCTTGCGTAAGCTTATTTCCATGAATTGTTACAGGAATTTCTAATGCTGAAAAACCAGGGCCTACAATAAAAATTGAGGTATCACCAGCTTTCATAGCTTTTATTCTAATTTCAGAATCAAACCCTGTTTCACTTTCTCTTACATCAATTACTCTTACTATGGAAGAGTCCAAACTAGTTGCAGTTAGCCCAGAAACTTTTTTAGGAACAATATTTTCACCCTGCTTTGCATAAACTTGGATCATCCCTTCTGAATCTTCTACAAGTAATGACGGAAGAAACCTTGTTCCTAATTCTATATCATCAGCCATGGCATATGCTACACTAGGTACTACCAGTAATAGGAGCAATACTATCTTCAAGCACTATTTTAGACCAAAATTTTCGATATAAGACGGTGTTTGGATCATCTGAACAAATGGATCGATATTAGAAATTTAAGTAGATTACAAAATGTGATATCAACTAGTTCAAAAATTATTGAAAATAAATTAAAATTAGTTAACGGTGTTCTTGAATCATTATTTGCTGAAGAAAATATTCAGTTAGATATTGATTCAGAAAATCACCTCAATATTCCATCTTCAGATAAATCAAAAATTGATGGAATGCTTCGAGTTAGAGAAAATCTGTTATCAAAAACATCAAAAAATTACGTAAAACCAGAAAATAAAACAATTTTAACTCTAACCGGAAATTATTATTATTATACAAACCAGTACAATGATGCCATTACTTCATATGAAAAAGCATGTAAAATTGATTCGTCATTTATTCCACCAAAATTGAATTTAGCTTTTGTAATTTCTAAACTTGGAAAACGTGAAGAAGCAATCTCACATTTTAAATCAGCTCTAACGATTGAACCTAGTTATTTTGATTCTATTCAAGATGATCTTCCGTTTTTATTTCTAAAAGGCATTTCACTTTTAAAATCAGAACAAACTGATGAATCACTATCATATTTTAATAGAGTTTTAGAAATTGAGCCACAATTTGTTGAAGCATTATCATGTAAGGGTATTGTGTTAGAAAGCTTAGGCAATCACCATGAAGCTATTTCATATTTTGATAGCGCCTTGCAAATTGATCCTAAGCATTTCGGTTCCTTATTTAACAAGGGAATCTCACTTTTCAAATCAGGTCAGCATGAAGAATCTTTATCATCTCTTGATAGAGTACTCGAAATAGACCCACAGTTTCTTGAAGCATTATCCACAAAAGGAATTGTGTTAGAAAGCTTGGAAAATCATCATGAGGCCATCTCATATTTTGATAGAGCCTTGCAAATTGATCCTAAGCATTTTGATTCCTTATTTAACAAGGGAATCTCTCTTGAATAGTGCGTTGGGGCGTTCCGTCTGTGAGCTCAACATCCCCATGTCGAGAGGTTCCGCCATTCCTCAGCGAACGAACTCCCGCCTGGTGGTTCGTAACGCAACGCCTTCGTAGTGGTCAGAGTCTAGGCGCCAGCCCCTGAGGTGGTTGACGTGCCAGGCTCGAGCACGTCCCGGTTAGGCGCCATGGGAATGTGCGAACCCGGTTCGCAGCGCTGA
>CAWTZF010000032.1:0-3176 GCA_963920015.1 uncultured Nitrosopumilaceae archaeon | reverse complement strand
GGAATTGTGGTCAGAAATCCTGCCACTGAAATTCTTGAATCCAACATGATAATGGTTCTGGTAAGCACGTTTGTGGCTCCCATGGCAGCTAGAATTCTAAAAGAAAAATTCGACATTGATATCACTGAAAAACAGGTTAGCATGATAGTGAGTGACGGAATAAGCTCCGTTACAATGTATACCAAAGAAGCAGACATGCTTCGAGATGCAAGTGGTCATATTCCCAGAAAATACCAAAAAGCTCTACGAAACAAGGCATTCAATGCAATAAGAGAAAATTATACTTTAGATAAATACAATGAACTGGTTGCAGGTGTAGGCGCACAAATCTTTGATAAGGCAATAGAAAGTGCAGTAAAGGCTGGAAGATTAGAGCGTTTTCCACTGGAAAAAAAGCAGGTCGAAGAATTAATCAAGCAAAGCATAGATGCAGTTCCACAAATTGTAGAGTGGCAAAAGCTAGACGAAGAAGTAAAAAATACATTCATTGATGGCAACATAAGAAAACTACTTCAAAATACTGGCGTAAACGGATGGTCACACAAAGCACTTGAGAATGTGTTTGATGCTGAAATGAGCAAAAGATTACTTGGTGCCGCACTAGTCCTAAAAGATAACTTACTCGGCGAATTTGATTCAAAAGATCCATATCTAAAATACACAAGCACTATAATTGATGCAGTTTTGGAAAGAGAAAAATCCAAAACAGTGACAGTTACTACAGGTGTTCAATCATGAAAATAATTTTTACAACAAAACGTCTTAACAGAAGCTTTTACCGGCAAGCAATTTTAAAATATGTAGAAGGGCATTTTACAGCATCACAACAAGCTCAGCTAGACGAGCTCAAACTGTGGACTGTAAAAATAATGTCAGTTGAAGAAGCAACTGGTGCATTTCAAGGTGGTCTTGTAGGTTCATTTGCAACGGGAATACCTCATGGAAACACCGGCAAGCGCATTGTTAACATGTATTTGAATGATAATGCAGGTGACTTGTACTTTAGAATGAACTTCAGACAGCTATCACACGAACTTGCTCACATGATCCTGAACATAAAATACCCACAAAGATACGGTGTTTTGAAATTCAACGAAAAGCTAGAAGGTGTCGGTTGGGGCAGAAAAGGTGATAGAAGAAAGTTTTACTCAGTTGAAATTCACAACAGAGAATGGGAACTCAGAACAGGAAAGAAAAACTGGCTTCGAAGTATTAGTCTTTACACAAAAAGAGGAAGAAGATGGAACAAGGTAATTTTACGCGGTCTGAATATTTTGGATCTTAAATAACTGTGATTAATGATTATGAACCGATCTTTTTGTATCTCAAAGCAAATACAAAATATATCTCAAAGCATTTTGCCGCCGCGCAAAAGGATCAGATTGTAAAATGAGTGCTGAACAAAATTATGATAAGGTTTTGGATGTTTATGTAAAGGTAAAGAATGATCTAATTAAAAGAAAAAACGTTTTTGGAGTTGGACATGGCTTTAAAGAGACGGATGGTAAGCTTACAGACAAACCATCGATAATAGTCTATGTCAAGGAAAAATTAGATGAAGAAAAGATCTCACCGGAGGAACTTATTCCAAAAGAGATTGATGGAATACGAACTGATGTGGTAGTGCTTTCTGATCACCGTCATGGGGTTGAAGACGAACATGCTCACGGTTTTCTTGATAATGAAAAAATACACGCTACGAATCTAAAAACAATGAAAACTCATATCCCTAATACTTCAAATGATATAGATATAGACAACATCGCGATTATTGAAGATGATCCGGCTAGCAGTTTCGTCTTAACAGATTCAATATTTAGTGGATGGGGTTTGATTGATTGGGTTCACGCATACAACAAATTTCGTATGACGCATCCTGATGCCTATGATTTTGTTACTTTTTGGGCAACATCAGATATAGGGAATGTTGAATGTGAATGTGGAGCCTTTTATGCTGGCATACGAAATAATGCCCAAGGCATAGGTTGGCATAGAAATTGGCCAGGAACAGTAGCGGAATGGGATTCTAACAAATTACAAGCCTATCACTATTTTATCAGAATAGATGATTCTACTCTACTCCAAGAAATGGGTCACCATTGGGGTTCTTATGCGGGTTTTAAAGAAAATGCAAGTGATACACGAACAAAATATGATCATTTGTTAAACCAAAGACCAGGTCATTGGGATTATTACATGGATGATGATCACTCGCCAATGGATTATGACGGTTCTCATTTTAGAATTGGTAATTCTACGGTAGACTGGGTTGACAATAATGATGACACTTTTACGCGACACCTAGTTAATCGAGGAGAATTTGTGTATTGTGATCTTGATTTGTATCTTATGGGATTAATTCCTCCTTCACAAGTTAGACCATTTTTCTACATAAATAATCCGTCTGGATCAGGTGATACCATATCTGGACAAAAAAAACAAGTTACTATAGATAATATCATATCGGCAAATGGTCAAAGAGTACCAGATAGTTCTTCTTCTCAAAAAACTTTCAAACAAGCATGGATTATCCTTACAAAAGATGCTAGCAAAGTAAGTGTTATGGCAAGTGATCGTGACCGTTTACGAAAAAGATATACCAAAATATTTTATCACGCAACAAAGTATTTAGCAAAAGTTGATACCACACTTTCAGATTCAACCGAACTTCCAGAAATTACTAATGTATCTTCACAGAGAACTGGTGATAGTGCCACCATTAATTGGAATACAAATGTTTCATGTAAAAGCATAGTTAACTATTCTGAAAATAAAGATGATTTGTTAGAAAATAGATTTGAACACTCAGTACAGTATCAAACAGTTTTTGATGACAACCTGGACGTAAACCAGGTGACAATAAATGGTCTTGATTCTCAAAAAGAATATTATTTTGAAGTAATGGCAGAAACAGAAGAGGGTCTATTAGATAGGAACTCTAACAATGACGCACTCTTCACTATTGTAGCAGGCCCTCAACCTCCAAGCCCTACTACTCCAAGTCAACCTGAAGATTTCAAAGTAGATCGTACTACTGTATCTGAAATTGAACTAAGCTGGGGTCCACCAACAAACACGGGTGGAACACCAATTGTAAGTTATGAAATAAGAGGAAGAGAAAGAGGCTCTGTTCAATGGACAACTGATGAAAGTGTTCTAGATCCAATCACTACTTT
>CAWTZF010000031.1:0-13558 GCA_963920015.1 uncultured Nitrosopumilaceae archaeon | reverse complement strand
AAAAAAGTGAAGCTCATCTTTGGAGATATTCTAAGACCAATAAAACACGTAGATGTCTAAAGTGTAAATCTTTAATCCCAATTACCAAAGAAGAATTTGCCCTTAAGTGGGGCATGCCTAAAACAAAAGTCGATTAGACCTTTTTTCTTTTTATTCAATTCTCCAACAAATCATACCACGTCATAACGTTAGTCATTACATATTTTCTAGGCACAAAAAGGGGGATACTCTTTTTACTCTTTGTCGATAAACTCATTAACACTTTAGGCAAACTGTTAACCGTTAACACTTCTGACAAAATTTCCACGCCTAAAATTTTCATGTGTTTTTATTTGTGAAAACAGTATTTACAGAGGAAGCTGGCCTATCTCGTTTGTTCATCTTAACGCTTCTTCTGAGATAAGTTGGCTTCCTAAAGTTAAGCAGAACTGAATTTAGAAATCCTTTATTTTCTATGAAGACCATATTGTAGTTAGGAATCTGGTACTTTCATTTACATTGGTTACACCTTATCCAATAACACGGCTTCCTACAACTTAACATGAATTTACGATATGCGGTAGCGTATTGTCTCTTAAATTAAAAATTTGTAATTAAACGAATCTAATTATTTTTTCTTTGCTAAAATCAATTCAATCCTCTTTGATTTTTTCCATAATAATGAACACAAATTAAACATATTGTTTACTATTTCAGTGGAATTTGTACATAATACAGAATCATTTTCATCTTTTAAGTTCATCATGTCTGAAAGTCTTCCAGACATTATCAATTCTTTGTTCTCTTCAACAATTATTCTACTTTTCGATGGGAGTTTTCCAACTCTTATTTCTGATGCACACAGTCGATTGATTACATTAATATCATTATCATTATTAATTGAAGTAATAATTCTAATTTCAAAATTATTTTTTTTAGCAATTTCTATTTTTTCTGGAATTGATGTATGATACATCATTGACAAATCTTCAATTGTAGAAAGTATATACATTGTTTTTTTTGTTTGTTGAATCATACGTCCAATTCTAGAAAAAATATTTGTTCTACCTTGAATAATGGAGAGATATATTCCACTAGGAAGTTCCGATACTCTATTTATTTTATCTAAAATCGAATCTACTTTCTTTGCTAAATTTTTCATTGTAATGATCTCATCTTCTTTTCTTTGAATTATTGTGTTCAATGCATTTAGTGGTTTAACTGCAGTACAAATTGTTGGATTAGAAAATGTTGTTGAAACTATTCCAAAATTTTTTAGTTTACCCAATGCTCTGTACGCTTTACCTCGATCGATTTCTAATTTTGCTGCTAGAGTCCCAACAGAAATTGGACCTAACTGTAATAATCCTGTGTAGATTTTTGAATCTGTCTCATCCAATCCAAAGAATCTCAAATGGGAGAAAATTTCATTCAACTCCATATCTTAAAACTGTAAAAAATTTTGATTGATATTATCACTAGTTTGTTTTTGCCAAACAAAAATAGATCGCTCTTCAACTGAAATCTTAAATTTTATGAAGAAATATTTGATCGTTATTATGTTATACTATGATTATTTTCCACATCTAGAAAACACATATTGGTATTTTAAAATAATTTAACTTCATTTATCTTCACGCGTTTTTAATGCCAACTCTAATCAGTCAAGATTTTTTTTCATTTCATTCTATACCTTTAGAATGAAATTATTAGCTCGACCTACACACCTTTCACCCATGAAAGTTTTGTAAAATGGATAAAAGTCTATTTGCGTTATGAGAAATGAGTGCTTATGATGAACGGTCCTGTAATTTCTTCCCAGCGTTGTCCATCTTGTGGAAAACAAAAAATGGTGAATGATGATAGCAGTGGAGAATTATTTTGTGCAATTTGTGGATTCGTGGTTAATGATAAGATTGAAGACACTGGAGCAGAATGGCGTTCCTTTTCAGATGGTGATAATAACAGAGCTAGAGTTGGCGCAGGTACTTCATTAACTATGCATGATATGGGACTTTCAACAATAATTGGTCCATCTAATAAAGATTCTACAGGTAAACCCCTCTCTGCAGGAATGAAAAGCTCAATTCAAAGATTAAGAATTTGGGATAGCAGAACACAAGCTCATTCGTCTGCAGATAGAAATCTTAGACAAGCTCTAAATGAAATGGATAAGCTAAAAGATAAACTTGCTTTAGGTGATGCTGTAATTGAAAAAGCGGCATATATTTACAGAAAAGCAATGGACAAAAAACTTGTAAGGGGAAGGTCAATTCATGGTTTAGTCGCTGCATGTCTTTATGCCGCATGTCGTAATACTGAAACACCAAGAAGCTTAGATGACATTGCACAAGGAATTAACATTAGACGAAAGGATGTTGCAAGATGTTATAGGTTGATTTTTAGAGAATTAGAATTAAAAATGCCAGTCGTAGATCCTATAAAAACTGTCTCAAGAATAGCAAGTATTGCTGATCTAAGCGAAAAAACTAAAAGAAAAGCCATTGAAATTCTTAAGCAAGCAAAAGAGATTGGAATGGCTGCTGGAAAAGATCCTATGGGTATTGCGGCCGCTGCACTTTACTTATCTTGTATAAGCAACGGAGAAACAAAATCCCAAAAAGAAATCTCAATTGCATCTGGCGTCACAGAAGTTACAATTAGAAATCGTTGCGCTGGATTACGGCAAATGCTCAAAGACTAATTATCATTCTAATTCTGATAACACATCAGTTTCTTTGCGTCTAGTTACGATGAATATTCCTAATGTTATTCCAAATTGATAAAAAGCATACATGAGTATTTGGAAAACCGTTGGTACAAATTCGGTAAATCTGCTTATTCCTGCCACCAACACCGTTATCACGCTTAAAGTGAATATGAAGTATCGTATAACATTATGAATCTCTGCAAACTTGAAAAATAGTATAATGCTTACAGAGACAAACATAGCCACGGCTGTTCCAAAACCTGCATTTAATCCTAAGACATTAATCAACAATGAAAATCCTTCCTCAGCAGTGGATGGAATTGTAAATTCTGATAGTGAGAATTTTTCCGGTATAGCAAATTTTATAATGGTTGCTGAAGCGTTAATCGAAAACAAAACCAAAAGAATTATCGAAACTATTCTAGCATGAATTTTTAGACTGGGAAATCGTTTCCTAATGCCTCTGCCTAGAATCCCACCTTGTAATGCACCAATTCCTATAACGATGGCAAATGAAATAAGGAAATGCTCCTGGGCAATTTCAAATAAATCCATAACCTTCCTTTAAGATTTCAATGCGAATTTAATTAATTAACAAGCTTTTGGAATTTTATCAGATTATTCATTATTTTCATTCGGAGTTCGTTTGATTCACACACACATTAACATAGAAAGTATTTAATGAAACAAAAATCAGTCTGTTGGACCCGCTGCCAACGCCCTTCCCAGCCAGACCATAGTTAGCCAATGGGTCCATCAGTACTTTTACAATTACTATGCAAATTTTTGAATTTTTTTGAGAATGTGAAAATTAGAAAGTTTTTGATTCCGTATTTCTCAAATCCTTAATCAAATCTAAGATTTTAAATGGAACTTTTCCAAATTCCAACTCTTTTTCTCCTGAAGTTAAAAGAACGTCGTCATTTGCCATAGGGAAACTCATGATAATTACTTTCTCCCTATATGACATCGAAAAATGCACTTTACCAAGCTCATTATCAAATTCATGACGCATTCTGACTCGAAGGGCTAATTCCATAAACATCATTTCGTCTTGTTTTGTTTCTTCTAGTGCTTGGAATCCTTCTCTCATTCCTCCTGCAACCAGGTGTCCACGATTGTTTATGATACGTGCAGACCTCATTTTTGGATCAAGTTCCATAATATTTTTACAAGTTTTTTCGAGTTCCTCAACGTTTACCATTTGTCTAAATAAACAAGCGATCTATTTATTGCGATCTGTGATAGTGATATAACGTGAGCACAAAATTTTCAAGTCAGAAGGAGTATTATAAGCACCTTTCCATTTTCTGGACAGACTTGATTCATCTAATGTCTAGCAAACCTCAAGCCCTAACTTCTGTGGGACCAATGAGAAATTTTGCTGAGAATGCAAAAAAAATTACACGTGAATTAATAGAATCAAATGAAGAACTAACTGAGTTTAATGAATCCCTTGCAAAGTATTACAAACAACTAACGGACTCATGGAACGAGGCACAAAAAAAAGTAAATTTGAAAATTCCTGAAATCCCAAATGATGTGGAGAAATTTGAAGCATACAAGAAAGTTTGGATTGATATTTTTGATAATGATTTTACTCAGCTTTTCGATTCTAAAGAATTTGGAGAAAACTATGGTAAACTTGTTTCAAAAGAGTTAGAGCTAACAAAACGTTGGAATAATATTATGAATGTGATGTTGAAATCTGCAAATCTTCCTAATAAACAAGAAATAGATGAAGTGTATAAAGAAATTCATGCACTTAGAAAGCGAGTTTCAAAACTTGAAGCAGAATTAAGAATTAAAAAGAAGGATGAAAAAAATGTCAAATGAAACTAAAATTGATCCAAAATTTGTAGAAGAATTTCTAAAGCTTGGTAGAAATATAGTTGAAGCACCAACACATGTATCATCTCCTGAGGAAATTAATTTAGAAACAACTGAACATGATATTGCTTATGAAGAAGATAAGATAAGATTACTTCACTACAAACCATTAACAACAAAACAGCATCACACACCATTAATTATTGCATATGCAATTATCAACAGATATCATATTCTAGATATCCATCCCAAGAAAAGTTGGGTTAGAAATCTTCTAGAACAGGGACTTGATGTGTATATGCTTGATTGGGGCAGTCCAACAAATATGGACAAATATTTGGATTTTGATGATTATGTTAACGGTTACTTGGATAATTGTATAGAATTTATAAAACAAGAAGCTTCAGTTGATAAAGTTTCGTTGCAAGGATATTGTACTGGTGGCACTATCTCTGCAGTATATACATCACTTCATCAAGAAAACATCAAAAATTTTGTAGCTACCGCACCAGTGATTGATGGTTGGAAGGATACCACTGTAATTAGTAATATTGCAAAACATGTTGATGTTGATAAAATGGTCGAAGTTGTTGGAAACATGCCTCCAGAATTCATGTATTATTGTTTTTCAATACTAAAACCATTTGAACAAGGAATAAACAAATACGTTAATCTCTTCAAAAACATAGAAAATGAAAATTATGTCGATAGTTTTATGAGGGTTGAAAAATGGTTATCCGAAACCCCTCCTATTCCAGGTGCATTGTTTCGCCAATGGATAAAAGATATCTATCAAGAAAATTTGCTTGTGCAAGACAAAATGTATGTTGGGGGGAAACACATATCTCTGAAAAGTATCAAAGTGCCTATTTTCACTCAAGTTGCTGTAGGTGATCATTTGGTCTCACCTGAATGTAGTATGCCTCTTCATTATGCTGTAGGAAGTGAGGATAAAACATTACGAATCTATCCAACTGGCCATGTTGGAATGATTGCAAGTTCTCTTTCCCAAAAGAAAGTACTACCTGAGCTTGGTAAGTGGCTAATAGAAAGATCATAAAATAAAAAAATAAAAAAAGAAAAATTAAGATTTTACTGATTCACTAGTTATTTCGTGTAGTGAATGCAGAAATACATGATTGTAGTATGCTTTTGTTTAGATCAGCGAATGATTTTGCGTTATCGTTGAATGTTTTGATGTTTTGCTGTGCTGCATCGATTGCTGCAAGTGCTATTTGATTCTGTATTGAAGTTGCCTTTACGACTTCTTCAGTAGTATCTCTGATAACTTTTAGTGCTGCTTCTGGAACGTTGGTTGTAATACCTGCTTTGTTTGCAAATTCTTTTTGTAGTGTGATACATGAATTTGCTACGTTCTCACATGCCTCTACATATTCTTGCTGTGCGTTAGTAACTGATTGATGATAACGAGGTACTGATTGTTTTACGCTAGACAAGTATTTGTCGACGTTTTGCTGATATACTGCATAGATGTCTTTTGCTGCTTTTGTTTCTTGACTCATTTTTTCACCTCCTTATTTTTTGATTTTTTTTCTATTGGAAGTATAATGACTTGAACCAAGTCGCCTTCCTTTAGTCCGAGGGCATCTCTTTCTGCTTCTGGAATTGAGATTCTTCCGTGGGTGCCAATGGTAGTTTTGTAAGCTCCCCAGTTAAGAAAACTGGGCATTGTTTGTCCTAGACTAAACATTTTGTCTAGTCCACTGGTTTGCATTGATGCCATGTTATTCATAAAATTTGATTGAGTTTCAGCCGTCTTGTTTGCCATCTCTTTGAGTGATTTGAGAGGATCAAACACTGGTTCTGGCTGGGTTCCCATAATTGAGCCAAAATTCTTCATAAATTCAGCTTGGGCTTTTCCGCTTTTTTTGATCCATTCTTGGAACATCTTTGCGGGGTCGTATTGGAATTGATTACCACTCATTGGTACTGATAGGAATTAAGAGGTATAAAAAGGGATCGTTATTAGTCACCTTAGGAAATCTAGGACTACCTCTACAAATTTTTGGGGATTATCTACATATGGAGTATGGCCACTTCCATCCATTCTGTAGAATCTACAATCTTTAATGCCCGAGACAAAACTATCTGCATATTTTACAGGAATAACTGGATCTAAATCTCCCCATATTACTAAAGTGGGTCTGGATATAGACTGCAATCTTGATGTAATTATTTCAGAATTTTTTAGGCCCAAAAGAGTTGACATGAATGCTAGTTTTGCATTTGGGAGCCTCATTCTTTCAACGAATCCATCGATAATTTTCTTATCAATTTTTTTTGTACCAGCTGACATCATTTCAAAGGCATTTTTTACTCCTTCCTCATTAGGATAAAGTGCAGCCATTACATACGCATCAAGAGCTGGCGTAGAATGCTTCATAGCGCCAGAGGGTGAAACCAACACTAGTTTATCTACAATAGAGTCATTCTCAGCTGCAAACTCTGCTGTTACATGCCCACCTAGAGACGAACCAATTAGATGAGCTTTAGATATGTTGAGTTCTTTTAGGAATTTGCCTAAAAATTCTGCGAAGAATTCTGGCGTATAATCCACAAGTGGTTTATCACTATGCCCAAAACCTATCAAATCAGGAACAACCAACTTGAAATGTTCTTTTAGAGCTGGAATTACAAACTCCCATCTTTCTGCAGATGCTCCTAAACCATGAATTAAAACAAGAGTTTTTGACAAATTTTCTGATTCCAAATATCTCACTTTGTTTCCATCTATGGAGACAAATTTTTCTTGCACTATCCTTGCCTCGAATAAAATCAATACATAAACATTTTCTTAAGCAGATCGCTCTAAAAATCAATAAATAAAAATTTTACCTATATTTTTTATATACTTCAGGTTCCACCATGTTTTTCAAAATATCGTTGATGATATTCTTCAGCTTTGTAAAATGTGGCAGCTGGAGTGATTTCCGTTACCATTGGAGCCTGAAATCTTCCAGATTTTTGGAGATTATCTTTTAAATCTTTTGCAATTTTTTCTTGCTCTGGATTATGAAAAAATACTGCTGATCTATACTGTACTCCAATATCTAATCCTTGTCTGTTAGGAGTAGTTGGATTGTGATTTTTCCAAAAAACTTTCAACAACTCTTCATATGAAATAAGTGAAGGATCATATTCAATTTGAACTGCTTCAGCATGACCTGTCTTGTCAGTACAGACATCTTCATACGTAGGATTTTCTAAATTCCCTCCAGTATAGCCAACTGTGACATCTTGAACTCCATCTAATTTTCTAAAAAGTTCTTCCACGTGCCAAAAGCATCCAGCGCCAAACGTAGCTTTCATGAAAATCTATAGAAACTTTATGGATTAAAACCGTGCTAATGATGATCTTAATTTACTGAAATTATCCCTTTTCCAATTAGATATTCTATAGCATTTACAAATTCATCGTCAGATATTTGATCAAGAGCCCACCAATTAGCATTGTTTCTTATCCAATCCGGAACATCTTGAGAATTTGGTTCTTCAGACTCGGGTAAATTTGGAATAACTATAATGTTATTTTCTATCATAAACTCTATTCCAGAAATGAATTCATTATCGCTAATCTGGCCTCGTGACCACCACTCTGCGTTACTTTTAATCCATTCTGGCACTGCAACAGGTTCAGGAAAACCTAAAACCTCATAGACTGTCTTTCCAGGAAATTGTGCATCAAACCAGTTTTTGTAGTCTGATTCTACTTTGTATCTGCTTATGTAATACTGTGGTGACTCGGCATTATCTGGAAAATTATTGATATGAGTATCTTTGTAACCAACTACCTCCTCAATTGTCTTTGGTAAAAACTGTGAATCAAACCAATCTTTGTAACTTTGCTCTTCAACATATCTCTCAAAATAATATTGAGGAGCTTTGTCTAAAGCAGGAAATCCTGGTATGTGCGTTTTAGGTTCTTGATTTTTAGTGCTTTCAATTGGCAATTCAGGTTCTGGTGTTGCTTCTGGCTCAGGTTCTGGCTCAGGTTCTGGCTCAGGTTCTGGCTCAGGTTCTACAATATTACTATATTCAAAAGATGCTTGTAGTGGTTCCCCATTGTAGAATGATTTCAAAGTATAAGTTCCATCATTGCTCCACAAAGGACCACCTGCTTTGAATGTCTCTGAAAACGAACCATCCGGATTAAGTGGTATTTGATCAAAATGCACAGGAAATGAATTTGGATCTAAAATCTGAATAGCAAGCCATTCCTCACCTTCTATAATGGAAACTGAACCTGAAAGCAAAATATCATCTCCTGATTGATATGTTAATTCATCCACAGAAAAACTGGTCGCAAATGCTAAATTTCCTAATAATAGAATAATGGCAGGAATTATCACAAGCAAAACAATTTTCAAATTTTTTCCATCTCCAGTGAATTTATTCTCCTAATTAACATTAGCCAAACCTAGTACTTTTATCAAAAATCAGTTGATTTTCGTTCTTTAAAAAATAAACGCAGAAATCATTAGTGCCTCATTTAATGTAAAATATTTTACTTTAAAAAAAGATAAGAAAAAAGCCCTAGAGAGTAACTCTCTACGGGGTTATCTAAGAGTCGTCAAACTGGAAGTTCCAGTTGATTACAAGTGAATCGACAGCGGTTAGGGCTACTGATACGTATGTGTTTCTAGCAAACATTGTAGCAGATGTATCGTTATCAAATGCTCCTGCTTCTGTATATGTACCAGTACAACTTGCGAGTGGTCCAAACACTGCAGATCCATTAATGCCTACCATGGCTACACCCAAGTTTGAGGTAGCGCCATTTTCAGTTGCATTATCGGTTTGTAGTGACCAAGATACAGTTACGTTATTACATCCATGAAGAGGATCAGCTGCACTGAATGCAATGGTTTTATCTGTACTTTTTAAAACTGGAGCAACTGTTTGACCGATGCCAATTGCGTCAACGGGATGTGATCCACCAGCAAGTAATTCTGGTTCCAAATTAGCATCAGATCCATTAATTCCGTTAAAGAGCTGAGATGCAATCATCTCCATACCCATTTCTACAATGTTGTTATCTGATTGTCTGTATGCCTTAATTTCTCCATCAGGGCCGTAAACTGTTGCAGTTACATGTCCCATTATGGATCCTGCGGAGTTACTAACTAAAGCATTACTGTCGTAGTTTTGTTCCATTCCAAAATAGGTTCCACTTACGCCAACTGCAAATACAGCTGCCATTATAGTACCTAGTTTGATGGTTCCAAGGTTCATTATTCTTTAAGAAAACAATGATGGTATTAGGTCATCGTTTGTCTGGATCAGACATACTGGGTACTTGAATTTGACCACAAACGCATACCATTTCTTAAAATTATGTTCATACCATAATCTGGAACTCTATTCTGATGAGACAGTGACTACTGGACTTTTTTCTCCTCTATATTGGATCTTCATTAGAACTTCATCTTGTGCATGAACATATGGTACGATGTCATCAGCAGATTCTAACTCGATCTTCCAATTACCTAAGATTGGTTCAAATGATGTAATTGAGAATCTCTCGAGTGTACTGTCTGCTCCTGAATACTTTACTCTAAGTGTTTGACCGTCAACTTCTACGGTAGTCAATCCACCGCGGTTGTATGCAGTAGATTCACTTACTTTACAGTCACTATTGCTTCCAATTATGCAAGTTCCATCTGGTGCAGAAACTCTAAATTTCAAGTTCTCATCAAATGTAGAGTCTGATGCATAAACCAATGCAGGTCTTGCAATGATATCTCCTTCAACATTTGTAACTAATTCTAGCGTTACATCATTTTCGTTAATTGGAGTTACCCGTGTTCGGAGATAGCTATCAATTTTTACCGTACTTGTCATATACGTATCATCATCATAGATGTCTACACGACCTTGTACATCATATCTTGTAGCACTTCCAAGATCTGGTACATGCCACAATAATCTTAGATCATTTTCACCCGGCTGTAAGAGATATGGTCTTTTTGATACAATCTCTCCATCTGCTACTATTGATACTAAGCCGTATAGTGGTTCATCTTCATCAAGATATACGCTAATTGTTGGACTCAAAGATCTGCCGTCTGCTACTATCTGCTTTGTTGTAACTTGCATAATTGCATCAATTGGCTGTGAAGCATACTTGTCTGGCTGGACACCAATTCGAATTCGTTCTGAATCAGTTATCTTTCCTTTGGCATTAATCGCATGTATCCAGAATTCAGTTAGAGGATCTGTTATCATACCAACTGGAATAGTAACTGAAACCTTAGAGCTAGTCAATGAAATAGGTGCAAGTGATTCTATATTCATTCTCAAGGCAGTAAACTCTGCATCAGTTGGGTGGATTACTCTTAATTCTGCTCTTCGTAATGGGTGAATTGGATTATCGATAATTGCAGTTACTGTTACTTTCTCAGGCTCTGTAACGTAGTAGTATTCATCAGCATCTGCTCTAATTGTAGTTCCATTCTCACCAATTCTGAACTTGTAGTCAAATATCTGTGGTGATGCTCTTGGATTTTCTTCAACATAGATTAGATTGCCTTCACAACCTACCACTTGAATATCTACTATATCCTTGTCTACTATTCCTTCAGCTGCGACTATAAAGTATGTCTCACTTGGATTAATTTCTACTTCGTATAGATATTTGTCGACATCAGCTATTTCATTTGCTTCAGCATATGGTTGGTATAGGGCAAGTGTTGCAGTTACTGCTCCAGTATTAACACCTCTTAGGTATACATCTGGTGGCAATTCTCCTCCTGATGTAATTATTCTTACCATAGTTTCATTACACACACTATATCTTACATCGTTAATTCTTGTTGGTGACCCAGTTGTTTCTTTACTTCCTGTAGCTACGCCTCCTCCGGCACCGCCACTAGCTCCTGTTGTTCCACTTCCCTTCTTTCCTACTGGTGTTGGTGGAGGTGGTGGTGGAGGTGAAGGTGGTGGAGCAATTATTGCCTGTTCACTCAATGATTCAGAAGTTATTGAAGTATCTGAAAGTTGCACGAATCGTGAAACAAAGATATTCTCACTTGCTCTTCCAGAATCAAATAATGGCTTTGATACTACTTTGGATATTGTGTAATCTGTAGTAACAGTATCGGATATATTTCTCACAAATGATCCTACAGTGAATACTGTATCGTCTGCACTAGCCGTATCAATTATAGTAACTCCAAATACCTTCAATGCAGAAATTGTATCATCTGAAGTTATAGAATCTGAAGTAGTTCGTACAAATGCCTTGAGCGCTGATAATGTATCGCTAGCTCTTAGAACATCAGAGATTGTTCTGGTTGCTGTAAATGTTCTTGCAACTGAATCATCTACCACTACTTCGTCTGAGAGTGTTCTTACAAATGTTCTAACTGCTGTAATGGTATCCTGAACAGTTGAACTATCTGAAATTGACTTTGTAACTGTTACAGCTGGTATGACATCATCATTTACTTCAGCAGAATCTGATAATGTGACGGTTTGTGTACTTATCCTAGATAGTATATCACTAACTGTACTGATATCTTCAATTGTTCTGACATAATTGACAACTGTGCTAATTTCATCTCCAACATTAACAATATCTTCTACTGTTTTGTAGTAGATCACAGATACAGTAAGATCATCTCCAGCTACTGCAGTGTCTTCTATTGTTCTGACATAACTGGCTACAGTTGATACATCATCAGAAACTGTTACTCTATCATCGATATTTCTGACATAACTGGCTACTGTTGATATATCATCTCCAACAAAGGCTCTATCCGAAACAATTCTACCGGCCACGAAAGTTGTAGATAACTCATCACTAATTCTTGCGCTATCTGAAATTACTTTTGTGTATGTAACTACTGTAGATACATCATCATCAACTGTTATTTCATCTGATACTGTTTTGGTATACGTGATTGGTGTTATCATAAAATCAGAAATTACTACTCTATCATCGATATTTCTGACATAATTAACTACTGTGCTAATTTCATCTCCAGCTACTGCCTCATCTTCAACTGTTCTGTAGAAGATCGCAGATACAGTAAGATCATCTCCAGCTACTGCAGTGTCTTCAATTGTTCTAGTGTAACTAACTACTGATAACACTTCATCGGAAACTGTTACTCTATCATCAATATTTCTGACATAACTGGCTACTGTTGATATATCATCTCCAACAAAGGCTCTATCCGAAACAATTCTACCGGCCACGAAAGTTGTAGATAACTCATCACTAATTCTTGCGCTATCTGAAATTACTCTTGTGTATGTTATATCTGTAGAGACTTCATCATTCACTGTTACTCCATCAGATACTGTCTTGACATAATTGACTGCAGTTGATACATCATCAGAAACTGTTCCGGTATCTTCAACTGTTTTGACATAATTGACTACAGTTGATACATCATCTCCAGCTATTACCTCATCTTCTATTGTTCTGTAGAATATACTGGCAGTAGATACTTCATCATCAACTGTTACTCCATCAGATACTGTTCTGATATAGCTAGCAACTCTGTTGACTTCATCACTTGCAACTATGCCATCTTCGATGTTTCTGACATAGCTTACTAGAGTTGATACCTCATCACTACTTACTACCTCATCTTCTATTGTTCTGTAGAATATACTGGCAGTAGATAGTTCATCGCTGGTAGTAACACCATCTTCAACTGTTCTAGTATGAATGACTACAGGTGATATTTCATCATCAACTGTTACTCTATCATCGATATTTCTGACATAACTAACTACTGTTGATACATCATCAGAAACTGTTACTCTATCATCGATATTTCTGACATAACTGGCTACTGTTGATATATCATCTCCAACAAAGGCTCTATCCGAAACAGTTCTACCGGCCACGAAAGTTGTAGATAACTCATCACTAATTCTTGCGCTATCTGAAATTACTCTTGTGTATGTAACCGCTGTAGATACATCATCATCAACTGTTATTTCATCTGATACTGTTTTGGTATACGTGATTGGTGTTATCATAAAATCAGAAATTACTACTCTATC